>CAZAHC010000219.1:0-6007 GCA_964484595.1 uncultured Fibrobacteraceae bacterium | reverse complement strand
CGTACTCCGGCGTCGGCGTGGTGACGAAGAAGTTCACCGTGGCCAGGAGCAGGACCTCCGCCTGGGGCAGCGGCGGATCGATCACGAGCTGGAAGGCGGGGATCGGCACGATGTTGATGATGAAACCCGGGTAGTGGACCCCGAGCAGCACAACCCCCGGCGTGACCTCGGCGTCACAGGCGAAGCCGGCGAGGCCGCTCGGCGCCGTCAGCCCCCACAGGCACAGGTAGGCCTCGACCACCCCCATGTAGGAGTCGACGTCGAACTCCCCCGTTCCGTCCGGGGCGGTGTTCAGGCCGGCCACGTCCTGCCACGGCTGGGGGCATTCGCTCTGGCTGGCGGCAACCGGGAATAGAATAACCAGGATCGGGATCAGGAACCTCAACATGAGACCCTCCAGGCTTCTCGATACAGGTAAAGGACACAACCAAGATACGGAATCGGCAGCCGGTCTGGCAATGGCTCGACCGACCCTCCCCGCCGCCCGCCTTGTTCCGCCCGCTCGCCGCCGACTCGCCCACAGGTGACGATACAGCCCGTCCCGGGGGCGGCAGGATCGTCACCTGTGGGCGAGTCGACAGGGGGCGGGTTAGTGCAGGGAGGGCGGCGGCTCGGGCGCGGTCCCGTTGGACTGGTTGCGCTGCTCCTCGTACTCCCGGAAGGGATCGGCCTCGGGATCGAGGATCAGGCACTGTTCCCAGAGATGGAAAAGACCGTCGAACTGGAGGTTATCCAGCGTGGCCGCGATCTCGTCCTCGAGGATGGCGGCAAGGTAGTCGGTGCGGCGGTCCTGTTCGCGAAGCTTCTCCACGACCGGCACCTCTCGCAAACGCTGCCGGGACGAGACTCGCGGCCCGGCCAGGTAGTCGAGGTATAGATCCCAGTCGCCCCGGAAATAGCGTAAACAGATGAGGCTGATCTCTTCCTCGAGGCGGGTCAGGGAGGACGACGAGGATTCGCCCGGCGGTTCGTCCCCCGGTAACTTCTTCTCCTTGGTCATGATCCCTCTCCGGAGGCGGCCAGCACATCCTCGGTGAGTTTCATCTCCTTGGGAATCACCACCACGCCTTCGGCGGTCACCTTGAACAGCTCCCGGTCCCGGGCGGCGTCCCGGCCGATGATCATGCCCTCGGGAATCCTGACGTTCTTGTCCACGATGACGCGGTTCAGCTCGGCCCGACGGCCCACCTGGACACCATCCATCACGATCGAGTCCGCCAGCTTGCAGTAGGAATTGACCCGCACGTTCAGACCCAGGATCGATCGTTCGACCCTGGCACCGGAGACGACGGTGCCGCCGCCGATGATGCTGTCGGCGACCATGCCTTCCAGAGTGCCGTCCCCGGCGACGCCGTGCATGCTCTTGGCCGGGGGAACCGACGCCATCCAGGAGCGGATCGGCCAGTCCTCGTCGTAGAGGTCGAAGGACGGATGGCGATGCACCAGATCCATCGACGCCTGGTAGAAGCTGTCCAGGGTCCCGATGTCGCGCCAGTACTGGGGCCCCTCGGTTTCCGGGTCCCGGAAGGGGAACGCGTCCACCTGACCGCCTGTCACCAGGGCGGGGATGACGTCCCGGCCGAAGTCGTGGCTGGAGGAGGTCGAGCGGGCGGCGTGGCAGACCTCGCGCACCAGGGTCTCGGTATCGAAGAGGTAGACCCCCATGTTGACGAGGCAGTGGTCCGGATCGCCTGGCAGGGGCCGAGGGTCGGCCGGCTTCTCCTGGAACCCGGTCACCCGCCAGTTCTCATCCACCTCCAGGATCCCGAAATGATGGGCGCCCTCGCGCGGCACCACGGCGGCGCTGATGGTCAGGGGAGCTTGCCGTCCCAGATGAAAGGCCAGCATTGCTCCGTAGTCCATCTTGTAGATGTGATCGCCGGAAAGGATGAGGACGTGCTCGGGCTTGTTCTTCTCCAGGAGGTAGACGTTGTGGTAAACGGCGTCGGCGGTCCCCTCGTACCACTTCATGCCGATCCGGTGCTGGGGAGGGATGCGGTAGAGGAACTCGCCGGCCTCGTAGCTGAAGATGTTCCAGCCTCGCTGGAGGTGCTTGTCCAGGGAATAGGACTTGTACTGGGTGAAGACGTAGATGCGCTTCAGACCGGAATTGATACAGTTCGAGAGCGTGAAATCGATGATACGGTAAGCCCCGCCGAACGGCACGGCGGGTTTCGACCGGTCCTTGGTCAGTGGATAGAGTCGCTCCCCCTGGCCCCCAGCCAAAACGATGGTCAGGGTCTTGCGAAAAGGCTGAAGGCTACTCAAACGTCAGTGCTCCCCCCGACCTCCACCGCCCTTCAGCACCGGGGCAAAGGTCAGCTGCTCACCATCTTACCCTGCATCAATTCCTTGACGGTCTCGACGAGCTCGGTCGTGTCCGACGACTTGGTCACGTAGGCATCTGCGGCCCAGGTCATGAAGTTGTCGCGGTAGCTTGAGTACGCCGTGTTGAGAATGACCGGGATGGTGTTGTCTCGATCCAAGATTCGCTGCAACGCCTCCACGCCGTCCATACCTGGCATCCGGATATCCAGGACGACTACGTCGGGTTGCATGGTCTCCACGAATTCGAGACCCTGGTCCGCGTTGGCGGCCGTCATGGTCTCGAAGCCCGCTCGCCGTAAATCCGTTTCGTACAGCAGGCGCAGATGGGGTTCGTCATCGACGATAAGGACCTTGGCCACGGTCCACCTCCTTGTAACACCCCACACTCTAGATCATAGCCTCAATGTAGCAGAGGGGGCAAGGCGTGGCTACTGGATTTCTGGATTGTTTCCCCCACCTGCGAGGTGGAGTTTCGGCAGGGGCAGGATGAAGGAAAAAGCGGCCCCGCCGGCCCGGCGCGAGCGAGCGCTGAGGACACCGCCGTGGGCCTTGACGATCTGGTAACAGATGGTCAGGCCGAGACCGGAACCGCTCACCTTGGTGGTGAAAAAGGGCGTGAAGATCTTCTCGGCCATGTCGTCGGCGAACCCGGGTCCGTCGTCGAGGACCTCGATCTGCAGGCCGCCGGCGAGCACCTGGGTCCGGACCATGACGGTCCCCCCCACCTCGGCAACCACCTGCAAGGCGTTCAGGACCAGGTTCTGCAGGACCTGCTGGATCTCGCCCGGATTGACGTTCACCAGGACGCCGGCGGCCCGCAGGTCGAGGATCAGCTTCACCGACTGCTCGGTCGCCTTCTCCTGGAAGTGGCGCACGGTCTCGGCGATCAACTCGTCCCCGACCACGGACTTGCGCCGCAGCTTCTGGGGGCGGATGAAATCGAGCAGATCGTGGATGATCCTCTCCAGGCGAGTCACCTCCTCGGTGATGATCGAGGCGAACCGATGGTTGGGGTCCTTATCGTCCAGGGACCGTAACAGGGACCGGGCGAAACCACCGATGGCGACCAGCGGGTTGCGCAGCTCGTGGGCCACCATGGCCGACGTCTCGCCCATCACCGACAGGCGCTCCATCCGCAGCAGGGTTTCCTGGTCCTCCTTCTGACGCTGGGTCACCTTGCGCAGCTCGACCAGCCGTTTTTCGAGCTCGAAGTACAGCCGGCTGTTCTCGATGGCGTTGGCCGACTCGTTGGCGAAGAGCTGCAGGATCTCCAGGTCGAGGTTGCTGATCGGGCCACCGGTGATCGCGTTGTCCGCCAGGATCACGCCGAGCGGCCCCCGCCGGGTGGCCAGGGGAGCCACGGCGAAGGCGGGGTAGTTCAACCAGCCGCGGATGCTGTCGGCCCCCGGGGTCTGATCTTCCGCAGTCACCCGGAGGGCCTGCCGCCTCTGCATGGCCTGGATCAGCGCGTGGTCGCCGGCGGCCAGCGGCACGCTCATCTCCTTGACGATCTCGTTGACCACCGCGTCGGTCTGCTTGATGGAGCGATCGTAGCTCGTCATCATCTCGTAGAGACCGGCCTGCTGGCCCTCCAGATCCTGCCAGATCCGGGAGGCCTCCTCGCGATTCGACGGCCCGATGGCGATCTCGCCCCGCAGGGCCTTTTCATGCTCGTCGATCAGGAGCAGGAAGGCCCCGTAGGAACCAAGGCACTGGCCCGCGGTCACGCAGATGAGGATGGCCTCGAGTACCTGATCCAGCGTCAGGTGAGCGCCGTAGAGAGCCTCGTTCACCTGGTTCAGCAGCGACAGCTTGTCGAGCCGGGCGGCTCGCTCCTGGTCGAGGAACCTGGCGTTGGAGATATCGTGGACGACCAGCAGGCAGTGGAGGCGATCGGGGGATTCACCGAAGGTGTTCAGGTGCATCTCGACCGGTATCCGGTCGCCGGTGAGCCGCTGGACCTCCATCTCCACCGGCAGGCGGCTTTCCGGTCCATCCGGCTGGCGCCGCTGCAGATCCGGCAGCTGGCCCAGGAAGCGGGACAGCGGTTCGCCCACCAGCTCCGCAGTGGACAGGCCCACCAGGACCCCCGCCCCCTCGCTGGCCAGCAGGATCCGGCCCCCGGGATCGAGCAGGAACTGGGGCACCAGGCTGGTGGCGAAACCGTGCTCCAGCAACGCCGCCTGTTCCCGCAGGAGCCGCTCCTCGCTCATGGCACGCTCTGCGCGGCGACCAGCCGCCGGAAGAGATCCTCGTAGGCGCGGGCGGGCCCGTCCCAGGAGAAGTCGCTTTCCATGCCCTGCCTCATCAGCTCGGCCCAGCCCTCCCTGTCGGCCCACGCCGCCCGGGCCCGGGCCAGGGCCTTCAGGAGAGCCGCAGGCCGGAAATTGTGAAAGACGAAACCGGTGCCGCCGATCAGCGCGGCGTCAGTGACCGTGTCCGCCAGTCCCCCCGTGTGGCGCACCACCGGTACCGCACCGTAACGGAGAGCATACAGCTGGGTCAACCCGCACGGCTCGAAGAGCGACGGCATCAAAAACAGGTCGCAGCCGGCGAAAATCCGGTGGGCGAGCGCCTCGTCGAAGGCCGGGACGAAGGCGACCCGGCCCTGGTGCTGCTTGGCCGCCGCGGCCAGCTCCGCCTCGAGGTCCTGGTCACCAGTGCCGAGGACCACCAGCGAGAACCCAACGGCCACGATCTTGTCCAGGCCGGCCAGCAAGAGGTCGAGGCCCTTTTGCGGAACAACCCGGCCGACCATTCCCAGCAGCGGGCCATCGCCGGGAGCCAGTCCCAGTTCGGCAATCAGTCCCTTCCGGCACCGTTGCTTGCCGGAGAGGTCGGAAGCGTCGTAGCTGGCGGGCAGGTGCGGATCGCGGGCCGGGTCCCAGGCGGTCAGATCGGCGCCGTTCAGCAGCCCGCTGAAGGCGGCGGCTCGCTGCCGCAGGACGCCGTCCAGACCGTAACCGAGTTCCGGACCGCTGACGACCTCCCGCGCGTAGGTCGGGCTGACGGTGTTGATCAGGTCCGCGGACAGGATTCCTGCCTTCAGCAGATTGAGCCGGCCGTGGAACTCGAGGATGCCGGGGTAGACACCCATCGCGGCCGGCAAGCCCAGCAGCGCCATCTGCTCGTGCGGGTGGACCTCCTGATGGGCCAGGTTGTGGATCGTCAGGAGCGTCCGCGCCGGCGGCGGCTCTCCCGGCACCTCGGCCCGGTGCCGGTGATAGACCAGGGTCAGGGCGGACCAGGCGTCATGACAGTGAATCACCTGTGGCTGCCAGCGCAGCAGCTCCGGCACCACCAGGGCGGACCGGGCGTGGCAGACAGCGCGCGCCAGGCTGTCGGGAAACACCTCGCCGTCCGGACCGTGGTACACCCCCGGCCGGCCGAACAGAGCCTCGTTCTCCGGAAGATAACAGCGCACCCCGCCCGGACCGGCAACCGTCTCGAACAGGCGCATCAGGTGGGCCTTCCGGCCGACCGGCACCCGGAACCGCGGGCAGTCCGGAACCGGACGGACGGCCTGTGCCTGGCCAGCGGGCCCCCCGTAGAGCGGCAGGACCACCCGCAGGTCGTGGCCCCGGGCCGCGAGAGCCGTGCTCAGCGCCGCCACCATGTCCCCCAGCCCGCCGACCTTGGCCAGCGGCGCGAACTCGGCTGTCACCACCAGGATGCGCAT
>CAZAHC010000218.1:0-6039 GCA_964484595.1 uncultured Fibrobacteraceae bacterium | reverse complement strand
GCCGCCGTCTCATCACGGGCGGGCGTTCGGAATCCTGGCCGCCTGCGCCAACGGCGGGATCGTCCTGGTGCCGCCGCTCGCCGGCGCCGTCCGGGATGCCAGCGGGCAGTACACCTGGCCCTTTCTGTTGCTGGGCGCGGTGGCGGCGGTCGGCCTGGTGACGGCCTGGTGGTTGCCCCGTTACCTGGGTTTTTCCCGCCGCCGCTGATCTTTGGTATATTATGCCGGTGGTCCCTGGTAACCGGCCGTTCACGAGTGTCATGGTATCTAACTCGCTAACAACCCGGGCGATTGTCCTGCCGATCCTGGCCTCGCTGCTGGTCGCCGGCTGCTTCGTCGAACCGGAAAAGGTCTTCGTCGACCCGGAGCTGCCGGTCGTCCACGAGGCCGACCTCGGCTCCTGGCAGGAGTCGCCGGTTCTGGCCTGTGGCAAGGAGATCACCGCCATCGCGGCGTGGACGGCGGACGACCTGCTGATCGGTGGCGACGACGGTGTCGTCCTGCGCTGGCAGGACGGCCGGCTCACGAACCACAACCTTCCCGGCTGGCTGGACGTCGCCGCTCTTTGCACCGCACCGGGCGGGGCGGCCTACGCCGCCAACTCGCGCGGCATCATCTATCGCTTCGAGAACGACGAGTGGAAGGTGGACCGGCCAGCCGATCCCGGCGGGCGCATCTCCGCCCTCTGGTGCGATCCGGCGGGCACCGTGACCGCCGCCGGCAACGCCGGCCGGCTGCTGCGCCGCGAGGGCGGGATCTGGAGCGCCATCGACCTCGGCGTCGAGAGCGACCTGCTGTCGATCTGGGGGCTGGGGACGGACCAGCTGTGGGTGGTGGGTGACGACGGCGTCTTCATCCGGTCCGACGGCGTCAACTGGCGGGCGGACGTTCCCTTCACCCGGCGGCATCGCTTCATCTGCGTCAGCGGCGACGCCAAGGGGCGACTGGCCATCCTCGACGACGACAACGAGGTCCAGTTCTACGACGGGTACAAGTGGGATGACATTCACGCCGCGAACAACACCCTGTATGGAGTAATGATCATCGAAGACCGGCTGTGTGCATACCGGGGCCTCTGGTGCGAGTGGAGTGGGCTGGACTGGGAGATCGACTGGGAAAGCTGGCACTACCATGTAGACGCGGCCATCGCCCTGGGGGATCTTGTCCTCTTCACCAGCGAGCGCGGGGGGATCTGTCGGCGGGCAGGAGGCCAGGTGAGCGTCTTGACCGAGGAGATGCGGCACCTGGACGGCCTGGCCCAGGGACCGGAGGGAATGAACCTGATCACCACCGGGGGCTGGGTCTTCCGCCACAAGCAGGGACTGTGGGAAAGGGAGATCCAGCTGGACAGTTACACCCCGGGGGCCGGACGCAGCCTGGTCGGCGGGGAGCCGGGAGTCCTGTACGCCCTGGCCACCTCGCACGGCGAGTTGTTCCGCTATGAGGGTGACGCCTGGACCAGGTTTCCCGATGTCGGTCCCCGTTTTTCCGAGCTGCACCGCCTAGACGACGGCTCGCTGGTGATCGAATCCGATGAGCACTCGCTGTGGACCCTGCGCGGCGGAGTTCTGGACCAGCTTTGCTGGGTCCCGCCCACCTGGGGTGGTTTTATTGGCGTGGCGGGCCCATCCCTGGCCGAGGCCTGGGTACTGACCCAGAAGTACTTGGGGCGGTTCAACGGGGTGAGCCTCGAGCCCTTCCTGTTCGTGGACCCGCCGGGCCTGCGCGGCCTGGCCCATGATCCCCAGCACGGCCTGCTGCTCTTCGGTCAGGAAGGGCTGTTCCGGCTGGGAGAGAACGGGCTCAACGACATCACCCCGCTGCTGGACCTGGGCGACACGTTCATGCGCGCCGAAGTGCTGCAGCTTGCGGTAACTAACAGTGGGGACTGGTTCGCCTGGGTTGCGCCGGGCAAGTTGCTCCGTCGCACCGCCACCCGCTGGGAGAGCCCCGCCGGCGACACCTTCCCCTACGAGGCCGCGTTCGAGGTTCTCGGGCAGGTCCGGCAGCTCGTGGCGCCCTCCCCGCGGGAAGCATTTCTGGTTGGTGTGGACTTCATCTTCCGCTACGGAGATCACGGGACCGATGGTTTCTGACGTTCACCCGCAGCGGCTCGGGGCGCGGCTCACTCCGATCCTGGCCCTGGCCGCCCTGATCATCGCCGGGTCCGGCTGTGACCGGGACCAGGTGCAGATCGTCGGGCCGGACTACTCGCCGTGGGCCCATATCGATCCGGGCTGGACCATGGAGCTGCCGGTCTTCGGTACCGAGTTCCTTTTTGGTGTTGACCTGGTCTCCGCCGACGAGGCCTGGGTGGTCGGCTCCGGGGGGCTCGTCCTGCAATTTCTGGATGGAAACTGGCAACGAGTAACCGTGCCAACGCGCGAGACCTTGGTGGCCACCGTCGCCGCGCCCGACGGCGTTCGCTACGCGGTAGGCAGCGGCGGGGTCATCCTGCGCCGCGCTGCTGACATCTGGGGAGTCTTCGGTTCCGGTAGCGAAGCCCCGCTGCGTGATCTAGCCGTGACGGCCGACGGTGCGGTCTGGACCGTCGGCGATGGCGGGAAGATCTTGAGAAACGCCGGGTCGGGCTGGGAAACATTGGCCGGGGTCACCGACCGCGACCTTGCCTGCGTGACCGCGGTGGGCGACGACGTGATGATCGGCGGGAATGGCGGCACGCTGCTGCGATACACCGCGGGCCAGTGGCAAACCGAGGATGGTTTCACCGAGGCTCCGATCAAGGAGATCGCCACCAACGCGGCCGGGGAGATCTTCCTGCTGTCCGACCGGATCTTCCGCTATCAGGACGGTGACTGGGTCGACTGGGAATACTCCTACTGGGACGTCTGCTCGCTGGCCCTGGGTGACTCCGTGGTCCTGACAGGGGAGGACGACGGAATGGTCTTTCTACACGATTTATCCCAGCCGTGGGACGTTGAGATCGAGCGCGGTGTTGGCCCTATCACCGCGATCGACGTGATAGACAGCGGCGAGGTTTTTGCGGTCAGCCTGGAGCGTTCGCTCCTCTGGCACCGGGGTGACGGCTGGCGGAACGACCCGGCGGCGCGCCTTTCATACGCCTGGCTGATCCGTCTCGGGGACGGCACGGTCCTGTTGCAGGTGCAGGAGAAATTGCTGGATCGGGAGAGTGACGGCTGGCGCCATGTCATTTCACTGCCCGACTGGGAGGAGGACAGTAGATGGCGTGTGGACGGCCCCTCCCTGGACCGCCTTCATTGCCTGTCCGAGGATGGATTTCTGATCCGCATCGACGGTGCCGGCTGGCTCGTCTTGGACGAGTACGTCTTTGACAACGAGCTGCAGATCGACATCGCCAACGATTTTCTCGTCCTTAGCGACACGGAGGTCTGGATCGGCAACTGCCAGGGTGTGTTTCGCTGGGATGGGACCGGCTGGAAGGAGGAGGAAACCCTTCAGAGCATCTGTGATTATGGGCTGTCCTGGCGATTGTCCATCACGGCTGGTGGCCAGGTCTTCGCCCTGGGCGAGGACCAGGTCCACCTGTACGAGGGCTCCACCTGGCACGACCTCGAACCCTTCCGCGGCTGGCGGATCAGCCGGTATGGCACTGTCTGCGGGTCGTATCCGGAAGCGCTTTATCTGATCGGCCGGAACTGGTTGGCTGCCTACAGCGGGGACGACCCGGAGATCCTGACCGAGTCAGGTTATCAGTTCCCGCGAGATGCTCCGGCCGAGATAAACTGTGTCACCTCGGACGGGTCCGGGATCTACGTGACCAGTGAATTCCCTGGGTATGTTCTGAAACTCGAGGGCCAGCCCGGGAACAACAGCTGGCGGGTGGCCGCCGGTCCGGTAGGAGACTACTTCCGGTCCTTTGTCGTTCTGGACGACGGCTCGTTCCTCGGGTTGGCCAGTCGTGCCGGGGGCGTTTTCCATTACCCCGCCCCCCGCTAGCGGTCTCTTCCTTTGACTGACCGCGGCCGGTTGAGCAAATTGGCCCGGTGAAACAGCAAGCAGCTCGACTTTTTCCCTAGCCCCGAGGAGCGATCATGAAAGATGAAACCCTCAGCCTCTGGCCCGAGCTGGAGTGGATCGAGGACGCCGAGCTGCGCGAGGCGACCGCCCGGACCTGGGAGCGCGCGCTCGAGGAGAGCCCCCTGACGGCCGCCGACCTCCAGGAGATTCCGTTCACCCTGCTCGTGCCGGACCTGAAGGTCAGCTTCATGGCGCACAAGCGGTGCGTTGTGCACGTCGCCCGGGCCGCCGCCGAGAAGATGAACGAGTTCTTCGGTGACGAGCTGCCGGCGGACCTGGACACCGTGATCGCCGGGGCGATCCTCGCCGACGTCGGCAAGCTGCTCGAGTACACCACCGAGGACGGCAAGACCGTCAAGAGCGAGACGGGACGCTACTTGCGCCATCCGTTCACCGGGGTGAGCCTGGCCCGGAGCTGCGGCGTGCCCGACCGCGTCTGCCACATCATCGCCGCCCACGCCGGCGAGGGTGACATGGTCAAGCGGACGACCGAGGCCTACGTGGTCCACCATGCCGACTTCATGACATTCTTGCCCTTCAAGAACCGCTGATCGGAGATAACGATCGTGGGCAACCGGTACTCGCGGCGGGTCTTGCCGGCCCTGCTGATCCTGGGCGGGGCCACCGGGTTAATGTTCGGGCTGATCGGCTGCGAGACCGGCCCGCCGCCGCCCAGCATCGTCCTGGTGATCCTGGACACCGTCCGGGACGACTGCACCGGGGTGGGTGACCGGGGTGCCGGCTGGTCCCCGGAGCTTGACCGGATCGCCGCCGAGGGGACCGTCTTCCGGAACGCCTGGGCCAACTCTCCCTGGACCGTGCCCTCGCACGCGTCCTTCTTCACCGGCCGGCTGTCGTCGGACCACGATTGCACGCACCGGCATCCGCGGCTGGACACCGGCTGGCCCACGCTCGCCGAGCTGCTCGGCCGCGCCGGCTACCGCACCGCCGCCTTCTACAGCAACCCCTGGCTGGCCGACCGGACCACCGGCCTGCTGCGGGGATTCGGCGAGAAGATCGAGGCGCCCCTGCGAGGCGGCCTGCCCGAGGATCCCGGACGCTACCGGGGAGATCAGGGCGGCCGCGCCTCGGTGATCGCCCTGCAAAACTGGTTGCGCAACCGCGAGGGCGACGAGCCCTTCTTCGTCTTCGTCAACTTCCTGGAAGCCCATCTGCCGTACGATCCTCCCCCGGACTTCCGCCCCACCCACCTGGCCCACCTGCCGGCCGACGATATGATCTCCGCGGAATGGGGTCTGGAGTACCAGGCGGGTCTGCACCGATGGGACTCGGTTGACTGGGGACGGGTGCAGGACCTGTACGCGGGGGACGTCCTGTCGTCCGATCGCCTGCTGGCCGGCCTGGTCGCCGTCCTCCAGGATCAGGGCCTGTACGAGGACACGGTGCTGATCGTCGCCTCGGATCACGGGGAGAACCTGGGTGACCACGGGCTGGTGGATCACCAGTTCTCCGTCCACGAGACACTGCTCGCGGTGCCGCTGGTGGTCAGGGCCCCGGGACGGTTGCCGCCCGGCGACCGGCCGGAGCCGGTGATGCTCTCGGATCTGTTCGCGACGATCTGCGAGCTGGCGGGGGTCGAACCCGAGGGGAGCGGGGCGGCTGCCGCCGAGGCGAACCCGCACAGCATCTCCCTGCTGTCCCCCCTGCCCGCGGCCGGTCGGCCGCTGATCGCGGAGTACTTCGAGCCCCAGGCCCACCTGATCGACGCCCTGGCCGAGCTCAACCCGGAGCTGGACCCCGCCCCGCTGCGACGCACCTACCGGACCATTCGCCTGGGTGACCTGCGGTTGACCGTGGCCAGCGACGGGCTGGTCGAGCTGCACGACCTGGCCGCCGATCCCGGCCAGCGGGAGAACCTGGCCGACCGGCGTCCGCAGGACGTCGCCGCCCTGCGGGCGTTGCTCGAGCAACAGCTGCCGGCGACCGGCCCCCGGTCCGGCGAGGTGGAGATGGACGAGGCCCCCCGCGAGCAGCTACGTTCCCTGGGTTACATACACG
>CAZAHC010000217.1:0-6041 GCA_964484595.1 uncultured Fibrobacteraceae bacterium | reverse complement strand
GGGGCCTGAAGAACCAGTCTGTCTTTACTTGACTAGCCGTTCCATATCACTTGATCAGCATCATGCGGCTGCTGCGCTGCTCGCCTCCCGCTTCCAGCCGGGCGATGTACACACCGCTGGCCTGGGCCCTGCCGGCCTCGTCGCGGCCGCTCCAGTCGACCTGGTGCCGGCCAGCGGGTAGCTCACCATCGACCAGCGTCACCACCCGGCGTCCGGTCAGGGCGAAGACCGACAGCTTGACCGTCCGGGCGCCCGGCAGATCGAAGTGGATCGTCGTTTTCGGGTTGAAGGGATTCGGGTAGTTGCCTCGCAGCGCGAGCTTCACGGGCGGGCCGTCGTCGGGCAGTCCCGTCGGGGTGGTCACCTCCGCCTCGTTGGACGCATCGCCCTCGTTGCCGTGCACGTCGACCGCGGTCACCAGGTAATAATATGGCCCCGCGCCGGGGATCACGTCGAGCGAGGTTGTATCGGTCGTCGCGTGCAGGAAGGTGTCCGGCCCGGGCTCGAACCCGCTCGTCAGGGAGCGGAAGAGGTTGTAGTGGGACAGGTCCTCGTCGTGGTGGCCGCTGGCCAACCAGCTCAGCGTCACCTCGGCCCCGACCGGGTCTGCGGCCAGGGCCAGCGGGGCCCCCGGCGCCAGGTTGTCCACGGAGTAGCCCGACTCGACAGCCGACTCCCAGAACTCGCCGCCGGCGTGGGCCATCACCTTGTAATCGGTCAGGATGATGCCGGCCTCGGTGGAGTCGGCGTAGGTCGGCGCGTGGTAGGTGTACTCGGGCTGGTACCAGGCCTCGACCTCCGCCTCGTAGGCCCAGCCGGAACGGATCTGGCCGATCACGAACTCCTCCGGCAAGCCGGTGCGGGCGGCGACCGCGGCGGCCCTTGCAGCGACATCCTCCCCGGTCGGGGCGCCGGCCTTCGCCGCGGGCCCCCCGTACCGCCGCCAGATGCTGTACTGGCCGACCTGGCCGTAGGGGTAGTCGTCTAGGTAGCTGCGGGCCCAGTCCAGTCGCACCACTCCGCCCTGGTCCTGGGGATAGTCGGTCACGCCGGTGATCGTGGGGGAAGGATCGCCCAAGTAGCCGAAGTACTCGACTCGCTGGGCGTAGATATCCGTCCAGTAGCCGACTCGCCAGTCCTCCCAGCCAGCAATCACCCCGCCCCTGCCGTCCGTCACGGCGCCTAGGCAATCGACGTCCCCGCTGGCCCCCGAGAGCTGCAGGCCGTAGGTTCCCCACTGCCTGTATCCCGTCCCCGAGATGCGCTGGGCGTACGGCTGCTGAATCCCCGCCGCCGCCCTGTCGTCGGTCCAGGCCACGATGGCGCCACCGTACCCGTCGGCGAGAATGCACTGGTCGTACTGCGAAACATCGGCCGCGCCCACGCGAACACCGGTGCTCGACCAGCGCAGGCTGCCGGCCTGGTCGACCCACTGGGCGTAGAGATCGTTGCCGTTGTAGCCGTCGTCCCGGTAATCCTCCCAGACCACGAAGGCGCCGCCCAGACCATCGGCCGCTAGCCGAGGCTCGCGGTCGATGGTGGTCTCGGAGGAGACCTGGACCGTCCACCAAGTGTCGCCCAGTACGGTGCAGCGCCCGAGCCAGATGTCGTCGTCACCCGCAGCGTCGTCTTCCCACCCGAAGATGACCCCGCCGGTCCCGTCCGGAACAGCCTGGACATCCGTCTGCTGGCCCGTGGGGCCCGCGATAAGCATGCCATCGGTGAGCCAGGTCATGGCCCCGGTGTCGTCGACATGCATCGCGTAGATATCATTGTAGAGAAAACCACCGTCCCGCTGGTCGACCCAGGCGATGAAGGCCCCACCGGCGCCGTCGGGGGCCATGGCGATCTCATTCTGGGTGTCGTCCGCCCCGCAGACCAGCTCGCCTCCCGGGTTCCAGGCCACCGTCCCGGCGGTGGTAACCTTCTGGGTCCAGATGTCCCAATCGGTGGGGGGGTCGTACCCGTATTCCATCCAGCCTGCGACCAGGCCCGAGCCGTCCGCCGCCCGCACGAGACGGACGTAGATCTGGTCGGCGACCCAGTGGTCGGGGCTGAGCTCGACACCCACCCCTCCCCACGTCAGGCTGCCCTCGTCGTTCACCCACTGAGCGAAGGCGCGGAAATAGGTGGATACAAAATCGGAAATCACCACGAATGCTCCCCCCGACCCGTCCGCCACCGCCGCGAAGCTATGGATGTTTCCGCTCCCCGACATCCAGATCTGGACCCCGTCCGGCCCCCAGAGAGGGTCGCCGTCCGCGTCCAGGCGCTGGGCCTGCAGGTCTAACAGATCCGTGTCTGGCTCCCGCTCCATCTTCCAGACGACGATGACGCCGCCGCTACCGTCGGACACGACGACCGGTTCCTGGTCATCGGTGTCCGAGATACTCACCGGGTTGTTCTCGTAGATGTTGTGAGACCACTCGGCCTCGGCCGTGGTCGCGAGAAACAGGATCGCCAGGACGACGACCGCCGCCGCGCCCCCGCAGCGCAGGAATGGAGCTTGCCGGCACATGGCCTTTCCCCCTTCGCGGTTGAGGATTATCAGGTGGTCACTTGGTTTGGACCGCGGGAAAATGCCGGACAGCACAGGTTTTTTTCGTTTTTCGAGGGTTGACAGGATTCCCCGCCCGGCCGTACCGATGGAATCCGGAGCGGGGGTCCAGACCGAGCCAGCCGGTCAACCTGAGGCGGGGGCATGAATGAATTCCTAATCCTGATCGGCGGCGGGCTGCTGGCGGGTTCCCTGGGCGGCTTGCTCGGCCTGGGCGGAGGCATCGTCTTGATGCCGTTGTTGCGCTTCGGCGCCAACCTGTCTCCCGCCCAGGCGGCGGGAACGTGCGTCCTGGCCGTTTTCTTCACCACGCTGGGTGGGAGCTACCGGCACTTCCGCCTCGGGAATATACGGCTCGGCACGATCGTGCCAGTGATCGTTGCCGGCGCCGTGGCCGCGATGACGGCCTCGCTGGCCTTTCAGCACCTGGCCTCGCACGGGCGCTGGCTGGATCTGGGCATCGGCCTGGTGTTCTCCCTGATCTCGATCCGCATGCTGACCGAGGGAACCATCGGCCTGCTCAAACCACGGGCGGAAATGGCGCCAGGGGCAGGCATCCGGGGCTCACCGGCAGCCAAGCTGGGCGTCGGTGCGGCTGCCGGTGCGTTGCCCGGCTTGCTGGGCATCGGCACGGGCGGGATCCTCGTTCCGGCCTTCACCTTCCTGCTCAAGGCGCCGATCAAGGCGGCCATCGGCGCCTCGCTCGTCTGCTTCTGCCTGAACACGTTCATCAGCAGTGCCTTCAAGCTTGCCCAGGGTTTCATCGATCTCGAACGGGCTCTGCCTCTCTGTCTCGGGACCCTTTGTGGTGCCAACCTGGGCGCCCTCCTGAACGGGCGCTTTTCCTCGCGAACCCTGAAGGTGGTGTTCGGATTCGTCTTTGGTTACGTGGCGCTGAGGTTCATCGGCTCGTCCGGAGGCTAAGGGTATGAGCACCGGAAGGCTGGAAAGGACGCTACCTTTGTTCCGGCAGCTCGCCGAGGCGGCGGACCTGCTCGAAGCCGACGTTTCGGTACTGGTCAAGCCGCTCACCCCTGAGGAGGCGATCGGCCGGCCGGGCCGGCGCACCTTTCCCATCCTGGTCGGCAAGGAGCGAGTGATCGAGGCCCGGGTCGGGTCGGGGCGGGGCCACGCCTTCACCGATTCGGCCCGGGAGTTTCTCGGCCTGCTGGCCGAGGTCCTCGACCTGCCGCTGGATCGGAACAGCCACCGGGCGATCTACCTGGCCACCCTGAACGCCTTGTTGCGACACCTGGGGCGGGTGGACGGCACCGTGCATTGCCGGGACGACGATCCCGAGCGCTGCGGGGAGGAGATCGCCCGCACGCTGCGCCGGCGCTGGGGCGAACCCCGGGTGGGCTTGATCGGGTTCAACCCGGCCATCGCCGAGGCTCTGGTCCGGGCGGTCGGCGCCGGACACGTGTTCTTCACCGATCTCGACCCGGACTGCATCGGGGAGCGGGAATTCGGGGTGGAGGTCTGGGACGGGGTGACGCGGGCCGACGAGCTGATCGACGCCGCGGACGTGGTGCTGCTCACCGGCAGCACCCTGGTCAACGCCACCTTCGACCCGCTCTGGGACCGGATCAACGAGCGGGGCAAGGTCGGCCTGGTGTTCGGGGTGACCGCGGCCGGCGTGTGCGAGCTGCTCGGCCTCGAGCGGATCTGCCCCTGCGGCCGGAACGGGTGACCGGCGGGATTTCCGTCGGGAAAAAAGCGAGACCGGCGATCGAACGACCGCCGGTCTCTTCTTTCCGCGTGAGAGGTGAGATCTAGTAGATCCGGTGGATCTTCCGCTTGATCATCTCCCACTCACCCGTCGCCGGATCGACCTTGCAGTTGGCGAAGCAGAGCCAGTTGTCCTCGTCGATCTTGGGCGTGTCGGCACGGTAGTAGTAACCAGGCCAACGAGTCTCCTCGCGGAACAGCATGGTCCGCACGTGAGCCTCGGCCTGCCACATCCGGTGGACGTTCTCCCAGCACCGCATCAGCTCGTGCAGGTCCTCCGCCCCCAGCTTCGCGCTGTCTTCCTTCAGGAAGGTGAGCAGCTCCATGCCCTTGGTCAGGAGCTTGTCGCTGGTGGTGAACTGGCTGGAAACGCCGCCCGCGTACTCGTCCATGATCTTCTGCAGACGGAACATGAACATCTTGGGCCGGATGTAGTTGGGGTTGATGTTCGGATCGGTGGTCTCGCCCTTGTTGTCCTCGAAGAGGTCCAGCGGAGCGAGGATGGTCTTCTTCAGCTCGTCCACCTTGCCCATGTCCACGTTCGGGTCGGTGTTGTTGTCCACGATGTAGGCGATCGCGGCCTTGGCGGCGATGCGACCCTCGGCGTGGCTACCGGAGCTGAACTTGTGGCTGGAGGCACCCGAGGCGTCGCCGGCGCAGAACAGAGCGTCGACGGTCGACATGTTGGGGTAACCCCAGAAGTAGTCGCCCTTCGAGTCGCCGGACTGGATGTCCTCCGGACCGCAGACCCAGGCGCCGCTGGCGCCGGAGTGCGAGCCGATGAAGTAGGGCTCGGCGGCGGCGATCTCCGAGGGCTTCTCCTCGGGCATGGTGTTGGTGGCGGCCCAGAGGATGGACTGACTGATGGTCATGTCCAGGAAGTCCTCCCAGGCCTCGTTCTCCAGTTCCTTCATCTTCTTCTTGTAGGCCTTCGGATCGTCCTTCAGCTCGTTGGCGATCTTCTGGATGGCCTCCTCGGTCCGCATGTAGATGGGACCCTTGCCTTCCATCACGTCGAGCATGCCGAGCCAGTTACGCAGGTTGGCCGGGATCGGCTTGACCTTGCCGTACGGGCCCCAGTTCTCCAGCTCGTCGCGACGCTCCTGCATGTACTCGCCGCCGAAGGCGTTGGTGGCGCGGCTCTTGAAGAGCAAGAACCAGGCGCCGACCGGACCGTAGGCGTCCTTGAAGCGCACGGGGATGAACCGCACTTCCTGGCAGGTCATCTCGGCGCCGGCCTTCAGGGTGAAGTAAGCGCTGGAACCGGAGTTCCAGGGCGGGTACCAGGCGCGGCCCAGACCCTCGCCCGAGGAGCGGGGCTTGAACACGTGCACGGCGCCACCCATGGCGCACATGACGGCCTTGGCCTTGAAGACGTAGAACTTGTCCTCGCGGACGCTGAAGCCGACCGCGCCGACGCACTTGTTGCCGTCCATCAGCGGCTCGGTGATGTAGACGCGCTCGATGATGTTGTCGATGCCGAGATGGTTCTTGGCGGCCTCGGCCACGACGACCTTGTAGGACTCGCCGTTGATCATCAGCTGCCAGCGGCCCTCGTGCACGTAGCCGCCGTCCTTGTCGATCCAGATGGGGAGGCCCCACTTCTCGAACAGGTGGACGCTGGAGTCCACGTGGCGGGCGATGCTCGCCACGAGGTCCTCGCGAGTGACACCCATCAGGTCGTTCCGGACGTAGTCCAGGTAGTCCTGCATGGTGTTCTCGCCGTCCTTCAGGCCGACGTACTGGTTGATGGCCG
>CAZAHC010000216.1:0-6071 GCA_964484595.1 uncultured Fibrobacteraceae bacterium | reverse complement strand
CAGGCGCTCGATGTCGTCGGTCGCGAATTGCGCCTCCTTGGTCACGCTCTGGCCCTGGAGCACCATCCCGAAGCCGAGCCGCTTCTTGGGTGGGTCGACGAAAAGGGGCACGTGGACGTCGGCCTTGACCGGGAACTCGATCACCGGGCGTTCCGGATCGTTGCAGTAGATGTGGATGAACTTGATCTGCGGGCCCTGGAACACCTTGCTGTTGAAGGTGACCTTCAGGATGGTCGCTTCGCCCGGTCCGAGTTCCCGGTCCTCGACCTCGGGGACGGTACAGCCGCAGTCGGTCTCGATGTCGCGGATCTTGAGCACGGCGCCGCCGATGTTGCGGAGGGTGACCTCGGCGGTCTTGGCCTCCCTCTGCTCCATGACCCCGAAGTCAAGCGCCTCCGGCTCGACGGTGATCACAGGCCGCGCCACTTCCATCTGGGCCCGGGCCGCGGGAGCGAGCCCGGCGGTCACGGCCAGCAGGGCTGCGGCCAGCAGGAAAAACCGCGGCGGAGCGAGGGAAAAGCGGTTGGCGTTGCTGAACATCTTCCGAACCGTCCTTTGGCTGGGTTTCCCGGGACGAGCGACCCCCCTTGTACTTGCCGCGGGGTAGCCGGTTCCGGCCCCAGGGGGAAAATCGACGTCCTCATAATTTGATACTTTCCGTGCCGGAGGCAAGGGCGTAACCTGACTAACCGAGCCCGGACCCCCGAACGGGGTCTCGCCCCTGCGGAGGGATAATGCTCAAGAAGCCGTCTCGTTTCCGGAATATCCGTCGCGGCCTGGCCCTGCTCCTGGTGGTCATGCTGGGGGGGACCGCCGGTTTTGTGGCCCTGGAGGGTTTCTCCTTCCTGGAAGCGCTGTACATGACCGTGATCACCCTCAGCACGGTCGGGTTCCGGGAAGTGCAGCCGCTCTCCACCACGGGCCAGGTTTTCGTCATCGTCCTGATCGTGGCCGGACTGATGGTCATGACCTATACCCTCGGCGCCATCGGCCAGGTGATCATCGAGGTGCAGTTCCGCAAGATTCTCGGGAGGCGGAGAATGGTCAGGGAAATCGGTGCCCTGAAGGGGCACTTCGTGATCTGCGGGCACGGGCGCATGGGCCAGATCCTCAGCCAGGAACTGCGGGCGGAGAACATGCCGTTCGTGGTCGTGGAGGGATCGGCCGAGCTCAGCGAGGACCTGCGGGAAGAGGGTTACCTGGTGGTCGAGGGGGATGCGACCCAGGACGAGATCCTGGCCGAGGCGGGGGTCACCCGGGCCCGGGGGCTGGTGGCGGTCGTCTCCAGCGACGTCGACAACCTCTTCATCACCCTCTCGGCCCGGGAGATGACCCGCGAGAGCAACCCCGGGCTCTACATCCTGGCCCGGGCCAGCGACGAGAACTCGATCCAGAAGATCCGGCGAGCGGGCGCCGACCGGGTCATCTCGCCGTACCAGATCGGCGGGATGCGCCTCGTGCAGGCCCTCCTGCGACCCACCGTTTACGACTTCGTGGAGGTGGTTACCCAGAGCAGCGGCCTCGACCTGATGTTCGAAGAGCTGGCCGTCGGCGAGGGCTCCTCCCTGGTCGACACCACGATCAAGGATTCCGGCATCCGGGCCGAGTTCGACGTCATCGCCATCGCCATCAAGAAGCCGTCGGGCCGGATGGTCTTCAATCCCGGCCCGGAATACGTCATCGAGGCGCACGACGTCCTGATCTTCATGGGCGACAAGCAGCAGCTGGCCCGGCTGCGCAAGGTCCTCGCCTGAAAAGAAGGCGGCGCCAGGAGAGTGTCGTGACGAACCGGTCCCCCGACCCACCCGCCGGCAGCCTGCGGAGCGGCGGCAAGATCCACGACAGTGTTCTGGATCTGGTTGGCGAGACGCCTCTCGTGAGGTTGCCGCGGCTGAACGACACCGCTGCCGACCTGGTCGGCAAGCTGGAGTTCTTCAACCCGCTGGCCAGTGTCAAGGACCGGCTCGGGCTGGCCCTGATCGAGGCCGCCGAGGCCGAGGGCCGCCTCGCCGCAGGGGGCGAGGTGATCGAGGCCTCCAGTGGCAACACCGGGATCGGCCTGGCCTTCGTCTGCGCCGCCCGGGGTTACCGGCTGACCGTGACCATGCCCGAGAGCGCGTCGCGAGAGAGGCGGGCCATCCTGCGCGCGCTCGGCTGCGAGCTGGTGCTGACCCCTGCCGAGGAGCGGATGAGCGGGGCGGTCGCCCGGGCCGAGGAGCTGGCCCGGCAGCGGCCCGGCGCCTTCCTGCCCCGGCAGTTCAGCAATCCCGCCAACCCGGAGGCTCACCGGCGCACGACCGCCGAGGAGATCTGGCGGGATACCGGCGGCCGGGTGGACATCCTGGTGGCGGGCGTCGGCACGGGGGGGACCTTCACCGGGGTGGTCTCGGCGCTCAAGGCGCGCAAGCCGGCCTTCCGGGCTGTGGCCGTGGAGCCGGCCGCCTCGCCGGTGCTGTCCGGTGGTGAGCCCGCCCCGCACCGGATCCAGGGGATCGGTGCCGGCTTCGTGCCTCCTGTGCTGGAGATGGACCTCATCGACGAGGTGATCCAGGTCGGCGACGAGGAAGCGCTGGCCACCGCCCGCCGCGCCGCGCGAGAGGAGGGCCTGCTGGTGGGGATCTCCTCCGGGGCGGCCCTGGCTGCCGCCCTGCAGGTGGCGCGCCGGCCGGAGATGGGCGGCAAGTTAATCGTCGCCATCTTGCCGGACTCCGGCGAGCGTTACCTGACAACGGATCTGTTCCGGGAGTTCATGGCTTGACCCGGATACTCGAGAGGAGCTGGCCGTGACCAGGCAACACCGCACCAAGAGGTTGCAGGCCCTGTCCCGCGGGGTCGTCGAGACCTACGAGAAGATCGGCGGCATCAACCGGATCGGGGAGAAGAACCTGCCCCCCCGCACGGACATCATCGAGATCCTCGAGCAGCTGCTAGCCATCGTGTTCCCGGGATATTTCGGCGACACCATCCCCGCCCGCGCCGACATCGAGGTGCTCATCGCCTCCCGGGTCGACGGGATCTACCTGAAGCTCTCGGAGATCGTCGAGCTGACCCTGCGCTTCTGCCACCGGGAGAAGTGCCGCTGCTCGGTGCTCTGGACCCCCGAGCCGGACGAGCCGACCGACCAGGATTTCTCGCGCGCCTCGGAGGAGGTGGCCATGGCCTACCTCGAAAGGCTGCCGGCGATCCGGGAATCGCTGAAGCTGGACGTCCTGGCCGCTTACGAGGGCGACCCCGCCGCCGTGAACCAGGACGAGGTAATCCTCTGCTACCCTGGCACTTTCGCCATCGCGGTCTACCGCTTGGCCCACCCGCTGTACGAGATCGGGGTGCCGCTGGTCCCCAGGATCATGACCGAGTGGGCCCATCACCGCACTGGCGTCGACATCCATCCCGGGGCCCGGATCGGCTCCCACTTCTTCATCGATCACGGCACCGGGGTCGTGATCGGCGAGACGACCGATATCGGCAACGGCGTGAAGCTGTACCAGGGCGTCACCCTCGGCGCCCTGAGCTTCCCCAAGTATCCCGACGGCACCCTCAAGAAAGGCGGCAAGCGTCATCCCACCCTCGAGGACGAGGTGACGATCTACGCCAACGCCACCATTCTCGGCGGGGAGACCGTGATCGGGCGCGGCGCCGTGATCGGCGGCGGCGCCTGGATCGTCAGGTCGGTGAAACCCGGCGCCAAGGTCACCGTGGCCGCGACCACCAACAGTTCCACCAACCGGGAGTGAAGCGATGATCGGGATCACCGGAAGCCGGCTGGCCTCTCTGGCGGCCGCCGGGGGCGCGGCCCTGCTGGTGGCCGGCAGCCTGATCGCGGGCGCCGGCCCCGACCCGGCCCCGAGGCCGCCCGCGCCGGACGGCCCCCCCGGGTGTCACTTCGCGAAGGCCCTGCTCGGGGGCGGGCAGGGTGATGCCGCCGCGACCAGCGATCGCTACGACGTCCTGCACTACGCGCTGGATCTGATGGTCGACCCCGGCGCCGAGGCCATAGACGGCTCGGTGAGCATTACCCTGCGCTCGCTGCACGACGGCCTGGCCGAGGTGGTGGTGGATCTCTCGACCACGCTCACGGTGGCAATGGTCCAGTTCCGCGGCGCGGCCGTGCCCTACACCCATGCGGGCGACTCGCTGGTCATCTCCCTCGCTCCGGCGCTGGCGGCGGGGGAGGAGGACTCGGTCAAGGTCTTCTACGGCGGTTCGCCCCAGGCGCAGGACGGCAGCTTCGGCCTGACCTTCAAGATCCATCACGACTGGTACGGACAGCCGGAGGAGAACAAGGGCCCCATCGTGACCAACATCAGCGAGCCCGCCTACGCCAAGTACTGGTGGCCCTGCAAGGACCGGCCGGACGACAAGGCCGACTCGGCGCGGGTCCGGCTGACGGTGCCCGACACCCTGTGGGGCGTCTCGAACGGCACGCTGCGGGCCTCGTATCCCGCGGCCGCGCCGGGCTGGCACGTTTACGAGTGGGCCGAGACCTACCCCATCGCCACCTACCTGATCAGCGTCGCGATCAGCAACTACGTCCTGCTGGAGGACGACACCTGCGTCACCACCCAGTCGGGGTACATCCCGCTGCGCCACTGGATCTTCCCGGCGGATCTGGACTCGGCGGCGGCGCACCTGCCGAGCACCTGCGGCATGATCGAATACCTGGAGGACCGGTTCGGTCCCTATCCCTTCGTCGGGGAGAAGTACGGGCACGCGGAGATCGTCTGGGGCGGGGCGATGGAGCACCAGACGGTGACCAGCATCGGTTTGTCGTACCTGCTGCACTGGGATCTGTGGGGCAGCGAGTACATCGTCATGCACGAGCTGGCTCACCAGTGGTTCGGCGACTCTCTGGGGCCGGCCACCTGGAAGGACATCTGGCTGAACGAGGGCTTCGCCACCTACAGCCAGGCCCTGTGGGAAGAGCAGAAGGAGGGTCTGGCCGCCTACCTGCAGTACATGGACGGCCTGCGGCACTCGGAGCACTGGTCCGGCCAGGGGACCGTCTACGATCCCGACGTGATCCTGAGCCGGATAGTCTACGACAAGGGGGCCTGGATCCTGCACATGCTGCGCGGGCGGCTGGGCGAGGCGGCCTTCTGGGACCTGATGTACATGTACGCCATCGGCGGCGACCGGCCGTGGAGCACGGTTTGCACCGCCGAGTTCAGGGATCTGGCCGGACAGTTTTCCGCCACCGACCTGGAACCCTTCTTCGAGCCCTGGCTCACCACCGACGAGGTGCCCCTGATCTACCACGCGTTCGCAGTGGGCGACAGTCCGAACGGTCCCGACACCCGGCTGACCCTCACCCTGGCCCAGACCCAGCAGACCCCCTTCGACAACGTCTTCCCCGTGGTCGTGACCACCACCGCCGGCAGCGACACCGTCTCGGCTCACCTGCCGGCGACTATGTGGCGCCATGATTTCGTCTTCGACCTCGAGGCGGCGATCCTCGGCGCCGAGCTGGACCCGGCGCCGTGGGTGATGTGGGTACCGGAGGGGGAGCTGCCCGCTGGCCTGGACCAGGTACAGGTCTTTCCCAATCCCGCCGTGGACCTGGTCACCTTCCGCTTCCGGTCCTTCGGGTCGGTGGAGGTGAAGCTGCGCATCTACGACGCCCGGGGCCGCCTGATCGCCGACCGGACCGGCGCGGGCAGCGAGGTCGAGTGGAACGCGCGCGACCACGCCGACCGCCGCGTGTCCTCCGGGGTCTACTTCGCCGCCCTGGAGACCGGCAGCGGCCGGGAGCGGCAGCGGGTGGTCAAGACGTTCACGATCGTGCACTAGGTGGTTGAAAAGGGATGGTTGTGGCCAGGGAAATGTGTCTGGCTACATGACCGAAAAACAGCGCCTTTGCGCCGCTCCTGGCCGTTTCCGGGGGCGCTCCCCGGGTACCTCCTGTACCCGGGTCGCTCGGCATCCGGGCCCCTCCGGCCTCCCTGCCTCCGGGGCCCTCCTGACGCCCCGGAAACAGCCAGGAGCGGGGCAAAGGCGTTGCCTTGTGGCCAGCCAGACATGTAGCGCCCACTTATTCTGTTGCCGCTCCTGACGATAAATCATGTGACACATCA
>CAZAHC010000215.1:0-6114 GCA_964484595.1 uncultured Fibrobacteraceae bacterium | reverse complement strand
GCGGCCCACGTTTCCTGCAAGGGGCGGAGCCGGGCGGCGACGGCGGTGGCGTCGGGGGTGGGGGCTGCCAGCAGGTTGACTTCCTCGTCCGGATCCCTGGTCAGGTCGTACAGTTCCTCGGTTTTCAGGAAAGGCGTCTGGATGAACTTGTAGCGGTCCTGCCGCACGCAGCGGGACTTGCGGATGTTCACCCAGCGGGGATTGGTTTCGATTTGCCGCCAGGGCTTGGTGGCCTGACCGAAGCGGGGGCGGGACGGCCAGCGGTCGGCCAGGGTGCGCAGGTCGAAACTCTCACCGTCGATTCCGGCCGGCAAGGGCAGGCCGAGGAAGTCGAGCAGGGTCGGCAACACGTCGATGCTGGCGGCCGGCTGGTCGACCACCGATCCGCCCTGCGCGCCGTCCGGCAGGCGGACCGTCCAGACCGCGCTCATGGTCGCCTGGTACACGGCCGCGCCGTGATCGAATCTCTCGTTGTGTTCCCACAGGCTCTCGCCGTGGTCGCTGGTCACCAGCAGGACCGCCCGGTCCAGGATGCCCCGGCGCCGGAGGTCGTCGAGCAGGCGGCCGAGGTGAAAGTCCAGGTACGAGATCTCGGCGGCGTAGTGCTGCTGGAGACGTTCCACGGCGATCTTCCGCTCCGCAGCCGTCATGGCCTTCGCATTCAGGACTGTTCCCTGCGCTGGGAGATCCCGCCCACCCAGGGGATCGTATTTCCGGTCGAAGGGTGCAGGAGCGGCATAGGGGTAGTGCGGGTCGAAGTAGTGCACGAAGAGGAACAGGTGCTCCGGCATCTCGAGGCGGTCCAGGTACCGGATCACCGCGTCGGTCACCTGGGCCGCGGTCCGCTGGTTCTGATCGGGTCCCCCCGGGCGGACCAGGATGTCGAATTCCTCGTCGTAGTGAGCGAATCCCTGGGGAAAATCGAAGCGCTCGTCGAGAGCGAACGAGCCGGCGAAGCCCGCGGTGTGGAAGCCGGCGTCGGCGAGGATTTCCGGCAACATCTCGTTGTCGCGGTTGACCATGAAACCGTTGCGGGCCACTCCGTGGTGGTGGGGATACTTGCCGGTCAGCAGGGTAGTGTGCGAGGCGAGGGTCGTGGGGACCACGGTCAGGTAGTCGGAGAAGACGATCGACTCGCGCGCCAGCTCGTCGAGCCGGGGGGTCTGGACCCAGGTGTCCGCCAGGAAGCCGAGGTGGTCCGCCCGGGTGGTGTCGAGGGAGATGAGAATGACGTGCTGGCCCGCGTCCGGGGCGAGTCGGGGGCCGCAGCCGAAAAGGGCCGGCAGCAGTCCGGCCGCCAGGAGGCAGAACCAGGGCCGCAGGACCGATGACGGGCAGGGACGGCGGCGTTCGGATTGGCTACTCATGTCTGCGTGGGTCCTCCCGGACAGATGGCCAGAAAGATGGCCGGCGAGGAACCTCGCGGCCGGGCAGGCGGGTCCCAAACCCTTGACGCCGGTCGCAGAATTGGCTCTACTAACGGATCAGCCATCTGACCGGCCGAGGAGGAAAACATGTCCGAGCCCCGGAAACCCGCCATCAAGAAGATCGAAGCCACCGGCGCGATGCGCAAGCTTATGGGGGACTATTTCCAGGAACTCGACCAGGCTTCGCGCACGGGCGAGGACAAGATCGCCTGGTGCACCAGCGTCGGCCCGGCCGAGCTGCTGCGCGCCTTCGGCTTCCGGGTCTACTTCCCGGAGAACCACGGCGCCGTGCTCGGCTCCTCCCGGCTCGCGGCCGACCTGATTCCGGCCGCCAACGCCGTCGGCTACTCGCCCGACATCTGTTCCTACCTGACCAGCGACGTCGGGTCCTATCTAGAGAAGAAAACGCCGCTGACCAAGGCCTTCGGCATGGCGGGGGTGCCCAGGCCGGACGTGCTGGTCTACAACACCAACCAGTGCCGCGACGTGAAGGACTGGCTCGGGTTCTACGAGCGGGAGTTCTCGGTACCGCTTATCGGAATTGATACCATGCGGGGCGTCGGCGATATCACCCCCGCCCACCTGGACGGCCTGATCGAACAGCACCGGGCGCTGGTCCCCATCCTGGAGGAGGTCTCGGGCCGGAAGTTCGATCTGGATCGGCTGCGGGAGGTGGTGGCCTCCTCGTATCGCTGCACGCTGCTCTGGAAGAAGGTCCTGCGCCTGGCCGAGCACAAACCTTCGCCCATCACCTTCTTCGACGGGACCATTCACATGGGGCCGGCGGTGGTCCTGCGCGGCGATCCCCGGGCCGAGGCCTACTACGAGACCCTGATCGCCGAGCTCGAGGCCCGCATCGCCGAGGGCGTCGCCGCGGTCGAAGGCGAGGCTTTCCGGCTCTACTGGGAAGGCATGCCGGTCTGGGGCAAGCTGCGGGACCACGCCGAGCTGTTCGCTGACCAGAAGTGCTGCGTGGTGGCCTCGACCTACTGCAACAGCTGGATCTTCGAGGCCATGGGTGACGACGATCCGTTCGCGGGCATGGCCCGGGCCTACACCGAGCTGTTCATCGTCCGCTCGGAGGGCTTCAAGGAACGTTACCTCGTCCGCATGGTTCGCGACTACGGCGTCGACGGCATCATTTACCACGACGCCAAGACCTGTCCCAACAATTCCAACAACCGCTACGGCCTGCCCGATCGCCTGGCTCGCCAGGTCGGCGTTCCCTACGTGGTGATAAACGGGGACCTGAACGATCTGCGGCTCTACTCGGAAGAGCAGGCGCGGACCCAGTTCGAGGCCCTGGTCGAGCAGTTGCCGGGGAGGTAGCGTCGCCTGCGAGCGGGCGGGCGCCGCCGTGGCCGCAGCGAGGAGGCCGGCGCGATGTTTTCCGGGGGTCAGGCCGGCGGCGAAGCTGGTTCGCCCGCGCCGCCGCTCTTCTGCGGCGTGGACGTGGGCGCCGCGGCCACCAAGCTGGTCCTGCTCGATTCCGCGGCGGAGGTTGTCGCCCGCGTCGTCCGCCCCTCCGGGGTCGACTACGCTGGCACGGCCCGGCAGTGCCTGGCCGCCGGCCGGGAGCCGTCCCGCCTGGCGAACGTGGCGATCGCCAGGACCGTGGCCACCGGCTACGGGCGGAGCAACGTCGACTTCGCCGACCGGGCGCTGACCGAGATTCACTGCCACGGCCTCGGCTGCTACCACTTCTTCCGCCGGGCGATCACGGTGGTGGACATCGGCGGGCAGGACAACAAGGTCATCCGGCTCGCCGACGACGGCCGCCGGCGCGATTTCAAGATGAACCGCAAGTGCGCTGCCGGCACCGGCGCCTTCCTGGAGGAGATCGCCCTGCGGCTGGGGCTGGCGCGCCAGGAGATGGATCCGCTGGCCGGGTCGGTCGAAGAAGCGGTTCGACTCGGCAGCTTCTGCACGGTGTTCGCCAAGACCGAGATCCTGGCCTACCTGCGCCGGGGGGTTCCGGTGGCGCAGATCGTCCGGGGCGCCTTCCTGTCGGTGGTTGACCGGGTGGTGGAGATGGCCCCGCTGGTCGGCGAGGTCGTGCTCACCGGCGGCGTGGTGGCTCACAACGCCACCGTCGCCGACCTGATGGCCAGGAAGCTGGGACACGACGTGGAGGTGCCTCCTTTTCCCCAGTACACCGGTGCGCTGGGCGCGGCGCTGGAGGCAAGGAGACAGTTCCGGAACGAGTAGCCGGGCAGACCGGAAACGGCGGCCCGGCTGGAAACGGAGAAACAGATGCTGGACGGACTATTCAGACCCGGTTCGGTCGGTGTCATCGGGGCCTCGAACAACCCGTACTCGATCGGTCACATCGTCATCAAGAACCTGGCCAATTACGGCTTCAAGGGCCCCATCTATCCGATCAACCCCAAGGAACGGAGCATCCGCAGCTTCAAGTGCTTCAAGTCGGTCCTCGACGTTCCGGACGAGATCGACCTGGTGAACATCTCCGTGAACTACAAGCTGATCCCTGCCGTGATCAAGGAATGCGGCGAGAAGGGGGTGAAGTTCGCCATCGTCCACACCGCCGGCTTCAAGGAGGTCGGGGAGGAGGGGCTGCAGCGCGAGCGGGAGATGGTCGAGCTGGCCAACAGCTTCGGCATGCGGATCTTCGGCCCCAACAGCCAGGGCATCCAGAACGCCGACCCGGAAGTTTCGGTCTACGCCAACTTCACCTTCGTGCCCCAGAAGCCGGGCAACATCTCCATCGTCGCCCAGGGGGGCGGCATGGGGGAGATGTTGAAGCTGCACCTGCACAACGTGGGCCTCGGCCACCGGATGTACTGCTCCTACGGCAACGAGGCCGACCTGACGATGCCCGAGATCCTCGACTACTACGGCCAGGACGAGGGGACCCGGGCCATCATGGTCGTGGTCGAGAGCTTCAAGAACCCCGCCCATTTCCTGGAGGTCGCCTCGCGGGTCACGCCCCACAAGCCGATTCTCGCCGTCAAGTCCGGACGCACCCGCGAGGGTTCCATCGCCGTCAGCTCTCACACCGGGCTGCTGGTCGACCAGGCGGCCCTGGCGGCGGCCATGTTCGACAAGGCCGGCGTCCTGCAGTTCACCGACACCCACCAGATGATCAAGACCGCCATCGCCTTCAGCACCCAGCCGCCGCCGCCGGGCAACCGGATCGGCCTGATTACCAACACCGGCGGGCCGGGCATCCAGATGGTCGACGAGTCGGTCGACCGCGGCCTGCAGCTCGCCACCTGGTCCGCCGCGGGCAAGGAGCGGCTCGCCGAGAGCCTGTACGCCGAGGCCAGCCTGGGCAACCCGGTGGACGTGGTCGCCACGGCCAACCACGATCATTACTTCGCCGCCGTGGACACGCTGCTCAAGGAAGAGGGCACCGACATGGTGCTGGTGTTCTTCGTCACCGCCCCGTTTACCGACATCGACGCCATCGCCACGAAGATCAAGGAGGCCACCGCGACCTCGGACAAGCCGGTCGCCGTCGTGGTTGAGACCTACGCCAAGAACTACGCCCTGATCGACAAGCTGCGCGCCTCCGGCCTGCCGGTCTACGAGTTTCCCGAGGACGGCGCTCGCGCCCTGGCGGCCATGAACGAGTACCGCGAGCTGCGCGATCGGCCGCGGGAGGCCCCCCCTGCGCTCGCGGTCGAGCGCGAGGCGGCCGCCGCCATCCTGGCCAAGTACGAGGGCAGCGACGCCTACCTGCCCCAGACCGAGGCCTTCGCGGTCCTCGACGCCTACGGGATCCCCACCCCGAAGCTGGCCGCGATCGAGAACGAGGCCGGTCTGGCGGGGGCTGCGGCGCAGGTCGGCTTCCCCTGCGTGCTTAAGGTCGACGCCGCCGACGTCGTGCACAAGTCGGACGAGGGGGGCGTCGTGCTCGGCATCAACGACGAGGCGGAGCTGGCGGAGGCCTTCGGCCGGATGAGCAAGCAGTTCGCCGGCCGGGAAGCGCGCTACCTGCTGATGGAGCAGAAAGAGCCCGGCCGCGAGGTGATCCTCGGCGCCAAGGCCGCCCCCGGCCTCGGCAGCCTGGTGATGTTCGGTCTGGGGGGCGTGTTCGTCGAGGTCATGAAGGACGTCGTCGTTTCGGTGGCCCCGCTGAGCCGACCCGAGGCCGCCGCCGCGATGCGGCGCATCCAGGGCTTTCCGGTCCTGGCCGGGTTGCGGGGCGAGGCGCCGGTCGATCTTGAAGTGGTGGAGGATCTGCTGCTGCGCCTCTCGCGCCTGGCGGCCGACTTCCCCGGCATCACCGAGATGGACCTCAATCCCGTCCTCGTCTATCCCGCCGGCACTGCCGCCGCGGCGGTGGACGTGCGGATGAAGGTGGAATAGAGGTCGGCCGGCGATGACCCACTGGATTCCCCTGACGATCGTCGTGCTCTACGTGGGCGGTCTGTTCGCCGTGACCTGGTGGGCGCGCCGCCTCACCGCGCGCGGGGGCGGGGGGATGGTGGGCTACCTGCTCGCCGGCCGGAACTTGCCCCCCCTGGTCGCGGCGGCGCTGCTGGCGGGGCTCGCCGTGGGGGGGGTGTCGACGATTGGCACCGCTGAGTGGGCCTACACCCGGGGTATCTCCGCCGGCTGGTACAACGCCGCCTGGGCGGCGGGCGCCTTCGCGGTGGCCGTCGTCGCCGCCCGGCGCTACCGGCGGCTGGAGATCACCACCCTGCCGGAGTTCTTCGAGCGG
>CAZAHC010000214.1:0-6120 GCA_964484595.1 uncultured Fibrobacteraceae bacterium | reverse complement strand
GTGAGCGTGTCCCTTGAAGCTTTCCCGGATGTTGCCGGTATCCACCGCCAGAGCCGCGGCGGCAAAACAGGATATCAGCACCAAAATAAACAGTCGATACATGGCAGGTATCCCCATATTCTCCCGGGTGGTAGTCTACCCCACACCGGCTGGGAGTTCAAGGACAAGGATTTTTTGGGATTGGTGAGCCGGCTCGCTCCGCTCCAAGAATTACGGTTCAAAAACCGGCCGCCGCGGCCGAATATCGAAGGATGAGGCCGGAACGAGACCGGCCGGGCCCAATTCCCCGGCCCAGGGTGCCAGGAGAGGAAGAAGTTGTTCGAGAACCACTACCTGGAGAGGTTGTCGCCCGACCTGCAGCGCCTCTTCGCGCGCCGCGGCCCGGCCGACCTGAAGATCGCCCTCTGGAACGCCTTCGTCGACTCGGAGCTGGTCGAGATCTGCGACGACGACTGCTCCGTGCTGCCGCGGATCCTGCCCGCCTCCTACCTGCCGGAAATAGTGGCCGCCTCCCTGGACGTCACGGAATTCCTGCTCCGGTTCCTCTCCCTGCCTAACCGGCGATTGCTGGAGTTGCTGCACCCGACACCGGTCACCGATTTCCTGATCGACGAGCTCGAGCTGCTGGCGCACCGCCCGCGCCGCCTGACCGGCAGCCTGCGCTACGATTTCGCCATCGAGGGCCCGCCGGTCCCCGGCAATCCGCCCAAGCTCTTCGAGATCAACGAGATCGGTTTCGACGGCTCGGGCCGGTCTTCTTACATCCAGAAAGTAATACTCCGGCTGTTCCCCGAGCTGCGCCGCCGCGTGCGCGCCCTCGACACCGCCCGCAGCGAAGTGAGTAACATGTTACGGCTGGGCAAGCGGCTCCTGCGCCTCCAGTACGATTCTTACAACTGGGAGGAAGAGGTTACCATCGCCGAGGGCCGGCGGCAGGGTCTCGAGATCGACATGGTCTCGCCCCGGGTGTTCGGCTGCGAGATATTCGATGATTGCCCTCTGCTGAAACCGGCGCCGGTTTACGTGCGCGGCGGGCGGCTGCGGGCCGGCGGCCGCCGGGTCCCGCCCGACGCGGTGCAGGTCTCCTACAGCTTCGAGCTTTCCGATTACCAAGAAGGGGAGGACCTCTTCCGCAAGATCATCCGCTCCCGGACGCCCCAGTACAGCCCGTTCCTGGCCGGGCTGGTGGCGCCCAAGTCGACCCTGGTCCTGCTGAACGATCCGGACCTGCAGCACCGGTTCCTCGGCCCCCGGCGGGCCCGGCGACTGCAGCGGACCATCGTGCCGGTTACCCTCCTGCCGGATAGTTACGAAGAGGTGCGAAGGAAGTACCGCCAGCGGGTAATAAAACACGTCGACGGCCTCGGCGGCGAGCAGGTCTACGTCGGCAACCAGATTCCCGCCCAGCTCCGCAAGATACCCCGCAAACAGCGCCGGGAGTGGATCGTCCAGCAGCGCATCAGGCCCAATGTCATCGAGGTGGACGGCTTCTACTCGCGCAAGCGGCGGGTGATGGCCGATCTCGGCGTCTTCGTCCACTACGACTGGGACGGCCGGCGCTTCCGGAACTTCCAGGTGGGGGGGATGATCACCCGCGCCACCAACCGCAGCCTGAAGGTGAACGTGAGCGGCGGCGGCATCCAGGTGCCGATCCTCTTCGAGCGCGCCCGTTAAACGGGCGTTCCGGGTTTTTGCCACGTGGCACAAATTGCCGCAACCTCAATACACAAGCTGTGGCCTGGGGAATGTGTCCGGCAATCAGGATGCCGGGCAATGCTCTTGACCCTCTCCTGGCCCTTTCCTGGGCGTCAGGAGGGTCCCGGGAGACACGGAGGGCGGAGGGGCCCGGATGCCGAGCGACCCAGCCACAGGACGTGGCCGGGGAGCGCCCCCGGAACCGGCCAGGAGAGGGCCAGGGGCGTTGCCTGGTCTACGAGGAGCCGGACACGATCTCCAGGTCACAACTCGTCGTTTTCATGGACTTGCGGGCCCGCTCCGGTTAAGGTCTGCCGATCATGAAGATCGCGTTCATCGGCACCCACGGCGTTGGCAAGACCACGCTCTGCTACGAGTTGGCCGCCTGCCTGAAGCGGCTCGACCTGAGCGTCGACCTCGTCAAGGAGGTCGCCCGCAGCTGTCCCCTGCCCATCAACCGGGAGACCACCGATCTGGCCCAGCAGTGGATCCTGCACCACCAGATCGGGATGGAGATCGAGCTGGCCAGCCATTACGACGCCATCGTCTGCGACCGCGCCGTCATCGACAACTACGCCTACCTGGTCCAGGCGGTCGGCCGGCGCCCCGACCTGGAACCGTTGATCCGGCGCTGGATGGGCACCTACGACCTGCTGGTGAAGGTGCCGATAATGGAGGCGCCCTCCTTCGACGGGACCCGCGACACCAGCGTCCAGTTCCAGAGGGGGATCGACCGCCTGATCGACGAGCTGCTCGACGCCTTCGAGCTGGACCGGCTCCGCCTACCCGGCGACGACCGTAGCGGCTGGATCTCCGCCGTCCTCGGCGAGCTTTCCCTGCCGAGCACCCCCCCGCAGCTCGACCTCTTCCACCGGTCCGGCTGACCGCGCAGGCCCCGCGGAGCTCCCGGGCGCTTTTCCGGGAACCAAAATCGTGGCCCGGAATATGCTTGGCCTTATGTGGCCGGACGAGGAATCCTTGCCCCCGGCCCGGAATTGTACGAACTTATGCGCCATCGGATCCCGCCCAGAAGCGGGGGGACTCGCCACCAGCAACCGGAGTCAATGCATCTTGCACGACCTGTCTCTCCGCGTGATGACCTTCAATCTGCTCACCTCCACCAAAAAGCAGCGGAGCCATCCGTGGCGTGAGCGCAAGCGGAGCGTGGCCCGCATCTTCGAGCGGTACCGTCCCCATGTGGTCGGCACCCAGGAGGCCAACCTGCCCCAGCTGATGGAGCTCGCGGAGCTGCTACCCGATTACGAGTTCTGCGGCGAGGGCAACCTCTGCGGCAGCGCCCATCCCTTTAGCCTCAAAAACTGGTACTGCGCCATCTTTTACCGGCGGGAGGCAGTGCGGCTGGCCGAGGACGAGGGCGAGACCTACTGGCTGTCGCCCACGCCCGGGGTGCCCTCCTCCCAGTTCCACCTCGGCACCCGGCCCCGGCTGGCCACCTGGCACACCTTCGAGCACATCCGGTCGGGACGGCAGTTCGTCTTTGGGACCACCCACCTCGAGGCCGCCAACGGCTGGCACCGCCGCAAGAGCGCGCTGCTGCTGCGAGAGTACATCGCCGACCGGGTGCGCCGGACCGGGCAGGAGACGCCGCTCTTTTTGACCGGGGATTTCAACGCGCAGGCCGGCTCGAGGGAGATCCAGCTCCTACGCGATCCGGGCGAGGGATCGCGCCAGCTGTTCGACGCCTGGCAGGAGGCGGGGACGGCCGGCCGCCAGGCCGGCGCCACCTTTGCGGGGCTCGGCGTCCGGGACCGTCTGGGCGAGTTGCTGCTCGGTCCCCGGCGCATCGACTACGTTTTCTTCCGGCCCCGGATCCCCATCCTCGAGGTCCAGAAGGTCGACTTCGAGCCCCTGCTTTCCCGGGATTGCCCCCAGCCCTCGGATCACTTCCCGGTGGTGGCCGATTTCCTGCTCCAGGGTTAGCCCTGGATCCTGCTGACCCGCAAGGCTAAGTATGGAATTTGCATGGGGTTGTCCAGGCTGTGTCGGGGGGGGCTTGCTATATCCTTGCTCTCTGTTAAGATGTGATTAAGGAACGACCCGGTGCGCTGGGTGGAGTGCTCCCCAGCACGAAGGAGGCCATTGCGTATGGAAGCAGCCAGGACTCATTCTTCTCAGAATCCATTCCCTGAAGATATCCTCTCCCTCCCCAAAGTTGAAGTCCCAGTCGCCGGTGTGACCGGCTACTGCCTTCGCAACAACGAGAAGCAGCTCGTCTTCTTCATCATGGAGGAAGGAGTTTCCTTTCCGGACCACTCCCACTGCGCCCAGACCGGTACCATAATCTCCGGCGAGATGACCCTGGAGATCGATGGGCACACCGAGCTCTACCAGGCGGGAGACAATTACTTCGTACCCGAAGGCACCCGGCATCGCACCCACTTCAGCCAGCGGACGTTCCTGATCGACCTCTCCGACGCGCCGGACCGCTACAAGGTCAGCGCCTGACCTCAAGGACGGGCCGGCCCGCCGACGGCCGGCCCGTCAGGATTCCTCGACTGGCCCCAGGACCACCTCGAAACGGTTTTCCAGGTCGATGTAGCCGGCCGCTGCCCGGCGGATCTCAGCCGGTGAGCGGGCCTGGATCGCAGCCAGCAACGGCTCCAGGTCGTTGGGCCCGCGCCCATACAGCAGGTCCCCGGCGCAGCGGGTCACCCGGGCAGTGTTGGCCTGGTGGCCGATCAGCAGGTTACCCAGCAGCTTCGCGCGGGCCCGCGCGAATTCCGCCTCCGGAACCTCTTCCTGGGTCAGCTCCGCCAGCTCGGCGAGCATCACCCGGCGCGCCTCCTCCTCGGTGGCCGGGTCGGTCAGGATGTAGGCGGCGATCATGCCCCGTCCGAACCCGGCGGTGCTCAGGACGCCGCAGTTGTAGCAGAGCGAGCGCCGGTTGCGCAGGGCCTCGAACAGGCGCCCGTTCTGGCCGTTGAGAAGCTGCTTCCAGAGCAGCAGCTCGCAGCGGTCCCGGTCCGGATCGGCCTGCCCGGGCCAGGCAATGAACACCACGCTCTGGCGCAGGTCACGCCCGAGGCGCCGGTGGACCACCCCGCCGGGAGGGACCGGGTCGGCCAGGGTGGTTCGGCCGGGCGGCGGTCCCACCGGCAGATCGGCGAGCGAGCTGTCCAGCCGCGCCAGAAGCCGGTCCGGGTCGATGTCCCCGGAGACGACCACCCGCAGGTTCTCCGGAACCCAGGTCCGCCGGTGGAATCGCCTCAGGTCCTCCAGCCCCAGGCCCGGGATCGTCTCCTCGAGGCCGAGCAAGGGGCGGCCGTAGGGGTGGTCGCCGTAGATGGTGGCGCGCAGCTCGCGGCCTGCAGCCTGGAAGGGATCGTCCTTCAGGGCTTCGAGCTGATCCAGGGCCTGCTTGTGCTCCCGCTCGATCTCCCCGGCCGGGAAGGCCGGGGCGCAGGCCAGCTCGCAGAGCTGGGCCGTCGTCTCTTCGAGGTGGCGCGAGAGGGTGGTCAGGGACAGGCCGCAGGAATCCCGGTCCGGCAGGGGGGAGAGGCTGGCGCCCAGGCCCTCCAGCGTGCCGTGGATGGTCTTGGCGTCGGCGTCCGCGGTCCCCTTGATCTGGACTCGGGTGGTCAGCGAGGCGAGGCCGGCCTCGCTGATTTCCTCCCGGCTGGCCCCGCCGTCGGCAAATATCCCCAGCGAGACAACCGGCAGGGTCCGGTCCACCCGGTAGTAGACCGGCAACCCGCAGCCGAGGTGAGCCTCGACGAACGGCGCCGCGACCGGCAAGCCGGCCGCCGCTGGGCTGGCCGCAGCCACCGGAGCCGCGGTCCCCGGGGGCGGGGCTTCCGGGGACGGTGCCGGCAGGTTGTCCGCCACCGGATCGTCTCCCAGGACGGGGCATAGCAGCTCGTCCAGGTCTCCGGCGCCTTGGGGCAGGCCCAGTTTCTGCGGGTCGTCCCGCTGCGGCAGGTAGAGCAGGGCGGTAAGGTTCCCACGACGGAAGACCCGCCGACAGAAGCGGCAGACGTCCGCCGCCGTCACGGCAGTAACCCGTTCCGGGAAGTGAAAGGCGCCGGGTAGGTCTCCCATGGCGTCGTAGTAACCGATCGTCCCGGCCTGGCCCTGAACCGTCTCGGCGCCGAACAGGAACGAGCGCTGCACCCTGACCTGGGCCTTGACCAGCTCCTCCGCTCCCGGCGGGTTCGTCTTGAGCTGCTCGAGCACTTCGGCCGTGGCCTTGATCGCGGGCAGCAGGCGCTCACAATCGGTTTCCAGATCGATGAGCAGGACGCCCTCGCGGGGCCCCGCCTCGCCGATCAGGGAGATGTTGCTCACCAGCTGCCCGTCCTGGTGAACGATCCGGTAGAGGCGACTGCTGCGGCCGTCGGCCAGGATGCGCCGCACAACGCTCAGCACCGGTCGGTCGGGATCGACCTCTGACACGCCGTGGAAGAT
>CAZAHC010000213.1:0-6122 GCA_964484595.1 uncultured Fibrobacteraceae bacterium | reverse complement strand
CTCAAGCGGCGCGGCTGCGTGGTCGCGCTCAGCGGCGGCATCGACAGCAGCGTCACCGCGGGGCTGGCGGTGCGCGCCTTCGGACCCCAGCGGGTCTTCGGCCTGCTGCTGCCGGAGCGCGATTCCTCGACCGCCAGCAAGGACCTCGGTACCACCCTGGCCGAGCATCTCGGCATCGAGTTTGCCGTCGAGAACATCCAGCCGACCCTGCAGGCGATCGGCTGTTACGAGCGCTACGACGCCGCCATCAGGTCGGTCTTCCCCGATTATGGCGAGGGCTGGAAGAGCAAGATAGTCCTGCCCGCCGATCTGCTGGATAGCGACAGGATGAACGTCTACCGTCTGGTGGTGCAGGACCCCGCCGGCGAGATCTTCACCGAGCGGCTGCCCATCGGCGCGTACCTCGAGATCGTCGCCGCGACCAACTTCAAGCAGCGCATTCGCAAGACCCTGGAGTACTACCACGCCGACCGCCTGAACTTCGCCGTGACCGGCACCCCGAACCGCCTGGAGTACGACCAGGGCTTCTTCGTCAAGAACGGCGACGGCGCCGCTGACGTGAAACCGATCGCCCACCTCTACAAGACCCAGGTCTACGCCCTGGCCCGGCATCTCGGCCTGCCCGCCGAGATCTGCAACACCACGCCGACCACCGACACCTACAGCCTCGAGCAGGGCCAGGACGAGTTCTATTTCGTCTTGCCCTACGCGGAGATGGATCTTTTGCTTTGGGCCAAGAACCACGGCGTGCCGGCGGCCGAGGCGGCCGCCGCGCTCGATCTCACGCCGGAGCAGGTCGAGCGGGTATTCAAGGACATCGACCGCAAGCGGGCGACGACGCTGCCGCTGCACCTGCCCCCTGTGCTGGTCAAGGAAGTGCCCGAAATCGTGAAATGATCCCGCCGGACCGGGCGGTGCCCGCAGGAGTGGAGTCGAGATGAAAATCAACACCAGGGTCCGGTACGGACTGAGAGCGATGCTCCAGATCGCCGGCGGCTACGGCGGCGATCCGGTGCCTATCAGCACTATCTCCGCCTCCCAGGAGATCAGCCGGAAGTACCTCGAACACGTGGTCGGTGAGCTGCGCCGGAGCGGGTTGATTTGCAGCCAGCGCGGCGTGCGGGGTGGGTACTCGCTGTGCCGCCCCCCCGCCGAGATCACGCTCTGGGAGATCATCACCGCCCTCGATCCGCAAACCGCCCTGGTCGACTGCGTTCCCGACCCCGGGAGCTGCGACCGGTCGGACGATTGCCTGACCCGCACCATCTGGGTCTTGCTGAGCAAGAGGATGGAGAACTTCTGGGCGGGATTCAACCTGGCCGACCTCGCCGACCAGATGGTCGACCAGTCGCGCGAGGTATAGGCTCAGGATGCAGAACGTCCTCGTGGTCAACTGCGGCAGCAGCTCGCTGAAGTACCAGCTGCTCGACATGGACGGCGAGGAGCTGCTGGCCAGGGGGCAAATCGAGCGGATCGGCCAGGCCACCGGAACGCACACCTTCAACCGGCCCGGCCGAGATACCCTCCAGCGGGAACAACCGGTCCCCGACCACCAGGCGGCCCTGGCGTCGCTGCTGGGTGCGCTTACCGACCCGGAGCAGGGGGCGATTCGCGACCTGGGTGAGATCGCCGCGGTGGGACACCGGGTCGTCCACGCCGGCGAGAAGTACGCCTGCAGCGTCAGAATCGACGAGGACGTGGTGGCCGCGCTGGAGGAGTGCATCCCCCTGGCCCCCTTGCATAACCCGGCCAACCTCGCCGGCATCCGGGCCACCCAGGCCGCCGCCGCGCAGCACGGCGTGCCCGACCTGCCGATGGTGGCGGTCTTCGACACCGCCTTCCACCAGACCCTGCCGGACCGGGCCTTCATCTACCCCTTGCCTTACGATCTCTACCGCGACCACCAGATTCGCCGCTACGGCTTCCACGGCACCAGCCACCGTTACGTCACGCGCCGGGCGGCGGAGATCCTCCGGCGGGACTACGACGAGCTGAACCTCATCTCCTGCCACCTGGGCAGCGGCGCCTCGGTGGCGGCGGTGCGGCGGGGGAAATCGATCGACACCTCGATGGGTTTCACCCCCCTGGAGGGTCTGATGATGGGGACCCGCAGCGGGGACATCGATCCCGCCATCGTCGGTTATCTGACGAGGCGCCTCGACCAGCCCCTGGAGGAGATCTACCGGATCCTCAACCGGCAGAGCGGCCTGCTCGGCATCTCCGGCATCTCCAGCGATCTGCGCGACGTGGAGCGGGAGTACGCCCGGGGCAACGACCGGGCCCGGCTGGCCCTGGAGGTCTACGCCTACTACATCCGGAAATACATCGGCGCCTACGCGGTGGCCCTGGGGAAGGTCCACGCCATCATCTTCACCGCAGGGGTGGGAGAACACGCGTCGCTGGTGCGGGAATGGGCGTGCCGGGGCCTGGAGATCCTGGGCGCCGCGCTCGACCCCTTCAAGAACGCCACCCGCCACGACGAGGCCGAGATCAGCAAGGCCAGCAGCCGGGTCAAGATCATGATCATCCCGACGAACGAGGAGCTGATGATCGCCCGCGACACCAGGGAACTGGTCCTGACGAAGGCCGGTTGAGCGGGATCACCCGACCGCGAGCGCCGCTTCCTTTCCCAGCTGGAGCCTGCCACGCATCACCACCGCGCCGGGAGCCGACAGCCGCACCCGCGAGATCCGGGAGCCCTGCATCCGGACATCGATCACGGCCCGGCTGGGCCGGCCCAGGGCGTGACCCTGCTCGGTCACGATCCGCACGCGCTCCCGCGCCGGCAGCACGCCCTTCTCCAGGCAGTAGGCAGCGATGGCGCCCAGGGAGGTGCCGCTGGCGACGTCCTCGTCGGTGCCAATGCTCGGGCAGAAGAACCGGCAGAAGAGATCGACCTCGGGCGAGGAGGTCTCCGGACAGAAGCAGACCACCCCACCCGCACCCCGCCGGTCGGCGAGCTGGCGGATCGCCTCCATGTCCGTGAACGCTCCCCGCGCCACGGTGCGGTCGCCGAGGGGAACCACGATCAGATCGAACCCGCAGGAGACGCGCTGGGGGCTATGGTCGCCGAAGGTAACCAGGCTCGGCGACAGGTTCAGAGCCGCGGCCACCTCGCTGGCCGGGACCGGCTCCCCGAAGCGCGGCTGGGGCAGATCGAAGGCCACGAAAGTGGTGCCGTTCGCGCTGGTGGACAGGGTCACCGGCAGCACCCCCGCGCCGGTTTCCTGCAGGAGCTCGGTGCCATTCTCGCTGGACTTGAAGATCCCGCGATCGGCCAGGGAAACGAAGGCCGCGACCACGACGTGGCCGCTCAGGGTCGCCTCGCGGCGAGGAGTGAAGAAGCGCAGCCGGACGTCGGCGTCCGGCACGGTTGCCGGCAGGACGAAGCCCGCTTCCATCTTGAGCTCTTCGGAGATCTTGAGCATCTCCTCGTCCCTGAGATCTCCTGCCTCAGGAACGATGGCTGCCGGATTGCCGGTGAAGGGGCGATCGGCAAAAGCATCGACGATATCGACCGGGACGCTGACCATGCCCACCTCCTCGCATACGACCGTTTCCGCGGCAAAGGTTCGAGAACCCACCGAGCCGGCGCCGAGGGGCGTGGCCACCGGCCGGATTCTCGCAAGACGACTTCCTGGCAGACAAGATAAGCACGGTCGTTGGGTACCACTACAGTCCGCGCCCGTCGTACCTGATCTTGCCGCCGACCACGGTTAGCAGGACCCGCAGGTCCAGGAGCGCCGCCGGCTCGCAGGCGACCGGGTCGCCGCTCAGGACGGTCAGATCCGCCAGCCGGCCCGGCTGGACGGCCCCGAGTTCATCCTCCCGGAAGGAAGCGTAGGCCGGGCCCGCCGTGTAGAGCCGCAGCGCTTCCCGGCCGGAGAGACACTGCTCCGGAAACCAGCCGCCGGCCGGACTGCCGTCGTGATGCGTCCGCGTGCGGGCGGAGAACAGGCCGTGCAAGGGATCCACCAGCTCGACCGGGAAGTCGGTGCCGAAGCAGAGGCGGGCGCCGGAATCGAGCAGCAAGCGCCAGGCATAGGCGCCCCGGACCCGCTCCGGACCCAGCCGCTCCTCGGCCCAGTCCATGTCGCTCGTGCAGTGAACCGGTTGCATCGAGGCGATCACCCCCAGCCCGGCGAAACGGGGGATGTCGGCCGGATGAAGCACCTGAGCATGTTCGATCCGCCAGCGACGATCCGCGCCGGCCAGCTCCCCGAGCACCTGCTCGTACAGGTCGAGCACCAGCCGGTTGCCGCCGTCGCCGATCGCATGAGTGCAGACCTGGAACCCGGCCCGGCCCGCCCGCCGGGCAACGTCGCGGAGGTGGTCCGCCGGCGTGACCAGCAGGCCGCTATTGCCTGGATCGTCGCTGTAGTCGGCGAGCAGCAACGCCCCCCGCGAGCCGAGGGCCCCGTCGGCGTACAGCTTCACCGCCCGGACCGTCAGCATCTTATCGGAACCCTCGAAGGGACCCGCCGCCAGGGCGGCCAGGGCGTCGGGCTTGTCCTCGAGCATGCCGTACAGGCGGATCGGCAGCTCACCGGCGGCCGCCATTTCCTTGTAGACGGCCAGACGTGCGGCCGTCACCCCCGCCTCGTGCACACCGGTCAGACCCAGACGGAGGCAGTTCGCGGTGGCCAGGCCCACCCGGCGGGAGATCTCGGTCGCGGTGACGGGTGGGATGACGTTCCGGACCAGCTCGATGGCGTTGTCGATCAGGACCCCGGTCGGCTCCCCGTGTTCATCCCGGATGATGAGGCCACCGGCAGTGTCGGGACGGTCGGCGGTGATGCCGGCCCGCCGCAGCGCCTCGCCGTTGGCCCAGCCCGCATGTCCGTCCACCCGGCGCAGCAGCACAGGCCGGTCGGCGAACTCCCGGTCCAGCAGATTCCGGTGCGGGAATTCCTGAACCGGCCAGTCGTTCTGATCCCAGCCCCGTCCCTGTAGCCAGGCGTCTGCCGGCAAGGAGGCGGCGAAGGCGACGGCGCGCTCGACAACCTCGGCCGCCGAGCCGGTACCCCGCAGGTCGACCTCGGACAGCGCCTTGCCCAGGCCGTACAGGTGGGCGTGCCCGTCGCAGAAACCCGGGATCACCACCGCACCATCCAGATCGATCACCGTGCTGCCGGCGGTTCGCCAGGAGAGTGCGCCGTTTTCCTGGCCCACGAAGACGATCCGGTCGGACCCGATCGCGACGGCCGTCGGCTGCGGCCGGGGTTCGGGGTCGGTCAAGGTCAGCACCTTACCCCCCACGAGGATCAGGTCGGCCTCGCCCTGGCCTCCTGCCAGGACCGCAGGACCGGACAGGACGAGCAAGGCGCACAGGATCCACTTGGCAAACATCCAGCCGTAACCTCCCGCCGAATGATGGCATTCAGGTTTAGGTCGCCATGATATACCGACGGCGAACCCCAGGCAACGCCGGTGAGTTCTGGTCTGAGGAACGTCCCTGGAGAGGTGATCCCTGGGCGATGCGTAGAGAACCAGATAGCCAGGGACATTCTTCCGACCAGAACTTTCGGGGTGCCTGTGGAGCGCCCTCGGTTTAACTTCAGGGAGTTGCCAGAAGGCCCCCGCTTGATCATGCTCTTCTGGCCAAACAACCAAGGAGCCCTTCATGGCAGTGACGAGTCTTCTTTCCCGGGCCGCTGCGGGTGCGGCGTGGCTGGCTCTGGTCTTGTTACCAACCCTTTCCCACCACGTGGCGACGGCCACCCCGCCGGGTGCCTCTCCCGAGGGAGAATCAACCGCCGTCGCCCTGCCCGCTGGCAGGCTGGAACTGCTGGAGCTGCTGGCCCAGCAGATCCGCGCCGACGAGCTCAACAGCGCCCGCTCCACCGCCTTCCACTACCTCCAGCTCTTCCCCGGCAACGGCACCATGACCTACAACCTGGCCTGCCTGGAGGCGCGCCTCGGGAGGCCCGCAGCCGCCTGGCAGGCCCTCGACGAGGCCTTCCAGCTGGGTTACAGCGACCTCTGGCAGGTGCAGCACGATCCCGATCTTGCCAGCCTGCGCGGCGGGGAGGAGTTCCCAGCCTGGGTCGAGCAACGCCAGGCGGAACTGCGCGAGCGCGCCCTTGCCGCCGGCTTTATCCTGCGGGAGGAATACTGGAGCG
>CAZAHC010000212.1:0-6144 GCA_964484595.1 uncultured Fibrobacteraceae bacterium | reverse complement strand
ACCGTATGCCCGGTGGTGTGGGAGAGCGGGGCCGTGAGGCCCCGCCCTACCCGATCCGGATTCTCGGGGCAACCTTCGTGATAATTTCGTGACAATCTGCAGCTAAAATGAACTGGTAGTCGGTTTCATCTGGCACCGGCGGGGAGAGACTGATCCTGCCGCCGGTCCGTCGTATGCGGGCGTCTTTTTCCCACCCGTCTCCGCTCACCCAAGGAGGGTACGATTATGCATCGCCGGCTCCTGGTCCTCTTGCTGGTCTTCGTCCTGGTCGCCGGGCAGGCTCTGGCCGCCCCCCGGAACCAGGGCGCGGAATTCCTCGCCAAGGTCGACGCCGCCGTCAGCCAGGGAGAGCTCACTTTCGAGCAAGGTCTGCTTTTCAAGTTCTACTACGGTTTCGAACCGGAGCGGCTACCCGCGGAGTTCCGCCCCGCTGAATTCTCCCCGCTGAAGAACGGTACGGAGATCGTGTGGGAATTCGAGGCCCAGCGGGACCGGCTCTCACCCGCGACGGTGGAGACCATCGACCGGTACCTGAATCCCGCGCCACCGGGCCGGGAGGTCACCGCCACTTACCTGAGCCCCAGCGGCCGCTTCCGGCTCACGTACTACACCTCCGGCGGGGATGCGGTACCGGCCACCGACGTCGATCCCGCCAACGGGATTCCGGATTTCGTGGAGAAGGTAGCCACCTATTGCGACTACTCCTGGGACCTGGAGATCACCACCATGGGGTTCACGGCGCCGCCGCTGACTCCCTACTACGAGATCGGCTTCGAGAACATGTCCTACTACGGCTACACGACCGTGGTCAGCGGCACCCAGACCCGGATCGTCCTGCACAACGACTTCCTCGGCTTCCCGCCCAACGACGACCCCGAGGGAAACCAGTGGGGAGCGGCGAAGGTGACGGTGGCCCACGAGTTCAAGCATGCCAGCCAGCGCGCCCAGTCCTACTGGTCGGAGGGCGGCTGGGTCGAGGTCGACGCCACCTGGATGGAGGACATCGCCTACGACTACGTGAACGACTACTACAACTACCTGCCCTCGGGCAGCCCCATCAGCCACCCCGCCACCTCCCTCGATTCCGGCGGCTCCGGCTCGTACGAGGACTGTGTCTGGCAGCACTGGATGAGCGAGACCTGGGGCAACCAGATCATCGTCGATTTCTGGAACTGGCGCACCGGGCATCAGGGACAGGCGGTGATGGACTCCTACGAGCAGATGCTCATCAACTACGGCACGACCCTGACGGACGGCTGGGCCATCTTCGCCGCCTGGAACTACGCCACCAACTACCGCGCCATCACCGGTCTGGGGTATGGCGAGGCCGCCGAGTATCCGCTCGGCAGCCCCGTGGCTACCTTCACCTCGTACCCGGCCAGCCACAGCGGCTCGGTGGCCCACCTGGCGGCGAACTTCGTGCGCTGCCAGAGCATCGGCGGCGGGTCGGGCTCGGTCCGGGTGGTGTTCAACGGGGCGAACGGCTCGGCCATTCGCCTGACCGCGATCATCGAGAAGACGGACGGCACCGGTGTGATCGAGCCGGTCGTCCTCGACGCCCAGAACGACGCGGACACCAACCTGTCGGTGCCCCTGGACCAGATCTACGAGGTGGGCTTCGCCATCGGCAACGGCGCCGAGAGCGGCGGCAACCTTTCCTGGTCGTTGACGGTGTCGCAGGATGTCGCGGTTCCCCAGCCCCAGCTCTCGGTGGACATCACCTCGGTCACCAAGAGCATGGAGCCGGATCAGACCGATACCGAGTACATGCAGCTGACCAACACCGGCGAGCCCGGTTCGGTCCTGAACTACAACGTCTCGGTGCAATCCTCCGCCGCCAAGACCCCGACCCTGCAGAGGAACATTTCCGGCTCCACCCTCACCTGTGGCAGCAGTGAGTACGTTCCCGGCACCACGGTGAACCTGTCCTTCACCGTCTACAACGCCAGCACGGATGACGAGTGGCTGACCGACGTCACCCTCGACTTCCCGGTCGGGGTGTTCGTCAACTCCTCGACCAGCTTCGTCGGCGGTTCCTACGGGGACATGATCAGCGACGGCGCCACCGGCAACGGCGCTCTCGTATCCTGGCACGGCGACACGGGCGCTCCCTATTACTACGGCGTGGTCGACATGGGTGAGTACGCGACCGCAACCGTCAACGTGACCTTCGACGGCGGCCTGAGCGGCGACGTGGACCTTCCCTACACCATCACCGGCGATCAGTGGGGGGACCCGCCCCACACGGTCGGCGGGACGATCACCCTGGACGCGAGCGGGCCGACCCTGACGGTCCTGGCGCCGAACGGGGGCGAGGTCCTGGCCGTCGGCGATCCCACCACCATCACCTGGACCAGTTCCGGCGGCCTGACGAACGTGAAGATCGATCTCAGCCGGGACGGCGGGTCGGGCTGGGAGGCGATCGTCGCGAGCACGGCCAACGACGGGTCCTACGGCTGGACGGTCACCGGCCCCCCTGCGACCACCTGCCTGGTCCGGGTCAGCAGCCTGGACGAGACGGTCAGCGACACCAGCAACGCGCCCTTCACCATCTTCCAGCCGGTCAACTGGCTGACGGTGGCGCCTGAGTCGGGTGACCTGAACCAAGGCGAGACCGACGTGATCGACCTGAACTTCGACACCGCCGGCCTCGCCCCGGACACCTATCAGGCCTACATTGTGATCACGCACGACGCGCCTGGCAGCCCGGACGTGGTGCCCGTCACGCTGACGGTGACCGATCCGACCACCGGCGCCGGCGACGCACCGCTGGTCTTCCAGCTCGATGGCAACTTCCCCAATCCCTTCAACCCCCGGACCCTGATCTCCTTCACCCTGCCGCAGACGGGTGCCGCCCGGGTCGAGGTGCTCGACCTGCGCGGCCGGCTGGTCCGCACGCTCTGGCAGGGCGAGCTGGTCGCCGGGCCCCACCAGATCCCCTGGGACGGCACCGACGGCGCCGGGCGACCGGTGGCCGCCGGCACCTACCTGGCGCGCCTGCTGGCCGGTGACCTCGCCGCCACCAGCAAGATGGCCTTGACCAAGTGATCCCATCCCGGCGCGGGCGACCCTGGCGGGTCGCCCGCACAGGTTCCCACCATGGACAAGGCCGCCCCTTTCCGCTAGTTTCGGCCGCAACATCGGTAGTTCCGGTCTTCCGTGCTGCCACGCAAGAGTGGCGGCGCGAGCGGAGCCCGGGGCCAAACCGGCGGGTATCTGCCTTGGATGACGTACGAGTTCATACCGGCACCCTCGTGGCGGATCTCTTCCTGGCCGGCGCCCGCTCCCTGAAGGAGCGGCGCAAGCCTTTGCAGGCGCTTTGCCAGCGGTTGCGAAACCAGGACTTCGCCATCGCCCAGGTCGGCCCGGCCGATCTCACGCAGCGGGTGTTCCTGGCCGTCACCGCGGTCTCCGGGAGCGAGGGAGTGCTGACCGAAAGGCTCGCTGCGGCCGAGCGGATGCTCTTCGCCTCGGATTTCGAGGTGGCCGACCTCCATCGCGAATTCGCCTGCTATTCCACTCCATCCGGCACCTGAGCCGAGGAGAGCCTGCTTGCTGCTCGACGTCCTGCTTTTCCTGGTCGGGATTTGCCTGCTCGTCGGGGGCGCCTGGTTGCTGGTGACGGGCGGGGCGCGCATCGCCGGGCTTCTGGGCGTGCATCCGGTGGTGGTCGGGCTCACGGTGGTTGCCTGGGGCACCTCGGCGCCGGAGCTTTTTGTCTGCCTGGTGGCGGCGCTGCGCGGCAGCAGCGACCTGATGCTGGGCAACGTGATCGGGTCGAACCTCGCCAACCTGGGCCTGATCCTCGGCCTGGCCGCCCTCTTGCGGCCGGTCACCGTCGAACCCTTCCTGCGCCGGCTGGAGGTTCCCCTGCTGCTGGCGGCCACCGTCCTCTTCGCCGCCCTCGCCTGGGATTTCAGCCTGAGCCGGATCGACGGCATCGCCTTGCTCCTGGTCTTCGGCATGTTCATGATTGTCACCCTGCGCAGCGCCACCGCGGGAGGCGATCGGGCCCGGAGCGCGCCCTGCCCCGACGCCAGCCTGGCCGGACGGAAGGGAATCCTGTTCAACGCCGTCCTGGTGGTACTCGGGGTGGGGGGGCTGACGGGCAGCGGCCACCTGATCGTCTCCTCGGCGCTGAACCTGGCCGCCTTCTTCGGGGTCTCCGAGGCCCTGATCGGCCTGACCATGGTGGCGGTGGGGACCAGCCTGCCGGAGCTGGCCACGACGATCGTGGCCTCGGTGCGCAAGGAGGGGGACATCGCCCTGGGCAACATCGTCGGCTCCAACCTGTTCAACCTGCTGGCGGTGGCGGGGCCGGTGGCGCTGATCCGGCCCCTGAGCGGGCCACCGGACTTGCGGTCCCACCAGTTACCGGGCATGATTCTGTTGACGCTGCTGGTGCCGATCGTGGTCGCCGGCCGCGCCAGCGTCGGCCGGGGTTGGGGGCTGGTCCTGCTGCTGTTCTACGCAGGGGTCTTGATCTGGTGGCTGAGTACGGGGGTCTGAACCTGGCATGAGAGACGGCGACTCACCGAAGCGGAAAGACCTCCCGCCGGATCCCACCGGGGTTACCTGGCGACCGGATAAGCCCATGGGCCTGGCCCGGACCATCGCCAAGACGGGTCACGCTTCCCGGGCCAAGGCGGAACGGGTTGTGACCTCGGGTCGGGTGAAGGTGGACGGCCGGGTGGTGACCGATCCCGCCTTCTGCGTCGGGCCGGAAAGCCAGATCGAGCTCGACGGCCAGCCGCTCGCGCCGGTTGCTTACCGGTTCTTCGCCTTTCACAAGCCGACCAAGGTGGTCTGTTCTCCGTCAGACCCCGGGGCTCACCGCCTGATAACCGATTTCTTCCCGTCGGAGATTCCCGGCTTGACGGCCGCCGGACGCCTCGACGCCAACACCTCCGGCCTGGTCCTCGTCTCCAACGACGCCGCCTGGAACGGCTGCGCGGCCGGCGGCAACTGGCTGGAGAAGGAGTATCAGGTCGAGGTGAGCGGGGAGATCACCAGGGTCGAGGTCGGCATCATGACGGCCGGCGTGCACCTGCCTACCCTCGGCTTCATCCGGCCCGAATCCGTGAAGGTCGAGCAGGTGCTGGCGGACCGGACCCGCGTGCGCCTGGTGGTGATCGAGGCCAAGAACCGCCAGGTGCGACGGCTCTTCCATTCCTTGCGCCACGACGTCCTGCTGCTGCGCCGGACGCGGATCGGGCCGGTCAGGCTGGGCAACCTGCCCGCCGGCCGGATGCGCCCCCTGACCCGCGAGGAGATCGCGGCCATCCGCGGGGCGGGCCAGATCAGGCCAGACCAACCCGGTCGTTGAACTCGACTATCCGCCGGTCTAGCTGGTCGGCCGCGTCGTATACTTCGGTCCAGAAATCCGGGTCCCACAGCCGACGCAGTTCGTCGGCGCTCTTTCCCTGCTGCTCGACCCAGGTGAAGTACTTGAAGTTGTGCAGCCGTTTCCGGTCGGGGAAGCGGAGTTCCTGCAGGTAATCCGGCTGGGTGCCGAGCAGGTAGCGGGCGTGGTCCGCCGCCGCGCCCTGCCGGTCGTAGGGTCCACGGGCCTGGTGCAGCTCCTCGAGGCGGGATTCGTACATCTCGGCCGAGTCGGTCAGGGGGATGAAGATCACGTCCCGGCCGCCCAGCTCGTAATACCGAGCCACTTTGATCGCGGCGGCCAGGTTGCAGAGGCTCGAGATGCCCAGCAAGGGCAGGCTGTCGATCAGCTCCTGGTCCACGCCGTTGCCGGCCAGGATGGCTCGCCCTTCCGCCTCGTTGAAAAGGCGCAGCAGGGCCAGGGTCTGCTCGTCGTCCACGGCGACGACTAGGTCGGTATTGCGGACGTTGTGGATCCAGGGAACGTGCTTGTCGCCGATCCCCTCGATCCGGTGGTCTCCGAAGCCGCAACGCAGCAGGGTCGGGCACTGCCAGGCCTCGCAGGCGGCGATGGTCAGCCCAGGGTGGTGCTCCCGCAGGTAATCCCCGGCGGCGATGGTGCCGGCCGAGCCGGTGGCTGCCACGAACGCCGCCAGCCGGTCGCCGGGGCGGGCGATCCGGGCGAAGATCTCGGCGACGATGCCGCCGGTGACGTGGTAGTGCCAGAGGGCGTTGCCGAACTCCTCGAACTGGTTGAAGATC
>CAZAHC010000211.1:0-6164 GCA_964484595.1 uncultured Fibrobacteraceae bacterium | reverse complement strand
CCATTATCCCTATTCGGACCGCCATCATGACCTCCCTTTTCCGAATCCCTTAATCATCCCGGAATGCAGCACCTGCCCGCTCGGACAAGGACACAAAACAAAAAAAAGAGAATCGCGCAACGGCGCTCGCCCGGCCGCCGGATCCCGCTAGCGCGCAGGGCTCCCGCAGACGATATTATCGGCACTGGCCAACGGACAAAACAAGTATTATGCGAAACCCTCACCTGCCGGGGTCCAGAACGAGAAGGACGAACATGCCGACGTACCAGTACGAATGTCGTCGCTGCGGCAACACCTTCGAGGAATTCAAGCCGATAACCGCCCCCTCCCGGTCCCGGTGTCCCAAGTGCCGGGGCAAGGTCCAGCGCCTGGTCACCGGCGGGGCCGGCATCCTCTTCAAGGGCTCCGGTTTCTACGCCACCGATTCCCGGTCCGGCCGCAGTGCCAGCCGGACCGCCTGCGAGAAAGCTTCCGCCGCGGCCGCCGCCGAGTCCAAATCCACCGCCGCCAAAAAATCCGGGGGCGATTCCCCGGCCAAGACCGACGCCAAGCCGGCTGCCAAGGGTTCGACCAAGAGCTAGCACCATTTAAAAAACACAACGCCGCGGAGGCGTTTGGCCTCCGCGGCGCTCTTTTGGGGCCGGACGCGACCGGTCGGCTCAGGCTATCACCCGGGCCTTGTAGCCGTACTGCAGGACTTCCCATTCCGGCGTGCTCTGTAGCCGGCGGAACATCAGCTCGATCTCGGTGCCGATCTCGACCTTGTCCGGCGGCGCCTCGGCGACCATGCAGGTCAGACGGACCCCGTTCTCAAGTTCGACGATGGCCACGGCGTACGGCTTCTGGTCCTCGAAGGCGGCCGGCGGAATCCAGATGGTCGTGTGGGAAACGACCTTGCCCCGCCGCGGCAGCACCGTCATCTCGAACTCCTCGCCCCCGCACTCCCGGCAAACCGTGCGCGGGGGGAAGTGGATCTTGCCGCAGCCGGTGCACTTGGCGGCCTCGAGGCGGTAGCGCTGGGCCTTCTCGCGGTGGTAACGCGGACTGATCATTGGCTCACCTCCAGGATGTGCACCGTGGCGCTCCCGCCGGAGCCACCCATGTTTTGCGCCATGCCCAGCCGCGGGTTCTTGAGCTGTCTGTCGCCCGCGCGGCCGGTAAGCTGCAGGACCACCTCGCAGATCTGAGCCACCCCGGTCGCGCCGACCGGGTGGCCCTTGCTCTTCAAGCCGCCAGAGGTGTTGATGGGGATCTTCCCGTCCAGGGCCGTCAGGCCATCCACGACGGCCGGGCCACCCTGGCCCGGCTCGAAGAAGCCCAGCTCCTCGGTGCAGACGATCTCGGCGATGGTGAAGCAGTCGTGGACCTCGCAGAAATCGATGTCCCGGGCGGTGACCCCGGCCTGGGCATAGGCGCGCTCGGCGGCCCAGCCGACCACGCGAATCCCCGCCAGGTCGGGACGGTCGTGCAGGGCGATCGCGTCGGTGGCGTTCCCGGCCCCGATCACCTTGACCACCGGCTTGCCCAGATCCTTGGCCACCTCGGCCGGGCAGACCAGGACGCAGGCGGCCCCGTCGGTAACCGGCGAGCAGTCGAACAGCCCGAGCGGCTCGGCCACCCGGATGGCGCCCAGGACGGTTTCCGGCTTGATCTCCACCGGGAACTGGGCGTTGGGGTTCTTAGCCCCGTTGCGGTGGTTCTTGACCGCGACCGCGGCCAGCTGCTCGAGCGTGGTGCCGTACTTGTGCATGTGGGCCTGGGCGATCATCGCGTAGAGCCCCGGGAAGGTGACCCCGTGGAAAACCTCGTACTCCTGATCAGCTGCGGTGGCCAGGCAGTAGGTGGGGTCGGCACCGTCGTTCATCTTCTCGACGCCGCCGGCCAGGACGAAATCGCTCGCTCCGCTGGCCACCTCGAGGCAGGCCGCGCGGAAGGCGACGCCGCCCGACGCGCAGGCCGATTCCACCCGGGCGGCGGAGATCGGATTCAACCCGGCGTAGTCGCAGAGGATGGAGGCCAGGTGTTCCTGGCCCACGAAAAGACCACTGCTCATGCACCCGATGTAGGCGGACTGGATCTGCTTCTTGTCGATGCCGGCGTCCTTGACGCAGGCCTGCGCGGCTTCCGCGAAAAGATCCCGCAAGGGGGTTTCCCACAGCTCGCCGAACCTGGACAGCCCAACTCCGATGACAGCTACATCTCTCATGATCCCCCCCTTCCTAGGTTACGTTCATGCGGATCTTGCCGCGGTAGGCCACGTACTTGCCGTAGTCGATGTGGATCCGCCGGTCGGCGAGCTGGTCGCGCACCGCCGGGGCCAGCTTCTGGACCTCGGGCAGCCGGTCCGTGCACTGCAGGATGAAGGAATCGGACCCGGCGCCGCTGCCGAAGGACGTGATGAGGATCCGATCGCCCGGGTCGGCAACGTCCAGGCAGGAGGCCAGACCGGTGGGCGAGCTGCCGCTGTAGGTGTTACCCATCAGGTTCACGACCCAGCCCTGCTCGATCTGTTCCTTCTTGAAGCCGGTCAGCTTGCCGGCCCGCAGCGGGAACTTGCCGTTGGGCATGTGGAAAACCGCGAACCGGAAATCCTCCGGCTTGAGGCAGCTGCGCTCCAGGATGCCCTTGGTGGCGTTGACCACGTGGTGGAAGTAGGCGGGCTCGCCGGTGAAACGGCCGGCGTGGCGGGGGTAGAATTCACCCTCCCGGCGCCAGAAGTCGGGGGTGTCCGAGGTGAAGGAATAGGTGTGCTGGATCTCGGCGGCGACATTTTCCGAGCCCATGATGAAGGCGGCGCCGCCCGCCGAGGCGGTGTACTCCAGCGCGTCGCCGGGTGCTCCCTGGCTGGTGTCGGCCCCTATGCCCAGGGCGTATTCCATCTCACCGGACTTGACGTGCGAGTAGGCCACGTACATGGCCTCGGTCCCGGCCTTGCAGGCGAACTCGTAATCCGCCACGTGGCAATCGGGCCCACAGCCGATGGCGTCGATCAGGATGGTCCCGGAAGGCTTGACCGCGTAGGGGTGACTCTCCGAGCCGATGTAACAGGCGCCGATCTTCTGCGGGTCGATCCCTGCCCGTTGCAGGGCGAAACGAGCCGCCGCCACGCTGATGGTGATGGTGTCCTCGTCCGGCCCGGGGACGGTCTTCTCCTCCAGCAAGAGCCCCCTCTTGAAGGCCTCGGCGTCGGCTCCCCACTGGTTGGCAATAGCCTCGGCCTTGATCCGGAAACGCGGGACGTATGAGCCCCATCCGACAATCCCGTACATAGATTGCAACTCCTTGGGTTGAGTTACCGCTAGATACGGATAATGGAATCGCGGCAGGATAGCGCAGCGATCCAAGAATCCGGCTAGGTTCGGGTCCCTCCAAACTAGGACGTGGAAACCAGCGTTGCAAGTTCTGGCCGGGATAATATGCCCAGCCCAGGGGAAGCCGCGTCCTTGGCCTTATCCAATCCGTTTCCGGGGACGCGCCCCGGCCACCTCGTGTGGCCGGTAAGGGGCCTGAGCGCCCCCGGATACGGCCAGGATTGGGCCAAGGGCTTTGCCCGCCAATCAGGAAGCCGGACAAATCCTCCCTGGCTTAACAAAAAAAATTTCATTCTGTCAAAAAACCCAGGACATATCTGAAAAATCTGCTATAATATGACTAACCGTGAAGAGTGGCTGGGACCTTCAAGAACACCCCCCCTCTTCCATCCAACGGGCCGAAGCTGGCACCGGCCCGAACAAAGCGGCGAGGAGGCGCCCGCCTCCTCGCCGCCCTCTTTTCCTGCCGGTCCTGCCTGCCGTTTTTCGCCCTTGTTGTCCATCTCCCTGGGGTATGCTAACTTGGCTCACCTGCCGGAAATCAGCCGGGGAGAGGGAAAATGAACCGGGAATCCTGTTGGGTCGCAATCGTGGGCACTCGGACGGAGATCAAGCCCGGCAACACCCTGCTCGACGTGTTGCGTCAGGGAGGGGGCGAGGATCTATGGGGGGAGAATCCAGTGGTCCTGGCCACCGTCAACGGCCGCCGGGCTCACCTGGCCGAGCCCTTGTGGGGGGAGGAGCAGGTCGAGTTCATCCGCCTGAACGACCCGGAAGCGCACTCCACCATCGTTCACACCCTCTGTTTCGTGCTGGCGGCTGCGGCGGAGGATGTGTTTCCGGACCACTCACTGTGGATCGATTTCAGCCACGGACCCGGCATCTACTGCGAGCTGCGCCGGCCCGCTCCCCTGACCGACCAGGAAGTGCATGACCTGGAAGCCCGCATGCGGAAGATCGTCGCCAGGGACCTGCAGCTCACGCCCCAAGTCTACGGCATCCGTTCCTTGCTGCAAATGCTCAAGCGGTCCGGACGCGACATCTCCTACTCCGCCGCCCGGTACATCCGGCGCGACTCGCTCACCCTGTTCAAGATGAACGGCGCCGAGCAGCTGTTCTACGGCCTGCAGCTTCCCTCCACCGGTTTCCTGCGCGCCTTCCGGCTGATCCCGGAGGCGCCCGGGTTCTTCCTCCTGCCGTGCCTGCCCGGCCAGCCCGATCGGTTGCCTGCCTTCGCGCCCCAGCCCAAGCTGCTGGAAACCATGCGCGATTACTCGCGCTGGATGGACGACATCGACATTCACAACATCGGTCGCCTCAATCACTACATCGTCGAGGGCCGGACGGCCCAGTTGATCCAGACCTGCGAGGCGCGGCACGCCCGGGTCATCGTCCAGGCGGCCGAGAAGGTGACCGAGCTGCCCGCCAGCGGCCGCCTCATCCTGGTCGCCGGGCCCTCCAGTTCCGGCAAGACCAGCTTTGCCAAGCGGCTGGCCGTCCAGCTCCGCGTGCTGGGCTTCCATCCCTTCGCCCTGTCCCTGGACAACTACTTCGTCGACCGCGACAAGACCCCCCGGGACAGCGAGGGGGATTTCGACTTCGAATCCCTGGGCGCCATCCAGGTCGACCTGTTCAACGAACATCTACAGGCGCTGCTGAAGGGGAAACCGGTTCATCTGCCCACTTATGATTTCCACTCGGGCCGGAGCCTGCGCAGCGAGGAGCCAACCGTCCTGGCCGCCGGCGAGCCACTGATCGTCGAGGGAATCCATGCCCTGAACCCGGCGCTCACCCACACGATCCCCGTCGCCAACAAGCTGCACGTCTACGTGTCCGCCCTCTGTCACATCAACATCGACAACTTCAGCTACATCCCCACCACGGTGACCCGCCTGTACCGGCGCATCGTCCGGGACGCGCAGTTCCGCGGTTACGCTGCCGCCGAGACCCTGAAGCGCTGGCCGAAGGTCCGCCAGGGGGAAGAGCTGCACATCTTCCCCTACCAGCAGAACGCCGACATCTTCTTCAACTCCGGCCTGGCCTATGAACTCGGGGTACTGAAGCTCTGGGCGGAGCCCCGCCTCGCCGCCGTCGATCCGGAGGATCCGAACTACGGGCGCGCGCGGAGCCTGATCGACATGCTGACCTTGCTGCTGCCCATCGACGCCCGCCAAGTTCCGCCCACCTCCCTGCTGCGGGAGTTCATTGGCGGCAGCGGGTTCGACTACTAGGCTCTGTCTGAGAACCCCGGACCGAGCCAGGTGCGTCTGGCGGGCCCGAGGTCGAGGCGCGGATTCGCAGGCGTAGCCGTACCTACGGCGAGAATCCGCAACGAAGAGATCGGGCCCGCCAGACGCGCATGGCGATGGGAGGGGTTTTCAGACAGAGCCTAGCCAGGACTAGGGGACCAGGAAGGTTTCTCTCAGCTTGGCGACGGCCGTTTCCATCTGATCTTCGCTGATCAGGCAGGATACGGTCGAGATGGAAGTGCTGATCATGTGGATGTCGATGCCGGCCTCGGCGGTGGCGGCGAACATCCGGCCGGCGATGGCGGGGCGCTCGCTGAAGTGAGGACCGTAGATGGAGACGGCGCAGCAGTGGCGCTGGCACTCGATGCTCTCGGCCTGGATCTCTTCCTTGACCGTCTGCAACAGGCCGAGCGCCTGATCGAGATCGTCCCGGTTGATGGCGAGGCAGATGTTGTCCCGCTCGTGGACATCGACGAAGGACACCACGCAGATGATGTTGATCCCGTTCTGACCGAGAGTCGAGAGAGTGAGCCCGGCCACGCCGGGGCCCCGGGCCGCCCCGAGAACCCGGATGAGAACCAGGCCCCGGGTGGTCATCATCCCG
>CAZAHC010000210.1:0-6182 GCA_964484595.1 uncultured Fibrobacteraceae bacterium | reverse complement strand
CCGCGGCGGGAAAGGAGCGGGAGGTGTCCGGGGCGCTGGACCCACGACCAGGGTCGCTTTCCCCGACGGGAAGGAGCTGCGACCTGGCAATCATCGGGGAGGGGTTCTTCGTCGTCGAGACCCCTGACGGCGAGTTCTACACGCGGGACGGATCTTTTCGCCTAGACGAGAACCGCCAGCTGGTGACCGCCGACGGTAAGACGGTCGTCGGGACCGGCGGCCCACTGAAGATCGAGGGCTCGTCGTTCAGTCTGGCCGCCGACGGCAGTCTGCTGGTTGACGGCACCGTGGCGGGGCGGCTCAAGGTCGTTTCCTTCGCCAACCCAACCCGCCTGGAACCGGCGGGCGAGAGCTTGCTGGCGGCGCCGCCCGACCTGGAGGCCACGCCCGTGCCCAAGGAGCAGGTCCAGGTGGTCCAGGGACACCTCGAGCGGAGCAACGTCAGCCCGATCGATACCCTCGTGGACATGATCGCGGCCCAGCGAGCCTTCGAGATCGAATCCAAGATCCTCGCCACGAACGATCAGCTGCTCGAGCGCAGCGTCAACCAGCTCGGCCGGAGCAAGTAAGAAAGGATATACGCCATGTTGCGAGCCATGAGTACTGCGGCATCGGGCATGAAGGCGCAACAGCTGAACATCGACACCATTGCCAACAACCTCGCCAACGTCAACACCGCGGGGTACAAGAAGAGCCATGCCGAGTTTCAGGACCTGCTCTACGAGGCGGTGGTGCCGACCGGTGCGACCCGAGGGTCGAACCTGTCCGTGCCAACCCGGGTCGAGGTGGGACACGGGGTGAAGCTGGTTGCCACCAACAAGGATTTCCGGCAGGGAACGATCGTGCAGACCGGCAACCCGCTCGACCTCATGATCGAGGGCGATGGCTTTTTCCAGCTGCGCTTGCCCGACGGGAGCCTCGGGTACACCCGGGACGGGAGCTTCAAGCTGGACGCCGAGCGGAACATCGTCACTTCCACCGGTTACCGCCTCGAACCGCCGGTCCAGATACCGGTGGACGCCGTGGAGGTGGCCATCGCCCGCGACGGCACCATCTCGGTATCGCTGCAGGGCGATCGGGGTACGGTTCAGGACCTGACCCAGCTCGAGCTGGCCCGCTTCCCCAATGCGGCCGGCCTTAACAATCGCGGCGGCAACGTCTTCCTGGAATCGCCCGCCAGCGGCACGGCCCTGCTGGGCGTGCCGGGGGAGGAGGGCATCGGCGAAGTTTCCGCCGGGTTCGTGGAGATGAGCAACGTGGAGACGGTCGAGGAGCTGGTGAGCATGATCACTGCCCAGCGGGCTTACGAGCTGAACTCCCGGACCATCTCCATCGCGGACGAGATGCTCCGCTCGGTCAACAACCTCAAGAGGTAGGGTGTGATCGGTTGCGGCAAGAAACGGATCGGGCTCTGGCGGCAGGCCTGGCTCGCAGCCGGCCTGGTGGCGGCCGTGCCGGCGGCGGCGGCCGGCTGGACCCTGGTCCTCGCCGAGGCGACGACCTTGCCTCTGCAGGAGGTGAGGATCGCCGATGTCGTGCAGGAGCCGGTGCCGCAGGTGGCGGGGCGGATCGTCCTGAAACCCGTCGGTCGGCCCGGTTCAACGGTAACCGTTTCCCGGCAGCTGGTCCTGCGGCACCTGGTGACGGCGGGCCTGGCCGCGGGAGTCGAGCTGGCGGGCGCGGAGCGCTGCCAGATCACCTTCGCAGGTCAGGGGATCGACCCCGTCGCGGTCGCCGCGAGTCTAAAGGAGAGCCTGGCGGCCTGGTTGCCCGAATCGCCGCCAGGGGCCCCGCCCGCCTGGTGCGAGCTGGAGTCCCCGGTGCCGGAGCTTTTGGTGGCGGGCGACTGGAGGCTGGAGCTGACGAACCCCCGGACGCTGGTCCCGGGGCGGAATCTGGTCGGCGTGCGGGTCGTCTCGGGAGAAGGTGGTTGTCGCTTCTCGGCCACGGTAATCGGTCACTTCTACGGAGAGGTGGCTCGGGCGATGGCGCCCATCGCTCCGGAGACGGTCCTGACGGCGGACCTGTTCACCTGGGAATGGCAGGATCTCAGCCGGGTCGACAGCGGTCTCGCCGTGGGGCGGCAGACCATCGCGGGCAAGAGCGCTCGGCGCTCGGTGGCCGCGGGCCGGTTACTGCGGCAGGCGGATGTGAAGGTCACGCCCCTCGTCCTGCAGGGTGACCCGGTGGACCTGGTCCTGCGGCGCGGGGTGGTCACGGTGACCGTCAGGGCGGTGGCACGACAAGAGGGACGGCACGGACAGATCATCACCGTACGCAACGGATTGACCGGGAAACTGGTCACGGGTCGGGTGGCTGCACCCGGCCTGGTGGAGTGGAGAAGGTGAGGACAATGTCAAGAATGGTACTTCTGGTCCGGCTGGCCGTCTGCCTCGGGCTGGGGCTGTTTCCCCTGGCTTCCGGCATGGCCACGACACCCCTGGTGGATCTCGAATCGGGACGTTCCCTGGTCTCGGATCTGAAAGCCTGCCAGGTCGGGGACGTGGTGACGATCATCATCTCCGAGACGTCGACGGCCAATGCCACCTCCAAGACCGACGCCAACAACAAGTCGGAGATCAGCGGCGGGCCAGGTCTCGGCATCCTGGACATTTTCAGCGCCTGGGGACTGGATTCGGAGAACAAGTTCAAGGGCGACGGTCGCACGACGCGGACCGGTAACCTGCGGGCCGAGATCACGGCCCGGATCGTCGAGGTCCTGCACAACGGCGATTTCCGGCTCACCGGCACCCGGATGGTGGAGATCAACGGCGAGCGCCAGCTGATCGAGATCAGCGGCCTGTGCCGGTCGCGGGACATCGAACCGGACAACACGATTCTCTCCACCTACATCTCCGACGCCCGGATCTCCTACAACGGCAGCGGGCCGGTGAACGCGACCAGCGAACCGGGCATCATCACCAAGATCGTGAACTGGCTTTTCTGAGGAGGCATTTTGATGACAACGCGGAGCGCCAGGTTGCTGGGGGCGGTCTTGCTGGCGGTGTTGCTGGCAGGTGGTGCGGCGGGGGCGGGACCCGACTCGCGGATCAAGGATCTAGCCATCCTGGAAGGGCTGGCCCCTGAGGCGCTGCTGGGCTACGGCCTGGTGGTGGGTCTGAACGGCACGGGGGACGGCCAGAGCGCGGAGTACACCGTCAACTCGCTGACCGCCATGCTCGACCGGCTTGGGGTCACGGTAGATCCCGCTCGGCTCAAGCTGAAGAACGTCGCCGCCGTCCTCGTGACGGCCCAGATGGATCCGGGGGCTGCCGTCGGCAGCCGCCTCGATCTGACCGTCTCCTCTCTCGGTGACGCCACCAGCCTGGAGGGGGGAATGCTGGTCATGACGCCACTGCGGGCCGCCAACGGGCAGGTCTACGTCCTCGGCCAGGGGCCCATCTCCATCGGCGGCTTCAACATCCGCAGCGGGTCCAACAACAGCTTCCGGAAAAACCACGCCACCGTGGGCATGATCCCCAACGGGGGCAGTGTGACGGCCAGTCCCGGCAACCGGTACCTCCAGAACGGCCGGGTTTCCTGGCTGCTGCACAATCCGGATTTCAGCACCGCGGCGCGAGTGGCAGTCGCGATCAACGCGAGTTTCGGCGCTGGCACGGCCCAGGCTCTGGACGCCCAGCGGGTTGCCGTCGAGGTGCCGGCCGAATACACGGCGGCGCCGGTCGATTTCATCGCCAGGATGGGGGAGCTCGCCGCGGAGAGCGACGCGCCGGCTCGGGTCGTGTTCAACGAGCGAACCGGTACCATCATCGTTGGCCAGGGCGTGGTCCTGCGCGAGGCGGCGGTGGCTCACGGGAACCTGAAGGTGGTCATCAATACCCGGTACGACGTCTCGCAGCCGAGCTCCTTCAACGAGAGCGGCCAGACGGTGGTCGTGCCGGAGGTGACGACCCAGGTCCAGGACAGGAAGGCCTCGGTGCTGCGGGTGCCGGCCACCAGCACGGTGGCGGACGTGGTTGCGGTTCTTAACGAGATCGGCGCCAGCCCGCGCGACATAATCGCCATCCTGCAGGCCCTGAAGCAGGCCGGTTCGTTGCAGGCCGAACTCCAGATCATGTAGGAGACCATGGACGGAATCGCAAACCTCGGGGCCCGGCCACCAGCGAACGCGTCGGGACCGGCCGGGCCGTCGACCCCGGCCGGGGCCGACGAGCAGCTGGCCGGCCTGCGCAAGGTGGCCCAGGAGTTCGAGGCGCTGTTCGTCGGCGCATTGCTGCGCTCCATGCGCAACACGGTCCTGGAATCGGACCTGATCGACAACAAGGGCGAGATCAAGTACTACCGGCAGCTGTACGACGAGGAGCTGGCCCCCAACATGGCAGGCCAGAACGGGGGCCTGGGAGTGGCCGACCTGATCGTCCAGCAATTCGCCGCCCGCCTGGCGGCCGAGGCGGGGGAGGCGGAGGCTCCCGGTGCCGCTTCCGCCCCGGTGCGGCTGGCCGGTTTCGGCCGGGAGGTGATCCAGCGGTACCGCGCTGAGGCCGGGGCTGCTGGCACGGAAATCGCCTCGTCGCCCGGGAACAAGTGACAAATCAACGACCGGTAGCGGGACGGAGGGTGCGATGACCGGGCCACCGACCAGCAGGACAATATCCGCAGAGGATTGCCAGGCTCTGCGTGAACTGCTAGCTCAGGAAGAGAAGGAGTACCGTCGCCTGCGGCGGCTGGCCTGGCGGCAGAACGCCTATCTGCGCTGTCAGGACTCCGAGCGCCTGGAAAAAAATGCCGAGCAGTGGCAGAAGTATCTGCCGGTTGCCGAGGCCGCCCGGAAACGACGGGAACGGCTGGTAGGCGAGCTGGCTCGAAAAGTCGAGATCGATCCTCGCGACGCCGCGCCTCAATTCCTCCTGGATTTTGCCGATAAAAAGGACAGGAGCGAGGTGCAGGAGGCCGTTCAGCGGCTGGCCGCCACCGCCGCCGATCTCGGTCGCCAGAACGAAATGAACGGACAACTTGCCCGGTTCTGCCTCGACCTTATCTGTGAGGAGGCGGAGATATTCAAGCAAGGGGTGCTGGAGGACCCCGCCGGACGTTACGCGGGCGATGCCCGCAAGGCAGTTGGGTCGCCGGGGAAAGTGATCGCCCGGCAAGCCTGAGAAGGGGAACCGATGGGAAGCCTCGCCTCCATCATGGACACCAGTCTCAGCGCGATGTTCGCGGCTCGAGCCGCCATCCAGACCGTGGGTCACAACATCGCCAACGTCAACACCCCCGGTTTCAGCCGCCAGGAGGTCCTACTGGGGGCCCGGCGGCCCGACGTGCTGAGCTTCGGCGTGCTGGGCCGCGGGGTCGATGTCACCGGTATCCGTCGCCTCACCGACGATTTCCTGCTGGCCAACCATCGCACCCAGAGCGCGCGCCTTGCCAGCTACACCCAGGTCGACCTGACGCTGCAGGAGATCGAGGGCGTGTTCGGTTCGGTGGACAACGATCACCTGGGCGATGCCATCACCAACTTCTTCAACGCCTGGAGCGATCTCGCCACGCCGCCGGCCAACCCCGCCATGAAGCAGGCGGTCCTGAGCGCGGCCCAGAACATGGTGGCCGACTTTCACGCCGTGGACAATTCCCTGACCGACCTCGACAACAGCCTCATCAGCACCGTCGAGCGTGAGGTCGCCAACCTGAACGACCTGCTCGCCGAGGTGGCCGACTTGAACGGGCAGATCCAGGTCACCGGGGCGGGGAACGCGGCCGCGAACGACCTGCTGGATCGGCGCGATTACGTGCTGGGGGAGATCTCGAAGCTGGCCAAAGTGGACACCCTGCCGCGGACCAACGGGGTGGTGGACGTGATCCTGGCCGGTCGGACGGTGGTGAGCCGGGACAACGTCTTGCCCCTGGCGGTCGACCGGACTGTACTCGCGGAGGGTGGGAGCGAGGTCAGCATTGTGATTGGCGAATCTCGCAGCCGGGTGGATTTGCCCGATGGCAAGCTGGCGGGTTTGATAATCTCGCGGGAGGAACAGGTCCGCTTCGCCCGGCAAGAGCTGGATGCCATCGCCGGGCTGATCGCGGAGAAGGTCAACGAGTTGCACGTCCAGGGGCGTAGCGGCGACAGCGGCGGCCTGGCCTTCTTCACCGGCGATTCCGCCCAGGACCTCGCCATTAACCCGGCCATCCTCGATGATTACAACCTGATCGTGACCTCGCGGTCCGGC
>CAZAHC010000209.1:0-6183 GCA_964484595.1 uncultured Fibrobacteraceae bacterium | reverse complement strand
TGGGGGCGGACATCGGCACCACCATCACCGCCCAGCTGATCGCCTTCAAGCTGACCGACTACGCCCTGCTGATGATCGCGGTCGGTTTCGGACTTCGGTTCATGGGCAAGCGGCGCACCTTCCAGGATGTGGGCCAGGTGCTGCTCGGGTTCGGTCTGCTGTTCTACGGCATGCACGTGATGAGCGAGGCCATGTACCCGCTGCGCACCTACCAGCCGTTCCTGGAAGTGCTGACCGGCCTTGAGAATCCGGTCCTGGGCATCATCATCGGCACCGTGTTCACGGCCCTGATCCAGAGCAGCAGCGCGTTCACCGGGATCGTCATCGTGCTGGCGCAGCAGGGTTTCCTGACCCTGACCGCCGGCATCCCGTTGATCCTGGGCGCCAACATCGGCACCTGCATCACCGCCGTCCTGGCCGGCCTGAACGCCGGCCGCGAGGCCAAGCGGGTCGCCCTCGCTCACACCCTGTTCAAGGTGTGCGGGGTGCTGATCTTCGTCTGGTGGATACCCGCCCTCGCCACCTTCATCCGTAGCATCTCGCCCGGCAGTGACATCACCACCACCACCGACCCCGCGACCATGGCCCGGCTGATCCCGCGCCAGATCGCCAACGCGCACACGGTGTTCAACGTCGGCCTGGCCCTCGTCTTCATGCCGTTCACCGTGCCGTTCGCCCGGCTCATCGAGCGGCTGCTGCCGGATCGCCCCGAACTCGAGCTGGAACCGGCCTTCAAGGCCAGACACCTGGAGCGGGATCTGCTGTCGACACCAGTCCTGGCCCTCAACCTCGCCAAGGTCGAGATCCTGCGCCTGGGAGAGATGGTCAAGGCCATGGCGATCAGGAGCCTCGACCCGTTTTTGACCAAGAACCTGGCCATCTGCAGCCAGTTGCACGAGGAAGAGGACAAGGTCGACGCCCTTGACGAGCAGATCACCGAATACCTGCTGGAGATCGGCAAGCAGGACATCAGCGAGGAGCAGGCTCGCGAGGTCTACATGATGATGCACGTGACGAAGCAGTTCGAGCACGTCGCCGACACGGTGGACAAGCAGCTCTGCCCCCTGGCCCGCAAGATGGTGGACGGCAACGCCGAGTTCTCCGCCACCGGCCGCCATGAGGTCCAGGCCTACCACGAGAAGATGAGCAAGCAGATCAGCCGGGCCCTGGAGACCTTCCGCGAGGGCAGCCTCGAAAAGGCCGAGAAGATGACCCGGAAGATGGAGGCGTACATCGCCCTGGAGGAGGAATATCGCCAGGCGCACTTCGAGCGGGTCCGGGCCGCGGTCACGGAGTCGCTGACCAGCAGCGAGGTGCATCTCGAGCTGATGGACCACCTGCGGCGCATGAGCGCCAACGCCACCAACGTCGGCCGGGCGATCATGGCGCAGCCGGAACTTGGAGAAGGTGGCCGCCAGTAAAGCCCCTTGCCTGATCCTGGCCGTTTCCGGGGACGCTACCCTGGCAAAACTTACACGTTGCGCTGCCACGTGGCACAGCTTGGGTCCGGTGGGTAAGGTGCGGGAAACCGGGAAAAACGGCGATCGGCTGGAGGACTTGACTGGACGGATCGCCTCGATCCAGCGCTTCTGCGTACACGACGGCCCCGGCATTCGCACCACCGTCTTCTTCCGCGGCTGTCCCCTCACTTGTCCCTGGTGTCACAACCCCGAGATGCTGGACGGCGGCCCGGGCGTCTGGATCCTGCCCGGGCGCTGTTGCGGCTGCGGCGCCTGCCTGGAGGTCTGTCCCCGGCCGCCGGAGAGACCGGCGGTCGATCCCCGGCATTGCCGCGACTGCTACGAGTGTGTCACCGCCTGCCCGACCGGCGCCCGGCAGGCCCGGCAGCGGACCGTGACGGTCGCCGGGCTGATGGACGAGCTGCTGCCCGACCAGCCGTTCTTTGACGAGTCCGGCGGCGGGGTCACCTTCAGCGGCGGCGAACCGTTCGGGCAGCCGGAATTCCTGCTGAAGATCCTGCAGGCCTGTCGCCGGCGCGGGGTGCACACGGCGGTCGACACCAGCGGCCATGTCTCGCAGCCGGACCTGCTGGCCGCTCTCCCCTGGACCGATCTCTTCCTGTTCGATCTGAAGCTGATCGATGAGGAGCGTCACCGCGAGCAGACCGGCATCCCGGCCGGCGAGATCGTGGCCAACCTGCGGCGGCTCGACGCGGAAGGCGCGGCCGTCTGGGTGCGGGTGCCGCTGATCCCAGGCGTCAACGACGACGACGAGAACCTGGACGCGCTGGGCGAGCTGGTCGGCGAGCTGAAATCGACCCACCGGCTGCACCTGTTGCCGTATCATCGGGCCGGCGCCGAGAAGCGCCGCTGGCTCGGACCGGTCGCCGGCGAGCCGGCCGCTTACCCGGCACCTGAAGAGCAAAGCCTGGCCGCCGCCGCCGAGCGGCTGTCACGGCACGGCCTGGATGTCCACCTCGGGGGCTAGATCATGAACGACCGCACCAGCCGGCTCCGCGCCCGCAGCATCGCCGCCGAACCCGCGATCTCCACCGAGCGGGCCGAGCTGCTGACCCGCTTCTACCGGGAGAACGACGGCCGCCACTCGGTACCGGTGATGAGGGCCCTGGCGTTCCGGTATCTCTGCGAGCACAAGACGATCTACCTCGGCGAGGATGAGCTGATCGTCGGCGAGCGGGGGCCCCGCCCGAAGGCGACACCCACCTACCCTGAGCTCACCTGCCACAGCCTCGCCGACCTGGACATCCTCGACAGCCGTCCCAAGACCAGCTACGCCGTGTCGCCCGCCGGCCGCGATCTGTACGAGCAGGAGATCATCCCCTTCTGGCGCGGGCGCAGCCTGCGCGACCGGATCTTCGCCCTGGTGCCGCCTGCCTGGCGCGACGCGTACGAGGCCGGGATCTTCACCGAGTTCATGGAGCAGCGCGCCCCCGGACACACCGTGGCCGACGGGAAGATCTACCGGAAGGGGATGCTCGATTTCCGGCGGGAGATCGCCGCCGCCCTCGAGAATCTGCCAGGAGATGGGGCGGCGCAGCGCGAGCAGCTACGGGCGATGGACATCGCCGCCGAGGCGGTGATCCTGTTCGCGGAACGGCATGCCGCGCTGGCCCGCGAGAAAGCCGCCGCCGAGCAGAATCCGGTTCGGCGCGCCGAGCTGGAGAGGATCGCGGCTGTCTGCACCCGGGTGCCGGCCGAGGCGCCCCGCGACTTCCACGAGGCGCTGCAGATGTACTGGTTCTGCCACCTGGCGGTGATCACCGAGCTGAACGGCTGGGACGCCTTCAGCCCCGGCCACCTCGACCAGCACCTCGAGCCGTTCTACACGCAGGGCCTGGCCGATGGCACCCTGACCCACGAGAGCGCCCGCGAGCTGCTGGAGTGCTTCTTCGTCAAGTTCAACAACCACCTGGCGCCGCCGAAGGTCGGTGTCACCGCGGCCGAGAGCGGCACCTACACCGACTTCGCGAACATCAACCTGGCCGGGGTGCGCCCGGACGGCAGCGACGGCGTGAGCGAGGTCTCGTACCTCCTGCTCGAGGTCATCCGGCAGCTGCACCTGGTCCAGCCGAGCACGAACGTGCAGATCGCCGCCGTCACCCCCGACCGGTTCCTCATGGAGGCGTGCCGGGTGATCCGCTGCGGGTACGGTTTTCCGTCGGTGTTCAACTCCGACCTGGTGGTCCAGGAGTTCCTGCGCCAGGGCAAGAGCCTCACCGACGCCCGCGAGGGCGGCACCAGCGGCTGCGTCGAGGCCGGCGCCTTCGGCAAGGAGGCCTACATCCTCACCGGCTACTTCAACCTGCCGAAGATCCTCGAGCTGACCCTGAACGACGGCCGCGACCCGAGGACCGGCCAGCAGCTCGGGCCGCGGACCGGCGATCCGCGGCGGTTTTCCGACCTCGCCGAGCTGGTCGGCGCCTGGCAGGAGCAGCTGCGCTTTTTCATCGATCTGAAGATCGAGGGCAACCGGATCATCGAGTCGCTCTACGCCAGGGAGATGCCCGCGCCGTTCCTGTCGGTGATCACCGACGACTGCATCAACCGGGGGAGGGACTACAACGAGGGAGGCGCCCGCTACAACACCAGCTACATCCAGGGCGTCGGCATCGGGACCATCACCGACAGCCTGGCCGCGATCGAGAAGCACGTCTTCCAGGAACAGACCCTGACGATGGAGGAGCTGCTCGGCCTGCTCGCCGACGACTTCGCGGACAACGAGCGCACCAGGCAGCGGCTCCTGAACCGGACGCCCCGCTGGGGCAACGACGACGACGAGGCGGACCGGCACATGCGGACCGTCTTCGAGGCCTTCTTCGCCGCGGTGGACGGCCGGCCCAACGAGCGCGGCGGCAGCCATCACATCGACATGCTGCCGACGACCTGCCACATCTACTTCGGGTCGGTGCTCGGCGCGAGCCCGGACGGGCGGCGGGCCGGCGCGCCGCTGTCCGAGGGGATCTCGCCGGTGCAGGGGATGGACCGGCAGGGCCCGACGGCCGTTTTGCTGTCGGCGGCCAAGATGGACCAGGTCCGCACCGGCGGCACGCTGCTGAACCTGAAGTTCGTGCCCCAGGTGCTCGCCGGCGAGCAGGGGCTGGCCAACCTGGCCAGCCTGATTCGCACCTACTTCAAGCTGGGCGGCCACCACGTGCAGTTCAACGTCGTCGACGCCGACACCCTGCGCCGGGCCCGGGCCGAACCTGAGGCCCACCGCGGCCTGATCGTCAGGGTGGCCGGCTACAGCGATTACTTCTGCGACCTGTCGGCGGAGCTGCAGGAGGAGATCATCACCCGGACGGAGCACGGGGCGGGTTTACCCGGGTAAACGGCCCTGGCCCTCGGAAAGCATACACCATGCCCCGGCTCCTCTGGATCCCGGTTTGTGCCACGTGGCAAAAATCCTGGCCCGGGTGGATCAAGGAATGGTGTTCAGAGCCGAGAGTATGGTGCTAATATCACACGGCCGGTCCAGGGAGGTAGCAGTCGGGCAGAAGGGTGGCAGCCGATGCTGGAGGAAAAAATGAAGGTCGGTACGACGGCAATCACCGCGGTTCTGGTTTCCCTCATTTCGTGTTCAGCCGCGATGGGAGAGGTACCCTGCGACGGCGCCATATCGGGCACGGGAATCGCCACCTGGTACGATTTCGTGGAGCCCGGCGAGTGTAATTTCACGGATTTGGACGGCGACACCCTCGTCGCCGCCATGAACCTGTTCGATTTCGACGACACCGCCATGTGCGGCCGGTACGTGCGCGTGACTGGCCCCCAGGGGACGGTCGATGTCCGGATCGTCGATTGCCAGCTGGCAGGTGGTCCCGGCGACATCGACCTCAACCGGCCAGCCTTCGCGCAGATCGCCCCGCTGGGGCAGGGAGCCGTGCCGGTGACGTGGGTGGGGATTGCGGCCCCGGACCCGGGGCTCATGATATTGTACATGCACGAAAGCAGCAGCGAATGGTGGCTGGCCATGCAGGTACGGGATCACCGTTACGGCGTTGCGTCCCTGGAATATTACGCTCCCGGCGGTTATGTCACCGTACCACGGTCGCCGAACAACTTCTTCGTCGTGGACTCGGGCCTCGGCATTCCGATGCCCCTGGAAGATCCGTTTACTATCCGTTTGACCGATGTGCACGGACAGACGGTAGAGGCGATAAACATGCTGCGCTTGCCGGGAGAGGAGGAGTCGCTGGGCGTCCAGTTCCCTCAGTGCGTGAGTACGCCCTCCGATGATGATACCTGGGGGGAAGTGAAGAGCCTCTACCGGTGATCCTGCCCGGCAAGAATCTGAGCCTCTTATCTCTCCGCCTTCCATTGTTTCCCATCAGACTCAGTCAGACACGGTCAAGCCCTGACTTAATGGAGACTCCAGAGGTATAGTGGATGCCTGTCCCTCCTGAAAATCCCATCCGTCCCGTTCCTTGTGGTCTGAGGCGGTCGGCCTCGCTGGCCCAGAGAGTCCTCGATCCAATTCAGGCACCAGGATTTCACTGGTTCATTGGCGTGGAAGCTGAATGAGCAGGAGGAAGGCAGACCAATCCTGGCATTTCTATGATCGCGGGTCCCTGGATTGAGGGTCAGGCCGCCCGCCTGAAGTACCGATGATGAAGCCCGCCCAGCACGGGCTCGCATCGGACCGGCCCAATTGTGTGTCGTCTGACTCATTGCGACACGCCTAGCCAAAAACTAATGGAGACAA
>CAZAHC010000208.1:0-6210 GCA_964484595.1 uncultured Fibrobacteraceae bacterium | reverse complement strand
CCGGGAAGGCGTCGAGCCCCCGCCTCTGCGGCGGGGGGACCAGATTCTCGGCATCGCCAACCAGCTGGTCCGCTCGCCCCAGGACGCCGCCGCGCTCCTGCAACGCCAGAAGGTCGACTCCACGGTCAACTACCTCGTGCGGCGGGACGGACAGAACCTGGTCCTGCCCGTTCAACTCGCACCCATCCGCGTCACCGACCTGAAGTACCTGATCAACGTGGTGCTGGCCCTGATCTACTTGACCATCGGCGCCTTGACCTACCTGAAGAGCCGGAACGAGGAGCCGGTGCGGCTGTTCTTCCTGATGTGCCTGCTGTTCACCGTCTATTTCATGACCAACCTGACGCGGACCAGCTACTTCTGGGGCGACATCCTCACCCAGAACGGCGGCGCGCTGGCGCGGTTCCTGCTGCCGCCGCTCTTCCTGAATTTCTTCCTGATCTTCCCGGAAAAGAAACTCGTGCTCACCCGGCACCCCTTCCTGGCGCCCCTGCTCTTCCTGCTGCCGGTCATGTTCTACATCCGGTTCACGCTGAACCAGTTCTTCGGCAGCGAGGGCGCCAGCATCGGTACGACTCACTGGTTGATCCTGAGTCTCTACTTCGTCGGGGGTCTGGTCGCCTTGCTGCACGGCTACTTCAATTTCCGCGACCCCCTGCAGAAGGAGCGCGTGCGGATCCTCACGCTCGGCACCCTGGGCGGGGTGTTGCCCTTTCTCGTCTTCAAGATCGGTCTGGAGGAGATGTGGGCTCGCTACCAGTGGGCCGAACTGGGAGCTGCTCCCCTGGTCGCGATCCCGATCTCCTTCGGCTACTGCATCGCCCGTTACCGGGTCATGCAGGTCGAGTTCCTGCTGAAACGAAGCCTGCTCTATTCCCTGATCACCGGCGCCACGCTGCTCGGTTACCTCGCCCTAGTGCTGGCCGTCGGTGGGGTGATCCTCCAGCTGACCGGCCCGACGAGCCAGCTGGTGTCTGTCGGGGCCACCCTGGCCATCGCCGCCCTGCTGTGGCCCGCCCGCAGCCGGGTCCAGGGGATCGTGGACCGGAAGTTCTTCCGCACTCGCGACAACCTCGCCACCCTGATGGAGGAGTTCAGCCGGGAGATACCCCACCTGATCCAGCGGGACACGCTGCTGCAGAAAGTAGGCAGCCGGCTCTGCGACGTGCTCGAGTTGCCGGCCCTCGGGGTCTACCTCGGGCACGGGGACGGGGGTGACCGGACCTGGCGGCTCTCCGCCCGCGTGACGCCTCCCTCCGTCCCCGGCGTGAACCGCGGCCGGTCAGCTGCCCCGGACCTCACGGATTACCCGCCGGGTATTTCCCTGGCCGCGACAGTAAGGATCCTCGAGCGGCGGAGCGAGCCGTTCTGGGTGGAGCCGCCGCCGACCAGCCGCCTGGAGAATCGCCTGGCGATCACCCGCGAGCAGGCCGAGATGGTGGCCCGCTTCGCCGAGCAGGAGGAACTGTTCGAGGCCGGCATCGTGCTGCTGGTCCCCCTGGCCACGCAGGGAAGACTGGTCGGCCTGTTTGCCCTGCCCGCCAAGCCGGCCGGGGAGGCGTATCGGCTGCCGGAGATCCAGCTGCTGACCATGGTTGCCGGGCAGGTGGCCCTTCAGATCGAGAACGCCCGCCTGTACGAGGAGGAAGTGGCCAAGCAGAAGCTCGAGGAGGAGATGGCCCTGGCCCGCACCATCCAGAGCCGACTTTTGCCGAGCTCCCTGCCCTCCCTGCCCGGCGTGGACCTGGGCGCGGTGAACATATCCAGCCGACAGGTGAGCGGCGACTACTACGACATGATCCTGAAGGAAGACGGCTGCCTCGGCATCGTCATCGCCGACGTCAGCGGCAAGGGCATGCCGGCCAGTCTCCTCGCTTCCAACCTGCAGGCCGCCCTGCGCGCCCAGTGCGACACCGATTCCTCGCCGGGGACCATTCTCGGCCGCGTCAATCGCCAGCTGCACGCCAGCACCGATCCCCACCATTTCGCCACCCTGTTCCTCTGTATCTTCAACCCCCGGCAACGCACCCTGCACTACAGCTCCGGGGGCCACAACGCGCCGATCCTGCTGCGCCACCACGGCGAGATTGAGCTGCTGGACAAGGGTGGTCTACCGCTGGGCGCCTTCGAGTTCGGCGAGTACGAGGAGGGGGAAATCACCCTCGAGCAGGGCGATCTGCTTTTCCTCTACACCGACGGCTTGACCGAGTCGAAGGATCCCACGGAGGACCTCGAATTCGGGGAGGAGCGCCTCAACGAGTTGCTGAAGCAAAACCGCGACCTGGCGATCGACAGCCTGATCGACAAGGTGCACGAGGAATTGAAAACGTTCAGCGGCCGCCAGGAGGCCGACGACGACATCACCCTGGTCGCCCTGAAGATCGTTCGCGGCGACGACCCGCGAACCAACTGAGCCCGGGTCGCTCCGAGAGGAGAAGCGCGTGAGAAGAGCTGGTGCAGTGGTCCTGCTGGCGTTGGTCCTGATCGCCGTGGGTCTGTTCACCAACGAGGGCAAGCGAAGGGAATTCACCACCTCGTCGCAGGAGGCCTACGACCTGTTCCGGCAAGGCAACCGGGAACTGAACTCCTTCCAGCTGGACCGGGCCGAGAAGACCCTGGGCAAAGCTGTCGAGCTCGACCCCGATTTCGCCATGGCCCACGCCTCGCTCGCCCTCCTCTACAGCCTTTTCTCCTCTCCGGAATCCCGGCAGAACCTGGCGCTCGAGCTGGCCCTCGCCGACAGCCTGGCCGACCTGCTCGCGGACGAGCAGGAAAAGCTGCTGGTGAAGCTGCGCCTCTCCAACCTCGGCCTCGCCGACAGCCAGGCCCAGGATTCGATGCTCACCCGGGCGGAGGAGATCTGTCCCGACCACCGGATCGTCCTGATCACCAAGGCCAACCGGGCCGGCCGGCGGGGAGACGTGAACCTGCAGGAGAAAATGTGGCGAGAAGTCCTCCGGCTGGACCCCAATTACGCCCTCGCCTACAACCTGCTGGGTTATCTCGCGGCGGGGCGGGGCAGCTACGACGAGGCGGTAACCCTGCTGCAGAAGTACGTGTTTCTGGCCCCTGACCTCGCCAATCCGCACGACTCGCTGGGCGAAATCCTGACCAGGGTCGGCCGCTACGAGGAGGCGGAGGCCGAGTTCCTGCGCGCCCTCGAGATCCAGCCGGATTTTTACGTCTCCCTGGTAAACCTCGGCCGGGTGTACATCGAGCAGGGCCAGGTCAACAAGGGCCTGGAAATCCTGAGCGAAACCCGGGCCCAGCTGGCCGGGACAGAGATCGAACCCCTCGTCGAGCGCACCCTCTTCGGTATCTTCCTGACCAACTGGCTGCCGGAGGAGCTTAGCCGCACCGCCCGGCGTTACGCCGCGCGGTTCCCCGACGACCGCAACAGCGCCATCTACCGCGTCTTCTCCCTGACCCTTGCCGGTGAGGTGGCCACGGCGGAGAACCTGGCGGACTCGGTGATCGCGGTCTTCAAGGCCGAACCCGTCTACGAGGCCAACGCCGTGGCCCGGCGGCGCATCGATTCGGGCGCCCACCGCTTCGGTGCCCTCTTCGCCCTGGCTCGCGGCGATCTCGAGCTGGCGGCCACCGAGTGGGAGGCGGCCCTGAAAACGGCGGGCGACCTGCCTTCGCACGACCTGAACACCTTCCGGGTACCCTACGCCTGGACCCTGGCCCAGCTGGGGCGCTGGCAAGAGGCGTTGCCGATCGTCCACGCCGTCCTGGCGGTGAATCCCCGGAATCTCGGGGCCCTCGCCATCCAGGCCCAGGCGCTGCTGGCCTCGGACATCGGCGAGAAGGGCCGGCGGGCGCTGGCGTCGCTCGAGGCGGCCCTGGCCGGCGCCGACGCTGACTTCCCCGCTCTCGCCACCGCCGAAAGCCTGCGGGCGGTCTGCCTGAGCCACGACCGTCCCTGACCGGGAGCGAAACCTCTCTCCCGCAATCGCGTAGGTTGCCCCGAGACACTCAGGTGGAGGAGCTAGGTTTGCGCAAGACGGTCTTTCTTCCCCTCATCTTCCTTCTTCTCGTCGGCGGGGCGCTGGTTCATTTCCTGGACCCCGCGCCCGCCTACACGACCAGCTCCCCCGAAGCCTTCGCTCTGTACGAGCAAGGCGAGCAGGCCCTGAACTCCCTCCAGTATCGGAAAGCGGAGCATCTGCTGCAGGAAGCGCTCGCGATCGATCCCGGCTTCGCCATGGCCCAGGCCGCCCTGGCCGAGCTCTACCGGATAAACAGCACCCCCGAAAGCCATCGCGAGGCGGTCGCCCGGGCCGAGAGCCTGGCCGCGCTCCTGACCGACCAGGAAGAACGGCTGCTGGTGCTGCTGCGGGCCTCCCGCGGGACCGACGTCGCCACCTGCGATGCCGACTCCATCCTGAAGCTGCTCGAAAAGCGCCGGCCCAAGCATCCGCTGGTGAGGGAGACGAAGGCGGCCCGTGAGCAGTATTGGGGCGACCCAGCCGTGGCGAAGGAAATCTGGCTTGAGCTGCTGCGGGAGGATCCCAACTACTCGCGCGCCTACAACTGGCTCGGTTACCTGGCCGCCTCCCAGGGCGAATACGAGCAGGCGCTGGGCCACCTGCAGAAGTACGCCTTCCTGTCGCCCGAGATCGCCAATCCGCATGACTCCCTGGGCGAGATCCTGATCTACCTCGGACGTTACGATGAAGCCGAGCGGGAACTCCACCAGGCCCTGCAAATGCAGCCGGACTTCTTCGCCTCGCTGCTGAAGCTGGCCCAGATCTACCTGGAGCAGGGCAAGCTGGCCAAGGGCATCGATCTGCTGGAACAAACGCGCAGCCAGATCGCCGGCACCCACCTGGAGGAATTCGTTGACCGTCTCCTGATCAGCACCTACTACGACCATCACCTGATCGACAGGTGCCTGGAAGTCTGCAGCCGCTTCGCCACCCGGCACCCGGCCAGCAAGATCAGCCCCTTCTATCGCGCGCTGCTTCTCGCCGGGCGCGGGCGGTTCGACGAGGCGAGGGCGATCAACGACTCCGCGCTCGCCGTTTTCCAAACCCAGGCCGATAAGAAGGGGATCAAGAAGGCCGACCTGACCATGACGCGCATCCGGCACTCGTTCGAGGCCATCTTCGCCGAGATGCTCCAGCAGTACGATATCGCCGCCAACGAATGGGAAACGACCCTGGCCGCCAGCGAGGACCTACCCCCGCACCACCTGTTCGGCTGGCGAACCAGACTGGGTGAGAACCTGCTCAAGGTCGGTCGCTTCGAGGAAGCCCGGATCCAGGCCAAGAAGGTCCTGGACACCAACCCCAACCTGATCCGTCCCCTGCTGATCGCCACCGAGGCCGCCTGCGCGATGGGGATGTTCACCCAGGCCCAGGAATCGCTCGACCGGCTGGAGAGCATCCTGGCCAGCGCCGACCCGGACCTGCCCGACGTCGCCCGCGCGGACAGCTTGCGCGCCCTGCTAGATCAACAACCCAGCAGCTGAGTTACCCGGGCCTCACACTTCCTGGAAGAAGAACTGCTGCAGACACTGGACGATCTTGTCGTAGGTCTCGGGATAGAGCGCCCAGACCGCGGCGGACACCGAGCTCAGCAAGCTGTTGCCGTCCTGGGGAGTGAAGCAGAAGCCGGTGATCTCCTTGCCATCCTCCCCAACGTGCAGGCTGTGGTAGGGAACGACGGTCTGGTTGAGGATGCGCCCGCAGAAGCCGTGATCCCGGCCGAAGGAGAAGATGCTGTTGGCCGATTTCTTGTGGGTCATGGCGATACGGTCGTTGGCGTGCATCCGCTCGACCAGCTCCTCGACCGTCACCGGATTGGCGACTTTCAGGTGGAACTGCAGCACGTGCATGAACTGGGTGTTCAGCTTCAGGGCCGAGGAGAAGAGGTTCAGATCGTAACCCAGCGTGTTGAACAGGTACCAGGCGTCGTGGGCGTGGTGGGTGCCGAACTTGGGATCACCGTGGCCGCCGACGGCGGGGCTGGGGATGAACTTGGCATCCTGGCTGACGTCGTTCGATCGGCGGATGCAGACGAAGCGCCCCTCCTCCAGGTTGTCAGGACCTTCGGGCCCGAGCCCCAGCGTCTCGAGCAGGACCGACAGGTTGTGAGTGTTGCAGCTGACGATCTGCAGGTACTTGTCCTCGTCCGGATCCAGAACGGAGTCGTTGATCCCGCGGGCGTACGGCTTGCCGAAACCGAACTCGCTGCCCTGGGCGA
>CAZAHC010000207.1:0-6235 GCA_964484595.1 uncultured Fibrobacteraceae bacterium | reverse complement strand
CCCTTCCGCCCTTGCGCTTCCCTTCCCTCGCTGTGACCTGCTCAGGAGAGGACTTGCACCTCCAAGACGGTGCCCATGACGGGCGTACATGCAGAGCGACCCGGCCACACGAGGTGGCCGGGTCGCGTCCCCGGAAAGGCCAGGAGGGGACCAGAGGGATTATCGGGTCTCCAGACACCCGGACACAATCTCCGGGCCGCAACCCTACCGGTAGGTCTCCTTCAGCTGCCCCCACGAGATGTGACTGGTCGGCACCGAGGGATCGGGCTCGGCGAAGAAGCCGTAGTTGACCTGCCCGCCACCCTGCAGATCCCCGACCCACAGCCCGCCCTCGACCAGACCGGCCGGGAAATCGGTGGCTGCCAGGGGGGCGAGGATGTTGCACAGGGCGATCGTCTCGGTGATGTACAAGGTCTGCGCATCGACGAAGTTCAGCAGGATGTTGTGCCGCTGGATGCTGCCGGACAGGGTCCAGGTCAGCCAGGAGATGTCGGCATCAGTGCCGTGAACGTTGATGATCACGGTCTGTCCGGCCGATCCACTGACCCGCACGCCCCAGGCGGTGGGGAAGACGCTGGCGTCGATCTCGAAGACGTTGCCCTCCTCGACCGCGTTGAAGCGGATCTCGCCGAAGTTGACCGTGTAGGGCAAGGTCGCCGAGTGGGAGCCGTAGAATGCCGACCTCTCGATGAAGAAGGCCGACACCTCGGCGTGATCCCAGATCGGAGTGAAGGGAACGCCCTCGAAGACAGTGCCGCTGATGGTCGAGGCGGTGATGTCGGCCGTTCCGGCCACCTGCACGTCGCCGGCGCAGGTGATGCCGTTGGCGATCAGGTCCGCGCCGCCGCTGAGCGGCCCGTCGACGCTGACGTTGGTCAGCGTCATCAGGCCGCCGGCCTGGATCCCGCCGTTGTTCACGTCACCGGTCATCGTGATCTCGCCACCCAGGAAAATCGAGTATTCCGAGGGCACGAGGCCCAGGTCGTTCAACGACATGTAGTTGAACCAGGCCGAGCCGGCCGCCCCGCTCAGGCCCTGGAAGTCGCTGTGATAGGGAGCGGCTGCGGAGCCGATGTCCCCCAGGCTGTAGACGTTGAAGACTGTGAACGGGGTATCTTCCTGGCCGATGCCTTCACCGACCACGCCTACCGCCAGCAGGGCAACGAGCATAAAGGTGCGCAAGATCCTGGTTGTCATGACCACGTCCTCCCCGATTTTTTTTAAACGCACGATCAATGTCTAGATGGGGCGATACCCATACAATTGTATCACGGTATTATCACAAATCGCCGTTTTGCTGGGCATTTTTTGAGGCCTGGTCGACTTACCAGGACCAAATTGCTCAAGAATTTCGCATCTGGTGCCGAACGTGAATAATGCGTTCAAGACGGAGCTTGTTTGCTTTCAAGGAGGAAAGCCATGGTCTCGGCCACATCCACCGTCCAAGACATCTCTCCCTGTTCCCCGCCTTTCCGCACCGCAGCCGGAGCCGAGCGACCGGCCAGAGGAGTCCCAGCCCGCGCCGCCGCCCGGCGTGACGCCGCCCTCGGGGAGGGGATCCTCAAGGACGGGGGCATGTCCTTTCTTCGCGCCCATCTCCAGCGGAAGCTGGATGGGATCTTCAAGGCTGCGGCCAGGATCAACCCCGAGGTGGCCCCGAAAGGCCCGGCCGCCTTCTTCGATAGCTCGGTTGATGTCTCGCCGGAAGCCACCGCCGACCGGATCGTCGGGTTCGCGCTGGGCCTGTTCGGTGTCTTCCAGAAGCAGCATCCGGAGATGGACGATGCCGAACTCGCCGCTGCCTTCGCCAGCGAGGTCCGCCGGGGGATCGAGGACGGTTTCGCCCGCGCGCGCCACATCCTGGACGGCCTGGGCGTGCTGAACGGCCAGGTGATCGCCAACGTGGACCGCACCTACGAGCTGGTGCACCAGAAGCTGGACACGGCCCTCGCCCAGCTGGCCTGATCGGATCCGGACCGGCGTGACTACTTCGCCAGGACCACTTTGCGCGAGGCGAGACTCCCGTCGGGAAGCTGCAGCCTCAGCAGGTAGACGCCGCTGCCGGTCGCCCGCCCGGCGCTGTCGCGGCCGTCCCAGGTGACGGTGCCGGCGGTGTCGGCCACCGACCCGTCCCAGAGGGTGCGGACCAGCTTGCCGCGCAGGTCGAAGACCTTTATCGCCATCTGCCCGGGCGTGGGGATCTTCCAGGCGATGGCCGTGCTGGGGTTGAAGGGGCTGGGGAAGGCCGCCAGCGCCGGCCGCAGCACCGGCGGCGCGTCGGCGCCCGGGACCGGGGTGAGGATCACGTTGCCGGTGTCGAAGGTGATCTCGTCCACCCAGAACCCCGGCGCGGTGATGCCGCCGTCCGAGCCGAAGACCAGGCGGAACCAGAAGTCCGGCCCGATCAGGTCCGTGAGATCGAAGACGGTTCCCCGCCAGCCGCCGCTGTCGCCGGACCAGCCGCCCTGGTAACCCAGGCCGCCGAGGGTGATGTCGGTGTAGCCCTCAAGGGGGATGCGGCCCTCGTATTCCGCGCCGTTCCAGATTTCCAGGTGGACGCCGTCGAAGCCGCCCTCGGTGTCGCTCCAGTAGTGAAAGCTCAGGAACAGGATCTCCGGGGCCGGGGTGTAGCCGTAGTTGTAGAGCGGGCTGATCAGCTCGCCGGTGACGTCGTCCTCGTAATTGTCTGTCATGCCGACGCCCCAGCACTTGGTGCCGCTGAAGCCGCTGCCCTCGGGCCCGCCGGCGGCAGGCGTGCCGTAGCTCCAGACGCCGCCGCTCTCGGTGAAGCCGCCCTCGTTGAACTCGAAGTCGGTGTCCACGAACGCCAGCTCCTGGCTGGCCGGCACGAACGGGCCCGGGGGCGAGACGGTGCTGACGGTCAGGATGTCGGCCCCGTAGCCGGGCAGGTTGTCGTACAGGATGTCGTAGACGTAGTCCTGCGGGACGTCCGGCAGGGTGAAGGTGCCGTCGCCGGCGGTGACGGTGCCGGGCACCGGGACGCCGATCGGCGTGACCCGCACGTCGGCCAGGCCGTTGGCGAGGCCGTCGATCACCCGGCCGAAGATGTCGATCGCCGGCCGGGCGGTGAGGGCGATGTCCAGCACCGTGGTGGCCCCGTTGGTGACGGTCGCGGGGGCGGAGGCCGCCTCGTAGAAGAACGAGCTGAAGTCCAGGTTGTACGAGCCGCTGAGCAGGCTGAAACGGTAGCTGCCGTCGGCGGCGGTGTGGTCGAAGGCGCCCGTCTCGGCAACCTCCACCACCGCGCCGGCGACCGGCAGGGCGGTGCCGGCGTCGGTCACCGTGCCGCTGATCTCGCCGATCCCGGTGGCGGCCAGCGCCCAGGCGGCGACCAGGTCGGGCCGCGTGCCGATCAGTTCCGGCCCGTTGCTGGGGGTACCGGTCGTGTTGAGGATGTCCCGCGCCAGGCGCGCGTCCAGCACGAAGCCGTAGCTGGCGTCGACCATCCCCTGCAGGCTGGCCACCGCGCCGACGACGATGGGCGAGGCACTGCTGGTCCCGCTGAAGCCCTCGGTGTACCACTCCTCCTCGGGCAGGGGATCGCCCTGCAGGCCGCCGTAACCGCAAGTCGTCACGTTGAAGCCCCAGCCGTTCAGATCGACCCGCGTGCCATGGTTGGTGAACCAGGCGGTATCGAGGCTGGAACCGTCGGTCGCCCCGCACACGATCGCCCCCGAGTCGCGCACCGAGCGGTCGAACAGGCCCTGGTACACGGGGTCGTCGAAGTCCTGCTGGCCGTTGCCGGCGGCCTCGCAGACGATGACCCCGGCCGCGGTGGCCAGCAGGATCGCATCGAAGCAATCCTGCCAGAACTCCATCATGACGTAGCCGAACTGCCCCGAGCCGTCGGCGTTGGGGCCGGGAGCGTGCAGCTCGATCAGGATGATGTCGCCGGGATTGAGGGCTGCGGCGGCGTTGCTGATCGCCTCGGCGACCGACTGGTCGGCGATGGAGGAGGCGCCGACCGCGCAGGCGGGGGTGATGCCCCGCACGCCGAACCCGTTGTCGGTGCCGCGGATCTCGCCCAGGACCGCGGTGCCGTGGTTGCGCCAGCCGAGATCGTCGATCTGGGTGCCGATGGTGACGAAGGGGTCGGGCAGGTCCTCGTGGGTCCAGAGCCAGCCGCCCTCGACGTCGATCACCTGCACGTCCGGGGCCAGGGCGCCCGGATTGCCGGCCACGGCCCAGGCGCCGATGCCGTCCGGGGCCGCATCCAGGTAACCCTGCTGGCCGGAAAAATCGGGGGTGGTGGTCACGTCGGGGCCGTCCGTCCGTCCGCCGGCCTCGGAGGCGCGGAAAACCGGGCCCCCGGTGGCGAGGGCGTCGAAGCCGAGGGCCGCGGGGACCGCCACCGGTTCGAGAAAGGCGGTCTCGACGGCGGGATCGGCGGCCAGCCGCTTGACCAGGGCCACCAGGGCGGCGCGGTCCAGGCCGGCGCCGGTGAGCTTGCCGTAGCGGTTCAGGTCTGGCAGCCTCTTGCCGCTACGCGCCTCGGCCCGGCGGCGGAAGTCGTCGATATCGGCTGCCGGGGCGGAGAAGCGCCGGGCCAGGACGGCCCCCGGCGCGGCCGCGGCCAGCAGATCGTTTATCCGGCCGGCGACGCCGGGCTGCGCGGAGACGAGGCCAGCGGTGGTTACCGTTATCCCGGATTCCTCGCTGAACTTCACGACGACCAGCCCGGTGGGGGCGGTCGTCTGCAGGGCCGGCAGGTGAGCTGGGGGCGGAACCGCGCGGTGCCAGGCCAGGGAGAGGTCGGGAAGCAGGAGCAGAACCGGAAGCAGCAGGGAAAGTCGCAGCAGGCGAGCCATCGGGTGAATCCTCCGTTGCGAGGGCGAAATTGGAGCTTCTACTGTTAATTTTACCCTATTTGAGCCTTACTTCCAATGGGGCTAGGCCGGATGGTCCTGTTTTTCCGGCTCACGATGGGAAATGGGGATGAAGAAACACCGCCTCGAAATGCCATGTGGCACGGCCTGCGGGGCCGTCCTGCTGGGTGCCGTTCTTGTTGTCCTGTTCCCGGTGGCGGCCGCTGGGACCGAAGCCGCCGGGGAAACGCTCGCCGCAAGTCATGTCGTCTTCGAATCTCCCAAGGGTCCCTTGCTGCTGGGGGAGGTCTCGGCCGAGGACATCTTGGCCCGGTTCCCCGAGTGGCAGCAGGAGTACGAGGCTTATGCTCCCGATGCCGCCGAGGTGGCCAGGCTGGCCGCGATCGGAGTGCCGGTTCAGATCCTCTGCGTCCTGGGAACCTGGTGCAGCGATTCGGAGCGCGAGATGCCTCGGTTCTGGAAGCTGCTGGACGAGGCGGCGAACCCGGACCTGCAGCTGAGGATGCTCGCGGTCGGCCGGCGGGCCGACGCCGAGCAGGCCGGGCCGATCCTCAAGGAGCTGGGTCTGCCGGCGGACATCCGGGCCGAGTACGCGGTCGAGCTGGTGCCAACCTTCATCTTCAGCAGCGGGGGGGTCGAGCTGGGCCGCATCGAGGAGACCCCCGAGCAGAGCCTCGAGGCCGATGCGACCGCGATCCTGGTCGACCTGATCCCGGTCACCGATACCGGAACCTCGCAGTGGCGGTGAAGGATCCGCACGTCGCAAGGCCGGGTGTGCTAGAATGGAATCCGAAGCAAACCGAGACCAGAGGTGAAGATGACCGGATTCCGGGGCTTGGTGATCTTGTTTCTTCTTCTCCCGGCGCTGGCCTTAGGGACCACGTGGCGCGTCGAGCGGGACGGAACTGGTGATTTCCTGGCCATTCAGCCGGCAATCGAGGCAGCCTCTGCTGGAGACACCATTCAGCTGGGCCCTGGTCGGTACATCGAGTACCAGACCTGGACGCCACCTGGTTGGACCTGGCCCATGGATATCTATGGGTACGTCACGAAGGAAAACCTCACCTTCATCGGCGCCGATGTCGAAACCGTCATCATTGGGCCAGAGGTCCAGGAATTTCTTAATGAGGGCCCGAAAGGGATTATGATCCCCCAGGAGATTTCCCAGATCCGGTTTCGAGATATCACCTTTTCCAATTTATACAACGGGATCTGTTTTCTAGATGGCACAATATATTGTTCTCACTGCAAGGTTGAAGATTGCTACTACGGTGCGTTTGTGAATTTTGGAGCCAGTGGGAGTTACTTTGAATTCTGTTCCTTTTATGAAACAGGGCCCGGAGGTGGAGGTGTAAAGATTTTATAAAACAGTTTTACAATATGACTGA
>CAZAHC010000206.1:0-6322 GCA_964484595.1 uncultured Fibrobacteraceae bacterium | reverse complement strand
CCTGAAGGCATGCCTGCCACATAACCCGCGGCGGCCCCTCGCCCGGGCTGCCGTGCCCGGGCAGGAGAAGCGAATAGACGTTCAGGCCGGATCTATGCAGATGGTCGGCCAGCCCGCTCAGATCGGCCGGCGATCCCAGCGAACCGTGAATCAGGAGACAGGCGCCGCGCCCCTCCTCGCAGATCTTGATCTGGGTCCGCTTTGCCGGATGGATGTTGTGCCGTTCTTCCAGGGCGGCTTGCAGCTGCTTATGGGTGCGCAGCAGAACGATCCGGGAACGGGGGGTGTCGGGCCGCTCCTGGCGGGTCCTCTCCAGATCCCAGGCCGACAGGGCCAGGGTCATGGCTTGTTCCTGCTTGGCCTGCTCGTCGCGGCTGCCGTTTCGGTTGGCCGGCAAACCTACCCCTTCCCGTTGCCTGGTGCGGCTGGCCGACGATCGGCCTCCGCTGTTCGGTTCTTAAACCAACATCTCGGGGCGATCACAGATGACGTCCGGCCACTCCTCCTGGGCCAGCCGCCCGAGAATTCCGTGGTCGGAGTACTTGCCGCTCAGGACGAAGGCCGTGCCCATCCCCATCCGCTTGGCGGTGACAAGATCGGCCACCGGGTCGTCCGAGATAAATAGGGCCTCGGCCGGCTCGACGCCAACTCTTTTGAGGGCTTCCCGGTAGATGCGCTCGCCCGGTTTGCCTACGCACACCGCCCGACCCGAGGGCAAGACGGTCTCCAGGGCGGCGCACCAGGCGCCGGGCCCGAACCGACGCCGGCCGGTCTTGTCCAGGAAGAACAGGTTCCGGTGCAAGGCGACGAGTTCGGCCTCGTGGTCGATCAGGGACGGCAGAGCGCGGTTCAGATCGGCAACCTCCAGGGCCGCATTCGCCCCCAGCACCACCGCGTCGCAGACCCCCTCGGTGACCAGCGTGAACCCCTCATGCCGCCAGTAATCGGCCAGCCGGGGCGTGCCGAGCCAGAGCAGCCGCTGCTTCTGCCAGCGCCGCAGCAGATCGGCCCCGATTTCCAGGGCGCAGACCAGCTGATCGGATGAGACGACGAAGCCGGCCGCCCGTAGATCCTCGACCAGCTCGGCCGGCCGGTGGGTGGTGTTGTTGCTGACCAGGCAGAGGGCCACGCCACGGGCGCCGAGTCCGTTGAGCCAGGCCACCGAACCCGGGATCGGCTGGTAGGACTTGTCGCGAACCAGAACTCCCTCGATATCGACAAGATAGGCGCGGTAGTCGCGGCGCAGCTTCACCGGCGGGTCCTTTCGTCGGCGCCCTCGGCGGCGACCTCGACGCAGAGGTCGTCGTAGGCTTGGATCAGGTTCACCCAGCAGAAGGCGTCACAATCGAGCGGCAGCGAGCAGACGTGTCCGCAGCCCTCGCCGCGCAGGAGGCAACCCAGGAGATCGACCAGCGAATCCTCGTCCGAGTAGAAATGTCGGCCCCGGCAACGGCTACCGTACAGGGAGGGATAGACCTGGCGGCGGGGCAGCACCGCATAGGCGCCCGCCTGGATCGCCTCGGCCACCGAGATCCCGAAGTACTCCTGGTCGGCGCAGCTGACGACGATGTCCGCCCTCTTCAGCCAGCTCTCGTACCGGGTGCGGCTCCGGGCGAAGCCGAAGGCCAGGCAGCGGTCGGCCAGCCGGTCCCGCAGAGGTGCGAATACTTCCTCGTTTCCCCGCGGATCGCCCAGCAACAGGACCTGAAACGGCAAGCCCGCGTCGTCGAGCTTCGCCACGGCCCGGGCGAAGACCTCCGGGCGCTTGTCGAACTCCCAGCGGTGATTCCAGAGCAACACCGGCGCCTTGCCGTCGCGCGGCCAGGGAGGACCGGCTGTCGGGTCGCACGGTCCCCCCAGGTACTGGGCGAAGGACCCCGGTGGGTGGGGTGGGCGATCCAGCCCGACCGGCAAGACCAGGCTCTTCGCCGCCAGGCGCGAGCGGACGTTCTTCGGGACCGCCTCGGGCATCTTCGCCAGGTAATCCGGCAGGGCCCCCAGGAACAGATCGCGGTGGAATTCGGAGTTGAAGATCACCCGGCTGGCCGCCAGGGCGCTCACGATGTTCGTGAAACCGAAGTGAAAGTCGAATTCCTCTTCCGGGGACAGCGGATAGGTGAGCTGATTCTCGTGCATGTAGAGCAGCAGCGGCACCCGGTCCCAGGGGGGCGCCAGCAGGCCGCGTAGATCCGCGAGGTTCAAAAAATCGGTGGCGAGGATCAGGTAGCACGGTGGCCGGTCCGCCTCGCTGATGGCGTCGGCCAGGAAGGCGGCGGCGCCCCGCATCCGCCATTTCCAGAATCGGGGGGGCAGGGTCAGTTCTTGCCAGCGATGGCGGGAGTGGCGAACGAGGCCCTCGCGGAAGATCCGGTGCGAGCCGCCGTCGTAGGGTTCGAGGAACAGGATGTCGAGTATCTTCAAACGTAACAACCCCTTCAGCCCACCGGCCCCGGCGGGGGCGAGGGATCCTGACCCGGCCAGGAATCATCCCGGATTCGTGATTCGTTGATCGGGGCAAGACATTCCCTTATAATTCACTTGGAAACAAGTTCAAACACGCCTACCGGCGTTCAATGGGTCATCGCCTCCAAATCCTGCGAGAGGATTCCACCATGAAGAAGCTCCCGCTGCTCGTGCTGCTTGCGATGGTGATCGGTGCGGCCTCTGCCTCTGCCGCCTACGAGAACTCCTCGGTCGTGGGCCAGGTGCCCGACCGGGTGGTCATCACCCTGCAGCCCAATCTTTCGCCAAACGTTTCCAAGTCCACCTCCGGGGTGACGGTCGACGTGCCAGCCCTGCACCAGCTGGCCCAGCGATTCGAGATCAAGGACATGTCCCGCCTGTACGAGGGAGCGCGGCCCGCCAAGCCCGGCGCCCCGGACCTGCAGCGCGTGTGGGCGATCGATTTCCCGGACCGGTTCGACCTGCACACCGTCAGGGCCGCTTACGCCGCCCTGCCCGAGGTCAGCAAGGCCGAGGTCGTGGACATCTGCCGGATGCACGCCGTTCCCAACGACATCATCGGCCAGCAATGGTACCTGCGGAACATGACCCTGGGTCTGAAGGACGTCCGTGCCGTCGGCGGCTGGAACCACTCCGAGGGTGATCCCTCGATCATCATCGCCATCGTGGACTCCGGCGTCGACTGGCAGCACCCCGACCTGGGGGGCACCGGACCGGACTACATCGACGGCGACATCTGGATCAACTGGGACGAGTGGTACGGCACTCCCGGCGTGGATGACGACACAAACGGGAAGGTCGACGACTTCCGCGGCTGGGACTTCGTGAACCTCAACCCGAGCCAGGGCTACCCCGACGAGGACGTCGAGGACGCAGACAACGATCCCATGGACTACGAGAGCCACGGCACCGCCTGTGCCGGTTGCGCCGCCGCGATGACGGACAACGGCATCGGGATCGCCGGCACCGGCTGGGATTGCAAGGTCATGGCCGTGCGTGTCGGCTGGTTGCCCAACGGCGAGGAGCAGGGGGTCGTGCGCATGGACTTCGCCTCGGCCGGTATCATCTACGCGGCCCAGAACGGAGCCCACCTCATCAACTGCAGCTGGGGCTCGACCAGCTACCTCTCCATGGCGGTCGCCACCGCGGTGAGCGAGGGCTGCATCATCGTCACCTCCGCCGGCAACGACAACGACGAGGTTGCCTCCTACCTCTGCGACCACCCCGACGTGCTCGCCGTCGCGGCCACCGACCCCAGCGACGCCAAGACTGACTTCTCCAGCTACGGCGTCTGGGTCGAGCTCTGCGCTCCGGGCACCAGCATCTACACCACCTGGTGGAACCAGAGCGCCGGGACCCACACCTACAACTCGGTGCAGGGAACCTCCTTCTCCTCCCCCATCACCTGCGGGGCCGCCGGCCTGATCTGGTCCGTCAATCCCGGCTGGTCCCGGAACCAGGTGATGTCCCTGCTGCTGAACAGCTGCGACAACATCGACGCCCTGAACCCCGGCTACGAGGGCAAGCTTGGCTTCGGCCGGGTCAACCTCCTGAGGGCGCTGGGAGACAGCTTCCACAAGGTCCCCGACGAATTCCCCACGATGCTGGACGCCATGAACGAATCGGCGGTGGGCGACACGGTCGCGGTGCCTGGGTCGGAGGCCATCGGCAGCGGCCAGACGATAATCGCCCGGGAGATCCACATCCTCGGCGGCTACAGCTCCGATTTCAGCAGCCGCGACCCGGTTGGTAACCCGACCGTGATCACCTCGCTGCCCACCTCACCCGCCATGAACTTCCAGGGCGGGACCACCGCCGGCACCGTGGTGGACGGCTTCCGCTGCAGCGGCGGCGGCGGCACTACCTTCAGCGATCCCTACAGCGGTAGTTACGGCGGAGGGCTGGTGATCAACCAGGTTGCGCCCACTCTCCGCAACATCGACGTGGTCGGGAACGCCGTCGGCGGCAGCAGCGTGTTCGGCGGCGGCGGCGGCGTGGTCCTGTTCGGCTCCACCGCCAGCCTGGAAAACGTCGACGTCCACGGCAACACCGGCATCTACGGCGCCGGCTTGTTCATCTCGGGCGGCGCTCCCACGCTGACCGACTGCGACATCTACGACAACACCAGCCTCACCAACAACATGACCTATCCGCCGCTGGGCGGCGGCATGTACGTCATCGATGCCGATCTCACCATGGTCGACTGTACCGTCACCGGCCACACCGACCTCGACTACGGCGGTGGCATCTACGCCACCAATAACCTCGGCAGCACCAGCCTGGACCTGACAGGCTGTGACCTCCAGGACAACTTCTGCCTGAACCACGGCGGCGGCATCTACATGGGTGGAGACAACCTCTCCCTGCTGCGCTGCACCGTTTCGAACAACGGCAAGCTGCCGGCCGCCATGTACAGCATCGGCGGCGGGATTTACGTCAACCACGGCACCGCCACCCTGGACAGCCTCACCTGCCAGGGCAACAGCGCTCATTCCGGCGGCGGCATCTTCGCCGACGGCGCCTCGGCGGTGACCCTCAGCCACTCGCTCCTGACCGGCAACACCAGCGATTTCTTCGGGGGTGGCGTCGGCCTCCAGAACGTCCCGACCTGCGACCTCATCAACAACACGATCGCGGTGAACAGCGGGACGATGAGCGGCGGCGGCGGCGTCTACATCACCGGCTGCAGCCCGGCCCTCTCTAACAACATCGTCGCCTTCAATACCGGCGGGGCCACCTTCGCCAACGGCGTCCACGCGGTTTCCGGATCGCCAACCTTCAGCTGTAACGACGTATACGGGAACGACACCGCCGACTACGGCGGGGTCAGCGATCCCACCGGTACGAACGGCAACATCTCCGCCGACCCTGAGTTCTGCAACCTGCCCGGCGAGGATTTCGGTATTCACACCACCTCCCCCTGCGACCCCGCCAACAGCGGCGGCTGTGGCCTGATCGGCGCCTTCGCCTCCGGCTGCGGAGGAACGCCGGTGCCGGAGGAGGGCGAGACGGCGCCGCTGGTCTTCAAGGTGGAGCAGAACTACCCCAACCCGTTCAACCCGGTGACGAAGATCCGCTTCTCGCTGCCGGCCCCCGCCCACACAACCGTGCGGATCTACGACGTGGCGGGCCGGCTGGTGAAATCACTCCTCGCGGCGGAACTCCCCGCGACCAAGCACGAGGTCACCTGGACCGGCCAGGACAACACCGGCCGCAGTGTCGCCGCCGGTATCTACTTCTACGCGGTCAAGAGCGGTCCCTTCACCGACGTCGGGCGAATGGCCCTGGTGAAGTGATCCCTCGCCAGATCGATCCCCGGAGGCCGGGTCCTGACGGGCCCGGCCTCTTTCTCGCCGGGCGGCGCGACAGTTCTGGCGAATACCCCCCTCCTGGCGTACAGTATCGCTGCGCTTGAACGGCCCCCACCGTCCACCAGGACCAGGGAGAGGAAAACCATGGCGACCCGACCCTCGCGCGTGCTGGAAACCTTCCCCAATCCCGAGCCGGAGCGGGATTACGAGATCGAGTTCGAGTGCCCGGAGTTCACCTGCCTGTGTCCCTTGACGGGACAGCCGGACTTCGCTCACTTCTCCATAAGCTACATTCCCGACCAGGTGTGCCTCGAGCTCAAGTCGCTGAAGCTCTACCTCTGGTCCTATCGTGACGAGGGCGCCTTCCACGAGGCGGTGACCAACCGCATCCTGGACGATCTGGTCGCCGCCGCCCGGCCGCGCCTGATGGAGGTGCGCGGCGAGTGGTTCGTTCGCGGCGGCATCACCACCACCGTGACCGCCACCCACGTCGCCGACGACTACCCGCCCGAGGCCTGACCGCTGCCGGTGGTCGTGGGCTGAGAGCG
>CAZAHC010000205.1:0-6328 GCA_964484595.1 uncultured Fibrobacteraceae bacterium | reverse complement strand
GATAGGGGCAATCTGGGTTTGGGCAGAAAGGGGGACGCCAGCGGCGATCATTGGTACGCATGGCCGGGGTAGTGCAGGTTCCGGACCAAACACATTCTCAGAGGCACAACCGAATCATCAGGTCAGGGTCTAGTGCTTGCCCACCACCTCCAGCAGCTCGACCTCGACCAACAAGGTCGCCTCCGGCGGGATGACATAGCGACCATCGCGCTCGTACCCGCGCAGGCCGTAGCCGAGTTCGGGGGGAATGGTGAGCAGCCGCTTCCCACCCACCCGCATGCGGTCCAGACCCAGGTCGAGCCCGGGATAGACATGGCCGGCGCCGAGCGTGATCTGGAGCGAGTGGCCCCGCTCCGCGGTGCTGTCGAACTGACGTCCCTTCCGGCCTTCCTCGGCCAGCCAGCCGGTGTAAGCGACCTTGATCATGTCCCCCTCCTCGGCCAGGGGGCCGTCCCCGGGAACGAGGGTCTCGAAGCCGACGGTCGGCGCGGAGATCAGCTCGACCTCGTACAGGAGAGTGCTGCCGGGCGGGATCTGACGCAGGCCGCTCTGACCGTAGGCGAGATCGGGCGGCACGATCAAGGTCCGCCGCCCCCCCACCTTCATGCCCGGCAGGCCTTGGTCCCAGCCCTGGATCACCCTGCCTCGCCCGAGCCGGAAGGAGAAGGGCTGGTCGGCCTGGCGGGAACTGTCGACCAGCTCCCCTTTCTGACCGTCTACATACAGCCAGCCGGAGTAGTGGACGGTGAGATAGTCACCGGCAACGACAGCGCGCCCCTGGCCGATCGCCGCCTCGATCACCTGCAAGGTATCAGGCAGGATTTTCCCGGTTTCCTCGCCGCTCTTTTCGCACCCCGACCAGAGTCCGGCCAACACGGCCAGGATCAGGCCGAGAGTGGGGCTCGAACGCTTCATGCGTTTCCTCTCCTGTTGTTAGACCTTGGCGGGGGAACGGGATGGTTCGCCGCTGAACGGTGCCACGGGCTGGGAAAATGTCAAGGGATTGGTGGTGTCAAGGGATTGGTGGAAGTTCACAGACAGAAGGGGCGAGTTCCTTGCCGGTGGTCCCGCCCCTTCCTGCTAAGGCGCTCATCCTCTGAGCGCGCTGGCTCGATGAATATACGGAGGCCGACACCGCTCAGGCAATCCGCCGACCCCGATTTTCTCCGCGTCCTTTTCTTGCCGACTTGACGGACCGCGCCGGCAGTGCAATTACTAGTCGAATCGAGGTCCCTGCTGCAAACGGCGGCAGGCCGGGTTTGAACCTGCTCGACAAGGCAACCGCATGTCCCGACCCTGGTGGCAGACCTTCACCTGGTATCTGGGTTTCCTCCTGGCCGCCAATCTTTACGTCGTCCCCCAGTTCGCCCAGTCCCCGCGGGCCACCGACCTGATGGGCCTGGTCCTGGCCGCCTGGTTACTGTGGCGTCTCGGCTCGCGCGGCATGACCAGCGCCCCGTTGGTGGCCCTGGCGCTGGTCAACGTGCTCCCGCTGGCCTGGTTCCTGATGGGATTGCCGGGGCGGCAGATGCCGACCCTGACGATGAGCCTGCGCTGGCTGCTGGCCCTCCCCTGGGGCCTGGCTCTGCTGTACCTGACCAGGACCGTCCGCCAGCGGGACGCCTTCCTGTGGGGCCTGGTGTGGGGGGTGGTCGTGAACCTGGTGGTCCTGACCCTCCAGGCCACCGGCCTCGAGAGTATCCCGCGGGCGATCGGGCTCTCGACCACCGATTCGGCCTTTCACCACACGGTCTACCACTCGATCCGCCTGCCCGGACTGCACGGCCACCACGCCGCCACCGCCGCGGTGACCAGCCTGATCGTCCCGGTCGGGCTCTACCTCTACTTCCGGGGCAAGGCCGGGATCTGGCTGCCCGCGCTCGGTATCTGCGGCCTCTTTGCCACGGCCAACTTCACCTCCACCCGCTCGCCGTTGCTCGTGGCGGTGGCCACCCTGCTGGTCTTCGTGCTCCTGGCCCCCCGCCCGGCCCGGGCGGCGGCGCTGTTCGGCCTCGCCGGCGCCGTGCTGCTGCCGCTGTTCCTGATCTTCGGCCCTCCCGGCGGCAAGCTCCGCTGGCAGGACATGGTGAGCGCCGAGGCCAACCTCGCCGAGCGGGTGACCAGCACCTCGTCGGCCCTGGAACTGTCCCTCGAGAACCCGCTGGGGCTGGGGGTCAAGCAAGGGCAGATCAAGCTGATCGAGCACGGCGGCATCGACGCCACCCACAACGCCTTCATGCAGGCGAGCCTGTTCTTCGGGCTGCCGCTGGCGGCGGCCATGTTCCTGGCCCTCGCCCACCTGATGTGGCAGGTGGCGCTGCGCCGGGGAGGGGCCGGTTTCCTCGAGGGGATCCTCGCCTGGCACCTGTTCGGCCTGTTCATGTTCGAGGAACACATGAACAACCCGACGTTCGTCATCCTGGCGAGCTGGTTGATCGCCACCAGCGCCCTCCGGCTCGCCGGCAAGCTGGAACCTGATCCAGCACCTCCGGTGGTTCACGAATCCCGTTCGTGAACGAACCCGGCCCGGGTTACCGCCCCGGCCGTGCGAGGCCGATGAAGATACTCCTGCAAAACAGCCTCTTCTTTCCCGACCTGATCGGTGGCGCCGAAAGGGTCGTCTGGGAGCTGGCCCGCCGGCTGAGCGCGAAGGGACACGAGGTCGACGTCCTGACCTCGACCGGCAAGCGGGGCCGGGGCCGGCCCGTCCTGCGCGAGAGGGAAGTCGAGGGCGTGGCCGGACGCGTTTTCGAGGGCCCGAGCGCAGGGCTGGTGGACGTGCTGCCCGCTCCCGACACTCCCCCGCCCGGCATCCTGGCCCGGGGGATCCATCATTTCCTGAACGTCCACTCGCCCGCCTGGCTCGGGCTTGCCCACCAGGCGGTGGCTCGCTCCCGCCCCGACGTCCTGCACACCCACACCCTGGTCGGAATGACCGCGGCCGTCTGGCGGGCGGCCACCGCCAAGGGCGTGCCGGTGGTACACACCTGCCACGACCTGCACCTGCTCTGCCCGCGCACGACCCTGCTCCGGTCCAGCCAGGTAGTATGCGAAGCTCCCCGCTGGCCGTGCCGGCTCCTCAGCCGGCTCAAGCTCGGCCGGACCGGGGAGGTGGCAGTGGTGACCGCCCCCTCCCGGTTCAACCTCGAGCTGCACCTGGCGGCCGGCGGGTTTGGCCGCGCCCGGGCGATGGTGGTGCCCAACGGTCAGGAATTCCCCGCGGCCGACCCCGGTCCGCGGCCGGACCGAACCACGGTCCACGGGGTTTTCCTGGGGACGCTGGCCGCGTACAAGGGAGTCGGCCTGCTGCTCGAGGCCCTGGACAGGCTGTTCGCCGACCCGGCCGCGGCGGCGCTCCGGTTCGCGTTCGCCGGCGCCGGCGACCTGGCGGCGGAGGTGGGCCGGTTTTGCCGGCGCTGGGCCGACCGCTGCGAGTACCTCGGCACGGTGCACGGCCAGCAGAAGGATCGAATCCTGCGCCGGAGCGACTTCCTGGTCGTCCCGTCGATCTGCCTCGACAACTTCCCGCTCGCGGTGCTGGACGGTTTCGGCTACGGGCTGCCCGTCATCGGTACGGACCGGGGGGGAATCCCCGAGGTGGTCCGGCACGACCGGGAGGGTCAGATCGTGCCGCCGGAAACGCAGGGGCTGGCCGCCGCCATCAGCAGGTATCTCCAGGACTCACCTTTACGGCTCGCCCACGGGGAGCGGGCCCGACAGCGCGCCCGGGAGTACACCCTGGAGAAGCAGGTGAGTCGTTTCGAGGAGATCTACCGCGAGCTGGCGGCTACTCAGCGCGCCTGACGGCGAGCCCAGGCCAGGACGATCGGCCCGGCCGGCAACAGGTAGGCAATCACGGCGGCGGGAATCACCGCGGCCAGGGACCACTCCGGCAGCAGCAGCACCACGGCCACCATCGCCCCCGCGCCTGCCCCCGCCCCGAGCAAGGGCTGCCCCAGCCGTCTGTCCAGCAACCGGCGACAGACCCAGCCGGCCGCGAGCAGCAACAAGGTATGCGAGGTCAGCATGCCGTAGCTGGCCCCCACCCCACCGAACCGGGGCACGAAGCCGAAGGTGGCCACCACCGCGGCCACGGCGCTGGTCAGCAGAGGTCCGAAGTAGTCGCGTTGCCGGTCGCTGGCGATCAGGCCGTAACCGAAGAACTGTCCCACGGCGAGGATGACGTAGGAAAGACTCAGCACCTGGAAGATGTCGCCGGCGCCCGGGTAACGATCGCCGTAGACCAATTGCATGAGCCGCCCGCCCAGCAGCAGTCCGCCCGCCGCCACCGGCACCGAGACCGCCACGGCAAGACCGAGATAAAGGTTGTAAAGGCGACGAAACTCCGCCGGCGACTCCTGCCAGAGCCGGGCCAGGCGGGGCAGGAGCGCCCGCCACAGCACCTCCACCGCCACCAGCAGCACGAAGATGATCTTGGCCGCCGCGGCGTAGCTGCCCACAACTGCGGGCGCGGCCAGCAGACCCAGGATGACCACGTCGATGTTCAGCAGCACCCGCATCGTCAGGTGGGCCGCGCCGATCGGTCCGGTGGCCGCCAGACGGCGGGACCACTCCGGCCAGCCGCAATACCGCGGCCAGACCCAGCGGCCGAGCCAGCCGCGGACCCGGCCGGCCATCAGCGCGGTGCTGCCGCAGAACGAGAGCAGGAACATCACCGGCACCCAGCGAAAGGCGGGCCAGCCGGCCAGCCCGTCCACCCGGCTGAGGAGCAACAGGACCAGAAGGGCGTAGAAGAGACTCCGGCTCATCTTGGCCACGCCGACCCAGGTCATCCGCTCGAGTCCGATGCCGACCCAGTCGAGGGTGAGGAACTGGGGCAGCACGGCCGCCAGGTACAGCAGGAAGACCCACCGGTCGGTGGCGAAGAAGGGAAACAGGGGCAGGACCAGGATCCCGAGCACCAGGACCAGAACCGCCAGGGCCGCCATCAGCCCCACGTGCACCTGGGCGTAGCGCAGGACGGCCCGCCCCGAATCGAGCCGGGCAACCTCCCGCACCCCGAGGGTGCACATCCCCCACTCGGCGACGATCAGGGCGTAGGCGCTGAAGGCCACCCCGAGCTGCAGGACGCCGAACCAGTGGGGCCCCACGGTCCGAGCAATGTAAACCAGGGCCACGACACTCAGGAGCATCGTGGCCGCCTGGGCAACCGTCAAGATTCCCAGATTCTGGAGGATGCTTTGTCTGCCGCGCATCTAACCCGGTGGCTCGGCGCTCAGTGACCCGGCCCGATCATGACCGGAAAATCTCGTCCCGGTGCCGGGATACGTAATCCCAGGTGAAGGCAAGCACCAGCGATCCCAGCAGGCCCAGCAGGGTCAGGATGGCCATCGCTCGCATCTTGCGGGGCCGGACCGGACCAGCGGTGGCCGAGATGTGGCCGACCCTTTCGACCGGCGAAAGAGTGGCGAGCTGGATCCTCTTCTCCCGGATCTGGTTCGCCAGGTCGGCCCTGGTGTTGGGAATCACCTGGTCGCGTTCCAGCCGCAGGTTCTCTATCTTGCGGTGCAGCTCCACCTTCTTGTTGGCTATGTCGTAGTCCTTCCACAGCTGCAAGTCCCGCCGCTGGATGTCGTTGTTTTCCAGCTGATTGCGCAGGCTATCCGCGTGAATCCGGATTGCCGATAACCGCTTCTGGATCTCCAGGTTGCCCTGCACGATCTCGCTGATCCGGTGGGCGTCACCGAGCAGGAGCGCCGGCGCCAGCCAGTCCGGGGCCCCCTGCCCGGCCGTAGCGGCCGGGTCTGCGGGCTGCTCGGCCGACCCCTGCTTCTCTCCCTGGAGGGCTCCGATCGCGGCCCGGAAATCCTCCAGACCGCGGAGGATCTCCTGCTCCTCCTGTTCCAGCGCGGCCAGGCTCCCCTCGCACCTCCGGTCCGAGGCGGCGAGCTTCTCCATCTCCAGGTCGACCCGGGCGAGTTCCGACTCGACCAGGGTCGATTCCGCCCGGGCCGCGGCGATGTCGAGGTCCAGGCTCTGCCGCTCGCTGACCAGCAGGTCCTTCTGGTTCCGGAGGCCAGCGATCTGGACCTCGATGCCGGAGCGAGTCAAGTTGTACTGGCTGGAAATGCTGTCGGCACAGGCGTAGTCGCCGAAGGCGGTGATGGCGGCCTCCAGGATCTCGATCCCCTGCCCCGGATCCGGGTCCAGGATCGTCAGGGTGACCACGTTGCCGCCCTGGATGTTCTGCAAGCCCTTGAGGATGAACTCGGCCTTGATGGGCGGGCAGAGACGATCCGACCAGCCCATCTTCTGCTCGACACCTTCCTGGTAGAGACCGCTCTGGAACCAGTGAGTAATGTCCTTC
>CAZAHC010000204.1:0-6331 GCA_964484595.1 uncultured Fibrobacteraceae bacterium | reverse complement strand
GAGAGAAGGATCTGGTTGGCCCTCACTCTTCTCCTCGGCCTGGCAGGAGACGAGAGCAACCGCAGCCAGGAGGAACAGCAGAGCGAGTGCGAATTGACGGAGGGGGCGTTTGGCAAACATGAGCAAGGAACACTCCTTTCCTTTCTCGCCCGCAATGCGGGGCAGAATCTACAGCAAATCCTGTCGCTTCCCACCCTCGAGCTGGGTGATCAGCTCCCGGATCCGCTGGGCTTGATCAGCGCGGCAGACCAGCAAGGCGTCCGGAGTATCAACGACCACGGTATCGGCGATGCCAACCAGGGCGACCAGCTTGCCGGGGGCGAAGATCACGTTGCGCTGGCTATCGACCGTCAGGATCTCCGCCCGGCCCCGGTTATCCGCGGCCAGGGCGGGGGCCAGGCTGCCCCAGGCGTCCCAGCTGCCGAGATCGGACCAGCCGAAGGCAGCCTTGAAAACCGAAAACGCGGGAAGTTGTTCCATGACGCCGACGTCGATGGAAACGGAATCGCATTCGGCGTAGGCCCCGGCCAAGGCGTCGGCAAAGCCAGGGCCGCCGAACTCCGCCACGGGAACCGCCAGGTGCCCCGCGAGGGATGGAAGGTGAGCAGCGAGAGCGGCGGCGAAGGCCCGGCTGTCCCAGACGAAGATGCCGCTGTTCCAGAAATGGCGGCCGCCGGCGAGGTACGATTCGGCGGTGGGCAGATCGGGTTTCTCCACGAATCGTTTTCCGGGCAAGGGCCCCTCGCCATCGGCGACGGCGACTTCCAGGTACCCGAAACCGGTTTCGGGATGGGAAGGGGAGATGCCGAAGCAGACCGCCTCGCCGGTACTGGTGGCGTGGGCGAAGGCGTCCTGGAGCTGCCGGCGAAACAGGTCGCCGTCCGGAATCCAGTGGTCGGCGGGCAGCAGGGCGACCGGCCCGGGTCCATGCAGCAACTCGGCGATCCCTACCCCCAACGCCGCGCAGGGAGCGGTGTTGCGGCCGGCGGGCTCGCCGATGATGTGCTTGGCGGGCAGCTCGGGTAGCTCCGACGCCACGGCGGGGACGAGGTTGTGGTTGGTGATCACGATCAAGCGGTCGGGACCGACCAGTGGCGCGACGCGCTCGAAGGTATCGCGCAGCAAGCTCCGGGCGGAGCCGAGGGCGAGCAGCTGCTTCGGCCGGGCGGACCGGCTGAGGGGCCAGAAGCGGGTACCCCTGCCGCCCGCCATGATCACGCAGCAACCCGCGACTGAATTCGGGGCCGACCCATCCCCCATGTTCCTACGCTCCTTGCCCGTGCTCAGGCTCGGTCCGACGGTTTTCCGAGCGTACCTAAGCCTTGACGACCCACACCTTGGCGGTGATCTCGACTTCCGGGTGCAGCTTGACCGGGACTGAGTAGACGCCCAGTTGCTTGATGGGCTCGGCAAGCTCGATCTGCTTGTGCTCCAGCTCGAGATCCTGCTCGGACATCGCGGCGGCGATATCCCGGGCGGTCACCGAACCGAACAGCTTGTCGTCCTCGCCGGCCTGCACCGTCAGCGTGCAGGAGAGCTCCTTGAACTTGCCGACCAGCTCCTCGGCGCTTCGCTTGGCTTTCTTGTCCTGGAGCTTTTCCTGGCGCAACCTCTCCTGCAGGGCTCGCCGTTCGCCTTCACCGGCCAGCGAGGCAATACCTTGCGGAATCAGGAAGTTGCGCGCATAGCCGCGGCGGACCGTTACCACGTCGCCCACGCGACCCAGACGGTCAACGTCCTTCAGAAGGATGACTTCCATCAAAAACCACCTCTTTGCGCCAGCCGGACGGGCAAACCGCCCGCCGGTGGCAACGCATCAGCCAAGCCGCGGAGGGCCGGCCGTGGGCGCGAAACGACGCAGGTTCAACCACTGGTCGCAAAGCCCGATTACCGCACTGCTGACCAGGATCAGCGGCGCGAAGAAAAGCGCAGCCGCCGTCCAGAAAACGATCCTCACCCAGGGCGGACAGATCCTGCCCAGCAGGAAGATCTGAACCGCCAGACCCTGGATGCTGAACAGGGTGGCCGCCACCAGGATCAGGTTCAGGCCCGCCTGCGACCATACCCCCTGGCGCATGGCGACCAGGAGAAGTCCCACCGCCAAGACCCACACCAAGTAGAAGGGCATCCCCCACTGGTGAAAGGCCGGCACGGGACGCCCGGTGAACCCGGGCCTGACCCGTCGGCCGAGCCATCTGCCCAGGAGCCAGATCACACCGGCATTGCCGAGCAACCCCAAGGCGATCAGGCCAGGCCAGAGCTTGCTCAACAGGTTCTGCAGGCCGTCGATCAGCTTTTCGTACTCTGCCAGCTGGACCTGCCGAGCGGATTCCTCGAGATTCGCGGCCACGGCCTGCTGGACCGAGGCGCGAAGATCCTGGCCAAACTCCGCGATGATCTGCTCGATCGGCAGCTGCGCGGCTGCCCACCCGACCACCAGGACCAGCGGCAAGGCGGTGATTCCTAGGGCTCCATCCGCCCGCCAGTCGTCCAGCAAGGCCCAGCCCAGACCCAGGCCGCCGAACAGGTAGGCCACGAAGGTCAGGATCACACCCCCCGGGACCCAACCCGCCACCAGCAACAACCAGAGCAGGCCGGCCACCAGATGCCAGCGGAGCGAGGGCCAGGCGACAAACGACACCGCCCAGACCGTGGGTACCGCCAGAGGCACGAGGCCGACCAGCAGGGAGCCGGGCACGGAACCGCCACCCCGCACTGAAACGGCGGTCGCGCCAACCGTCAGCAGAGCCGCAGCGCCGGGAAAGCCGGCCCGGTGGACCCCCATGGCAGCTCCAGTCCCGGTCGCCTACCGGTAGTATTCCTTGACGTACGGCAACAGGGCGAGATGCCGGGCCCTTTTGATCGCAATGGCGAGCAGGCGCTGGTACTTCCCGGTGGTGCCGGTGTTTCGCCGGGGAGCGATTTTGCCCCGCTCGGTGATGAACCGCCGGAGGAACTCCGAGTCCTTGTAGTCAACGGCCACCATGCCGGTCTTGCTGAAGTAGCAGACCTTCTGCTTGCCCTGTCTCCTCTTCTTTTTCTTCTTCTTCTTCAGTCGCAGGTTCTTCCTGGCCATGCGGCCCTCACTTTCGCGTGTGTCCGGTCAGAACCGGAACCGGGCGGGAATTTGGCGCCGGTATCACTCCTTGGACTCGCCGGCGGCGGCCTTGGCCTCGGCGCTTTCCTGGGCGGCGGATCGCCGCTTGGCAATCGCTACCCGGTTGCGCTCCTCCCATTCCTCGTCCCGCACGATCAGATGGCGCAGGCACATGTCGTCCAGACGGAACGTCCGATCAAGCTCGGTAACCGCCGTTCCTGCGCTCTGAAACTTCAGGAGCATGTAGTTGCCCTGCGTCTCGTGATCGATCTCGTAGGCCAGGCGACGGGTGCCCCAATGGTCTCGCTTGGTGATTTCGCCCTGGTGGTTGGCGATGATAGACGCGGCCTTCTCGACCCGCGCGTCCAACTCGGCCTCGGGCTGGTTGGCCTTGAGGATGAAGACAAGCTCGTACTTGGGCACTGGATACACCTCCCCTCGGACAGGCTGACCTGGGTCTCTCTCGGCCGCCCCTGCACGACAGGCAACAGCCTCAGCCCAGGTAGGGATGCGTAAACCCAGCTCTTGCAGCTGGTAAAATTCCACGCCGGCGCCGGGCGGAAGCCGGCGTCGACCGGAAAAGAATATATTCCTTCGCGCCCGAAAAGGCAAGCCCCGGTTAACCCGCCGGGTCTCCCCCGTCCGGCTCGGCCGACAGGCGCTGGTTGAAGCGGGAAGCGGCGATCTCCGGGCCGCTGGCCAGCAGTTCGGAAACCGCGTCGGCACCCTTCTGGACGAGCCGGGCCGCGATTTCCCGCTCCTCCTGGGCGAAGGGCTCCAGGACGTAGGAGGTCCACAGGTCGGCCGGAACCACTCCCTCCCCGCCGGCGATTCCCAGCCGCACGCGAGGGAATTCCTCGCCCCCGAGGACGTCGATCACCGAGATGAGCCCCTTCTGACCCCCAGCGCCTCCGCGGGCGCGAATCCGGACCGTTCCGAGCGGTAGGGCCAGGTCGTCGAAGACGATCACCGGGGCCAGGCAGTCAGGCTCACCGGTCCCGGACAGGCGAACCCCCGCCCCGGCGGCCCAGCGCGCAAGGGCGAGGCCGCTGCGGTTCATGTAGGTGAGCGGCTTGAGCAGGACCAGCCGGCCCGTCTCGGTAGCGGTCTCGGCCCGGGCGAAATCGGGGCCGAACCGCTGGAAGGCGATTCCCCGGCGGTCGGCAAGCTCATCCACCACCCGGAAACCCAGGTTGTGCCGGGTATTGGCGTATGACTCGCCGGGATTGCCAAGTCCCATCACGACCTGCACGCCGTGCCTCCACCCTCGGAACCGGAAAAAAGGCGAGGTGAAGCAACACCTTCACCTCGCCGCCTGAATCACCGGGAAAAATCGATCCTGCACCGCGGTCGACCGGGACAGGTCAGCTGTCCGAACCCTTCCCCTTGGAATCGGCGTCCTTGGCCTGGTCTTCCTTGCCCTCACCCTCGGGAGCCTCGCCCTCGGCCTCACCCTCGGCCGCGGCCTCGCCCTCGACCTCCTCGACCTCTTCCTCTTCCTCGACGAAGACGGTCGGCGCCTTCAACAGCACGACGAGGGTTTCCGGATCGGTGGTGATCTCGCCGGCGGGGCTCTGCAGTTCCTTGGTGTAGACCCGGTCACCCAGCTCGAGGTCGGTCACGTCCAGGGTGATGGCCTCGGGGAGTTCCCGCGGCAGGCAGCTGACCTCCACGCTGTCGAGGGTTTGCGAGAGCACCGCGTCGCCCCGCTTGACCGCCAGGGATTCGCCCTCGAGCATAACCCTCACCGGAGCGGTGATGAGTACCCCGCGGGGGATCTCGAAGAGGTCGAGGTGCAGGATCGAGTCGGTGACCGGGTTGCGCTGCACATCGCGCAGCAGGGCGATGGCATCCTCGCTGGTCTCCTGCTTGAGCGAGAAGATGACGCTGCTGCCGCCCAGGGCGGCCATGGCCCTGGTGAATTCGTTGGTGTCAACCTCGACGTTCGAGGTTTCCTTGCCGCTGCCGTACAGAACGGCAGGAATGCGCCCGCCAGCGCGAGTCCGCCGGTTGGCGTTCTTACCCGTCGTCTGACGGGGGAAAATTCTCAGTTCTACCAGACCCATTCCGCTTTGCCTCCAGCTCTACGCAGCACACAGCACCCGGGGGAAAAGCCACACCTCCCCGCCGCCGGCGGGGGATGTCAAAGCCGGTTCCGAGTGCGAAAGGACCGCTAAAGAAAGCACGTAAACGCCGGGTTGTCAAGGTGCCGCGACCGCTCAGAGGAAAAGGGCGCTGACGGTTTTTTCCAGGTGGATCCGCTCGATCGCCTCGGCCAGTAGCGGCGCCATGTCCAGCACCTTGATCTTGGCGCACTGGTCGAAGCGGTCGAAGGGAACGGTGTTGCTGACGACCACTTCCTTGATCGGAGCGGCGTTGATCCGGTCGAGAGCCTGGCCGGAGAGGATCGGGTGGGTACAGCAGGCGGTCACCGACAGGGCGCCCTGCTCCTCGAAGCAGACGCGGGCGGCGTCGGTCAGGGTACCGGCGGTGTCGATCATGTCGTCGAAGATGACCACGTCGCGGCCCTTCACGTCGCCGATGAAGTTCATGACCTCGGCGTGGTTGGCGTGGGGCCGCCGCTTGTCGATGATGGCGAGATCGGCCTCCAGGCGCTTAGCGAACGCTCGCGTCATCTTGATGCTGCCGACGTCCGGGGCGACGACGGCCAGGTTGGTGCGCGGCCAGTCGTCGAAGTGCCGCAGCAGGACCGGCGCGGAATAGAGATGATCCAGCGGGATGTCGAAGAAGCCCTGGATCTGGGGCGCATGCAGATCGATGGTCAGCACCCGCTGGGCGCCGGCGGTGGTGATCAGGTTGGCCAGCAGCCGGGCGGTGATGGGCACCCGCGGCTGATCCTTCCGGTCCTGCCGGGCGTAGCCGAAGTAGGGAATAACCGCGGTGACCCGGCGGCAGGAGGCCCGGCGGACGGCATCCAGCAGCAGCAAGAGCTCCATGATGTTCTCGGCCGGCGGGAAGGTGGGCTGCACGATGAAAACGTCGGTGCCCCGGATGTTCTCCTTGATCTTGACCCGGATCTCGCCGTCGGAGAAGCGATCCACGTCGACGTCCAGCACCGGGATCTTAAGGCACTCGCCGATGCGCTCGCCCATTTCGGGATGGGCGGTCCCGCTGATTATGACCAGCTCGTTGTACATGGATCAAGGACCTCAGGGAAGGTTGGCTGGGGCGGCAGGATTCGAACCCGCGAATGCAAGGACCAAAACCTTGTGT
>CAZAHC010000203.1:0-6355 GCA_964484595.1 uncultured Fibrobacteraceae bacterium | reverse complement strand
CTGGACGATCCGGATCGACCCCACGAATCACGACCGGGTCTGGGCCGGCACCACCGAGGGCACCTACAAGACCCTCGACGGCGGCGATACCTGGTTCCAGGTCGATGCGACCATCATGGTGAACGATCTCGCCATCAATCCCGCCGATCCGGGCACCGTCTTCATCGCCTGCGGTAACCTGTCGAGCCCCGGGCACGGCATCTACCGGACCACCGACCACGGGGCGAACTGGACCAAGATGGTGCAGCCCGGGATCCTGCCCCCGAACTTCGCCGGCAAGGCGCAGCTCTCGATCTGCGAGTCCTCACCGAACACCGTCCTGGTGAGCCTCGGCAACGGGGGGCAGGGCAGCTATGCGACCTGGCTCTGCCGGTCCAACAACGGGGGTGACAGCTGGAGCCTCGTCTCCACCGAGGACTACTCGCTCTGGCAGGGCTGGTTCTCCCACGACGTCGCCGTCCACCCCGAAGATCCCAGCACGGTCATCGCCGTGGGCATCGACATCTGGAAGTCCACCCAGGGCGGGGCCAACCTGGTCCGGAAGTCGGACTGGGCCTCCTGGTACTTCGGCCTGGTGCAGCCGGGGGAGCCCGAGGGGCCGCCCTGGTACTCGCACGCCGACCACCACGACCTCGTCTACCACCCGACGAACCGGGACATCATCTACTTCGCCAACGACGGCGGCATCTTCCGGTCGCTGGACGGCGGCGAGACCTTCGCCGGCTGCAACGGCGGCTACCAGACCCAGCAGTTCTACGCCGGTTTCAGCAGCAGCCGGCTCGACTCGAACCACGCCATGGGCGGGATGCAGGACAACTGCACCGCCATCTTCACCGGGACCGTCGCCTGGGCCCGGGTGATCGGGGGCGACGGCAGCTGGACCGCCATCGATCCCAACAACGGCCTCACCCTCTACGGCTCCTACCAGTACCTGAACATCCTGAAGTCGAGCAACGGCGGCGACGACTGGCTGGACGTCACTCCCCCCGAGGGCGGCGAGACCGGTTTCATCGCCCCCTTCGCCCTCGGGGGCCCCGCCGAACCGCAGGTCCTCTACGCCGGGCGCGGCTACGTCTTCAAGTCGGCCACGGGCGGCCTGTCCTGGTACGGCATCAACTACGACTCGTACCTGGGCGGCAACCCCGCCCTTGCGATGGAGGTCTCCCAGACCAACAGCGACGTTGTCTACGTCACCACCGCCCCGGTCAACGCTCCGGCCGGCGTCTTCCGGACCCTCGATGGCGGGACGACCTGGCAGGACGTCACCGGCTCCCTGCCCGACCGCTATCCGGTCGGCCTGGCCATCGACCCGAACGACGATCACACCGTTTACGTGGCCTTCTCCGGCTTCGGCAGCAGCCACGTGTTCAAGTCCGGCAACGCCGGCGACACCTGGGGCGATATCGGAGCGGGGCTGCCCGACGTGCCCACCTCCTCGGTCGTCGTCGACCCGGCGAACTCGGACCACGTGTACGTGGGCAACGACATCGGCGTCTACATCTCGCTGACCGGCGGCGGCTCGTGGTACGAGTTCCGGTCCGGCCTGCCCGACGCGGTGGTGGCCATGGACCTGACCGTCTCCCCCCAGAGCCGCAAGTTGCGGGTCTCCACCTACGGCAACGGGGTTTACGAGCGTCCCTTCTACCACGACGTGGTCGCCGTTCCCGACGGGCCTCCCGTCGCCGCCCTGGTCCGGCTCGACCAGAACCACCCCAACCCGTTCAACCCGCTCACCACCATCAGCTACTCCCTGGCCGCCGACTGCGAGGTCGAGTTGACGGTTTTCGACGCCGCCGGCCGCCGGATCCGCACCCTGTTCAGCGGGCCGCAGGGCCGCGGGGAGCACAGCCTCCAGTGGGACGGCCGGGACCGGCGCGGGGCCGCCGTGGCCAGCGGCGCCTACCTCTACCGGCTGCGGGCCGGAAACCGTGTCCAGACCAAGCGGATGCTCCTGATCAGGTGACCCAGCCACCCGGGTCCGGTTGTCGGTCACCAGTGATTCGCGGTATAATTAAGGTGGAAATGTCGCCCTGCCGCGGAATGTCGCGCCCCGCGCAACCATTTCCGCCGGCGTTTTCGGTTGCCCGGAAACCGGTGGTCGGCCTCGCCCGACCGCGGTTTTCTTCCCCTCGGGAGTCACCATGTTTAACCAGCCAAACCTCCCCGTGCAGCCACCCCGTCGCCTTGCCGTTCCCCGCGGCCTCGGCGCCGCGGTTATTCTCGCCACGCTCCTGTTGACCGCAGGTACCCTGGTTGCCGGGCCCGGCGGCCCGCCGCCCGAGCGGGATCTGCTGCGAGAGACGTTACTGGAGCATCGCCAGGAAGAAGCAGCCACCAAGGCGCGCCTGATGAAGGCCGTCCAGATGGCCGAGGCGGACGCTACACCCAACCAGCTCCTGTACGACGCCCGCTACTACGACCTCGACCTCGATCTGAACCCGAGCACCGAGATCCTGACCGGCGAGGTGACCGTGCGGGCCGAGGTGACCGGCGCCTCCATCGCCACGCTCGATCTCGACCTGCGCAGCAACATGACCGTCAGCGCCGTCACCGCCGGCGGCGTGCCGGTCACCTACTCACACGCCAGCCACGTCCTGACCGTGAACCTGGACCGGACTTACACAACCGGTGAGATAGTCGAGGTTGTGGTGAACTACAGCGGCAATCCGGCGAGCAGCTACTGGGGCTGGGACAGCCACAACGGCGACGACATGATCTGGTCGCTGAGCGAGCCGTACGGCGCGCGCTACTGGTGGCCCTGCAAGGACCTGAACTCGGACAAGGCCGACTCCGCCGACATCCGGATCACCGTGCCCGACAACGGCCTGATCGTCGCCTCGAACGGCGTGCTGGTCTCGAACGTGGACAACGGCGCCACGCGCACCTTCCACTGGCACTCCGGCAATCCGATCGTCACATATCTCGTCTCGGTGGCGATCCACCCCTACACCTTCTACAACGACTGGTACAGCCCCCTCGGCGGCGGCGACCCGATGGAGGTGCAGTTCTACGTCTTCCCCGACCACTACGAGCAGGTACAGGCCACCTACGCCCTGACCGTCCCCATGATCGGGGTCTTCGCCCAGGGCTTCGGCGAGTACCCCTTCGTGGACGAGAAGTACGGCCACGCCGAGTTCGTGTGGGGCGGCGGCATGGAGCACCAGACCTGCACCAGCCTCGGCGGCTGGTCGGAGGACCTGATCAGCCACGAGCTGGCCCACCAGTGGTGGGGTGATATGATTACCTGCGACACCTTCCATCACATCTGGTTGAACGAAGGTTTCGCGGTCTGGTGCGAGGCTTACTGGAAGGAGCAGACCGCGGGCTTCGGCACCTACCAGGCCTACATGGACGGTGCCGCCTACTACGGACCCGGGACCATCTACGTCGAGAACCCCGACGACTTCGGCTCCATCTTCGACTGGAACCTGAGCTACAACAAGGCCTCCTGGGTCGTGCACATGGTGCGTGGTGTGCTGGACGACACCGACTTCTTCGCCGGCCTGGACAACTACCGCGCTCTCTACGAGTACGACTCGGCCACGACCGAGGAGTTTCGCGACGCGCTGGAGGCGGTCTCCGGCGTCGACCTCGACGCCTTCTTCCAGCAGTGGATCTACGGGGAGTACTTCCCGGTGTACCGCTACAGCTGGAGCACCTCGGGCGGAGGTTCCATCCTGGACCTGGTCGTCGAGCAGATCCAGACCAACACCGGGCTGTTCACCATGCCGATCGACGTGCGGGTGACCACCAGCACCGACATATTCGACTTCACGGTCCAGAACAGCCTGGCCTCGCAGGCCTACCAGCTGCCGCTGCCGCCCACCGGCGAGGTGCAGAGCGTCGTCCTGGATCCGGACGACTGGATCCTCTGCCAGATCGAGAGCAGCGTGGAGAACCCCACCTTCGACGAGGGCATCCTGCTCGTGAACGGCGTGCACTGGGACACCTACTGGTCGGCCATCACCAGCGCCTACCAGGACAGCGTCTTCTGGGGAGACAACCCGATCACCTTCTGGGACGTCTTCCCCGAGCCCGTCGGCGGTTATCCCGCCAACCTGCCGGCGCCGCTCGGCCACGGCGCGGTTCCCGGTGACATCCTCGGCCAGTACTCCACCGTGATCTGGGTGGGCAACGATTACCTGGGCGACCTGGCGGATTGGCTCGAGACTCCCATCGAGTCGTACCTCGAGGTGGGCGGCAACGTCCTGCTGATGACCCGGCGGGCGGAGAACTTCACCGACGGCGACCTGACCACCTACCTCGGCGTCACCTGGTCGGACGAGGGCTCGCTCCAGAACTGCATCGCGGTCTACCCTGGCCTGGTGGACGTCCCCATAACCGGCAACCAGAGCTACAACGACGTCTTCCTGCCCACGGTCGGGCCCGAGAGCACGCTGCTGACCAAGGACACGCTCGCCTTCGGCGGCGACCGCGGCACCGGCGTCTGGGCCCACCCGGCCACCGGCGGCACCCACCGCCCCGACGGGGCGCAGTTCGTGCTCCTGTGCGGCCGACCCTACCGGATGGATCACGACGCACTGCGCGCCAACGTGGAGTTCATCCTGGAGAATTTCTTCGGCGAGCCCTGGACCCCGTCCGCCGTCCCGCCTGGGGACGAGCTGCCGATGCCCACCACCGCGGGGCGACCGATCCTGCACGCCAACTTCCCGAACCCGTTCAACCCCCGGACGGTGATCCCGTTCGAGCTGCCGGTCTCCGGGCCGGTCGAGCTGGCCGTCTACGATCCGGCCGGCCGCCTGGTGCGAGTCCTGGTACGGGAGGAGCGGTCCGCCGGCCGGCACACCGTTCCCTGGGACGGGACCGACGGCGCGGGCCGGCCCGTGGCCTCAGGCTCCTACTTCGCGCGCCTGAGAGCGGCGGAGACGACGGCTGTGCGGACGATGGTCCTGCTGCGGTGACAGGGTCGGGGATCAGGTTCTAACCCGGATTATTCATGAATGGCTGTAACGAGGGTGAGGAAAATGCCCGCCAGAACACGACCTCGCAAGGATCGGCGAGGGAGGCGTACCCACTGCGGTACGTTGACCGAGCCGATCCGAGAAGACGGGTTCTGGCGGGCATTTGACCAGCCGCAGTAGGCCATTCATGAATAATCCGGGTTTACCCGGCTCAGAACCATTCCTTCTGGTTCGTCACGTAGGTGTCGACGAAGTCGGCGTCCGTCCTGGTCAGGTAGAGAATCCCCTCGATGCCGGCGATGATGAAGGTGCCGATGACGATCACCGACAGGACGATCCCGACCAGGGTGATCCCCAGCATGACGAGGCCGGGGGTGGTGTAACCCAGGTAGAACTTGTGGATGCCGAAGACCCCGAGCAGGATCGCCAGCACGCCGGCGATCACCCGGCTCTTCTCGGTGCCGGCCACCGCCAAGTAGATCTCCCGGGCGGTCTCACCGTCGGGGACGAAGTCCACCTTCAGGCCGGCCGCCGCCGGCTTGTCTCCTTTCCAGGCCTCCGCCTCGAACCGGTACCGGTTGCCTTCCTTGTCGGTGATGACCCCGGAACCGTCCTCCGCGTTGAAGCCGAGGATCGTGCCTTCCATGATTTCCCTCTCCTCGTTCAGGAAGTAGACGGGGGTAGAAAAGACGCTATCGGCAACGCGGCCGGGTGTCAAGGCAGGGCCAGGAGGGCGCAGCTCAGCGCGGGAAGGAAAAGCGGGGATCCCACTCTTTGAATAGCCTCTCGCCTACTCCGCTTCACCAGTACAAGACCTTCACACTGCCCCAGCTCGGACTCTCGGCTCCCTTGGGGCTGGTATAGGTGCGGTCCACGATCCCCTTGATCTGCCAGTACTGCATCTCCGTGCCATCACCCAGGACCGTATCGGCCGCGGCCACGAAGAACTCCGCCTGCCCCTGGACGATCATTGTGCTGGCGCCGGGCCGGCTCAGGTCCATCTCGAGGACATAGAGCCGCCGCTGGCAACCCAGGAAATCCGGGTTGACTGATTCCGACCAGATTGTCTGGGGGACCAGGACGGGGAAGACGATCTGGGAGATCCCGGGAACCGTCTCGCCCTGGGAATTGATCACCGGATCTCCCTCAAAGATCCTCTCCTGGATGATCAGGTCATCGGCCCGGCCCAGAAATTCGTCGTCCAGGTCGAGATTCTCGATGTCGAAATCCTGGAAGCGGAACCGGAAATCGGGGTGAAGGGCATCCTCGTACTCGTCGATGTCCATGCCGGCGTGTGAAGCCTGGAACCTGGCCATCAGTTCATCCGGGTCCGCACCCGGGGGAGGCTGAGCCGGCGGCGGAGCGCCTGGGACGTCGTTGACGTCATCCGAGTGAGAAGGAAGCCAGCGCAATCCCTGCCCTCCCTCGCCGGC
>CAZAHC010000202.1:0-6418 GCA_964484595.1 uncultured Fibrobacteraceae bacterium | reverse complement strand
TGTAGATCCGCCGCGCGGAACTGGCTTCGCTAAGTTCAGCAACCATGGCTAGGAGACGAGAATTTCCACGGCCCGCGCCAGCAGGCGGGACCCGTAACCGGTGGCGCCCTTGGGCCCGAGCGAACCCGCCTTGTCCGTCCAGGCGGTGCCGGCGATGTCCAGGTGAGCCCAGGGGATTTCCTCGTTCACGAACTCGGCCAGGAAGGCGGCCGCCGTCAGGGCACCTCCCGCCCGCGGTCCGAGGTTCTGAATATCCGCCACCTCGCTGGCGATCGACTTGTGGTGCTCAGAGATCAGCGGCAGGTGCCAGACCCGCTCGAAGGTCTCGCCGCCAGCCTGGGTCAGCACCTCGATCAGCTCGGCGCAATTGCTCAGCAGGCCGGCGAAGTGCGAGCCCAGCGCCAACTCGCAGGAACCGGTCAGGGTGGCGATGTCGACCAGGAAATCAGGCTGTCGCTGGCAGGCGAAATGGAGAGCGTCCGCGAGCAGGAGCCGTCCTTCCGCGTCCGTGTTCAAGACCTCCACGGTCTTGCCCGAAGCCATGGTCAAGACGTCCCCCGGCTTGAGAGCCTGACCGTCGGGCAGGTTTTCCGCCGCGGGGATGACGATTTGCAGCTTCACTGGCAGGTTCAGCCGGCAAACGGACAGGGCCGCACCCAGGACCGCGGCGGCCCCGGACATGTCCGACTTCATCTTGTCCATCCTGGTCGGTGGTTTGAGGGAAAGGCCGCCGGAGTCGAACGTCACCCCCTTGCCGATCAGGGCCACCTTGGTCAGGGCCCGCTTGGTGGCCCGAGAGGGTCCCGGCGTTTCGATTACGATCAACCGGGGCTCCTCCCGGCTGCCCTGCGCCACGCCGAGCAGACCGTTCTGGCCCTCCTTCTGCAGCTGGGCGGGACCGAGCACCCGGCACCGCCAGCCCTCGGCCCGGGCCAGCCGGCGCGCTTCGGCGGCCAGCTTCACGGGGGTGAGCAGGTTGGCGGGCAGGTTCACCAGCCGCCGGGCCAGCAGACAGCCGGCCGCGTACGCTTCCCCCTCGGCCAGGCCGCGGCGAACCGAACGCAGGCGGCGACCGTCCGCGATCAGGACCGTCCACTGCCCGGGCCGGTCGGAATCGTCCCTGGCTTCGGACCCGGATCCCTTCAGCTCGCCGGTCGGGGAAAGGGCCATCTCGGCCCCCTCGACCCAGCAACGGGCGAGCGACCCCTGATCGTAACCCAGTGACCCGCCCTCCGGCAGAACCAACGCGCAGCGGGCGGCCTTGATCTGCCGCGCCTGCCCGGCGGCGGCGCCCGCCGCCCGGCGCCAGCGATCGAGCGAGAGTTCGTCGGGCTTGCCCAGGCCGACAAGCAGGATCCAGGCCGCGGCGGAATCCCGCCCCGGCACCAGGAGTTTCGCCTCGGCCTGGCCGGTGAAGGCGGCCGATTCCGCTAGCGCGGAGAGACTGGCCCCTCCGGCGGGGGCGAGATCGCCCAGCTCGGCCAGGTCGGGCCCCTCTTTGGTTTCGAGCACGGGAATCACCAGGAGGTCGGCGACAGACTCCCGGGCAACTCCTTTGACGACTGACCAGAGCATCTACTCCCCCTTGCCGCGGGCGGCGACACGCCACTGTACAACAGGCAGGCGACACGGATCCGCTAACGATCGCGCCATTGTAGCACCCTGCTCCCAAAAATGAAGCGGGACTTGCCAACCTGCCCCTTGAGGCGAAGAACCGGACGGCCTAGTATGGCTGCCTGTGCCCTGCCGGCCCTCCGCCTGGCGCGCGGCTGTCCCTCACCCGGAAAGGAGCGGCGACGATATGCTTGCCCCGAACCGGCCCGGCCCCTCCTCCTTGAAACCGTGGCGCTGGCAATTGCACTGGCAGATCCTGCTGGCCCTGGTCTGCGGCGTGATCGCCGGCGTGCTCTGGAACCAGGAGGCTGTATGGCTCGGGATCGTGCGGCCGTACGCGATCTTCGACTTCCTGGGCACCCTCTTCCTGCGCGCCCTGCGTATGGTGATCGTCCCGCTGCTGGTGGGCTCGATCATCACCGGCGTGGCCGGCGTCGGTTCCGCCCGCTCCCTGGGCCGTCTGTTCCGCAAGACCTTCGGCTGGTACCTGATGACCAGCCTGCTCGCGATCCTCACCGGACTGTTGCTGGTGAACCTGATCCGGCCGGGCGTGCAGGACGGCCAGCCGGTCGGCGAGAGGCTGGGCCTGGACGCGCCCGCCGCAGAGCTGACCGAGGAACTCTCCGGGCGCGGGGCGGGCGATCTGGTGGGGATCCTGCTGCGCATGGTCCCGGAAAACCCCGTCGCGGCCGCCGCCGAGGGCCAGATGCTGCCGCTGATCTTCTTCTGTCTGCTGTTCGGCATTGGTCTGACCCTCCTGCCGGAGCACCTGCGTCAGTCACCGGCCCGCTTCTGCGAGGGCCTGTTCGCGGTGATGATGAAGATCACCGGCTGGGTGATCCGGGCCGCGCCGCTGGGCATCTTCGGGTTGATGGCCCGGATCGTCGCCGCCAGCGGCTTCGACGCCTTCCTGCCGCTGGCCAAGTACGGCCTGACCGTGCTTTCCGCCCTGGTGGTTCACGCCGCCGTGACGCTGCCCCTGCTGGTGCTGCTGGTGGGCCGGTTGCGACCCGACCGGCACGCCCGGGTCATGGCGCCCGCCTTGATGACCGCCTTCTCCACCCGCTCCTCCTCGGCCACGCTGCCGCTGACGATCGCCCGGGTCAAGAACGGCGCCGGCGTCTCGAACCAGGTCACCAGCTTCGTCCTGCCGCTCGGGGCGACCGTAAACATGGACGGCACCGCCCTGTACGAGTGCGTGGCGGCGCTGTTCATCGCCCAGGCCTACGGCGTGTCGCTGGGCCCGGTGGCCCAGGCGATCATCGTCCTGACTGCTCTGCTGGCCTCGATCGGTGCGGCGGGCATCCCGGCCGCGGGCCTGGTGATGATCTCGATCGTGCTCGAGGCGGTGGGCCTGCCCCTGGAGGGGGTGGCGCTGATCCTGGCCATCGACCCGATCCTGGATATGTGCCGGACCTCGGTGAACGTCTGGAGCGACAGCTGCGGCGCCGTGGTGATCGCCAGCAGCGAGGGCGAGACGGGCCTCCTGCCGCCAGGAGGGGCGGCCAACGATAGCCAGGTCTGAGCCGACGGCCGGCCCGGCGGCCCCGTCCAGGCGCCTCTTGATCAAACCGCCCCGCTGTGCAAACCTTGCAACGTAAAGTGGGGGGCAACGTAAAGTGGGGGGCAACGTAGGGACGATTCAAGAACGTCTGCCCCGGCGAGGTCGGGGCTCCCGTTTCCGGAAAGGAAAAACGTGGACGGCGACAGCCAGACGAACGGCCCATTCGGCACCGGGGAACGCGAGGGGCTGGTCCTGCCCCCCTGGGAACAGCGCGACCGCTACGGTTTCCTGAACTCGATCTACCAGACCATCAAGGAGGTCCTGTTCTCCCCGGTCCAGTTCTTCGAGCGCATGCCGTCGCAGGTCAGCCTCGCCCAGCCCCTGTTCTTCGCCATGGTCCTCGGCGCCGTCGGCGCCTTCTTCATGTGGATGTGGTCGCTGACCTTCTCCTCGGTGCAGATGTTCTTCGACCAGGACTGGAGCGAGCTGCTCAAGGAGCCGTTCATCTACGGCATCTTCTTCGGGGCCAGTCCCGTCCTGACGATCATCGACGTCTTTATATCCGCCGGTGTCACCCATCTCTGCCTGATGGTGCTGGGCGGCAACCGGCTCGGGTTCGAGGCCACCTTCCGGGTGGTCGCCTACGCGCAGGCGGTCTCGATCCTGACCCTGCTTCCGTTCTGCGGTGTCGTGATCCTCGAGTTCTGGTTCCTCGCCCTGGTGATCATCGGCCTGTACAAGATGCACGACACCGACCTCTGGCGCGCCATCCTGGCCGTGTTCCTACCGCTACTGCTCTGCCTGTTCTCCTGCGGCGGGCTGGTGCTGTTCCTGCTCAGCGTCGGAGCCATCTCCGGATGAGATTGATCCCGGAGCGGGATTCCCTGCCCCGCCTGCTCGCCCTGGTTTACCTCTCCCTGGCCGCGCTGGTCGCTTTCGCTTTCCTGCTCTGGGGCCGGATCATCGAGAGGATCGCCTTCTGCCCGCTCATCAGGTATTTCGACGTACCCTGCCCCACCTGCGGCGGCACCTACGCCGCGCTGGCCCTGGTCCGTTTGGATCTGGCGACCGCCTTTGCGACCAACCCCCTGGTGACGGCTGCCGCCGTCGCCCTCGGCACCTGGGGGGGTTATTCCCTGCTCGCCACCCTGGTTCCCCGCTGGCGAAGGGAGGTCTTCCTGTCGGCGGGTGAGAAAACCGCACTGCGATGGCTGCTGGTGGTTTTGGTGCTGGGCGGGTGGGCTTATCAGCTGGTGAAGTGATTCCTGCCCGGCGGATTGGGATTCTTGCCACGTGGCAAAAACCCGGGGAATGGATCCGGCCCTACATTTCCTCGAGCAGCTTGCGAGCCACAACCAGTCGCTGGATCTCGCTGGTGCCCTCGTAGATCCGGGTGACCCGTACGTCCCGGTAGTATCGCTCCACAGGGTACTCCTTGCAGTAGCCATAGCCGCCGTGGATCTGCAGCGCCGCGTCGGCGGCCCGGCCGGCGGCCTCGGTGGCGAAGACCTTGGCCATGGCCGCTTCCTTGGTGAAAGGCCGGCCCTGGTCCTTCAACCAAGCGGCGCAGAAGCCGAGCAGGCGGGCGGCGTCCAGCTCGGTGCCCATGTCCGCGAGCTGGTTCTGGATCACCGGCTGGTCGGCCAGGGGCCGGCCGAACTGCTGACGCACCTTGGCGTACTTAACAGCCTCCTCGAGGCAGGCCCGGCCGATGCCGACCCCCTGGAAGCAAACGCCGATGCGACCGCCGTCCAGGGCGGCCATGGCGATCTTGAAGCCGTCTCCCTCCCGGCCCAGCAGCTGCGCCGCGGGCACCCGCACGCCGTCCAGGTCGATCGCCACGGTGTCGCTGGCCCGCAGGCCCATCTTGTCTTCCTTCTTGCCCAGGGTGAGCCCCTCGACGCCGCTCTCGACCAGGAAGGCGTGGATGGACTTGTGGTCGGTGGTGCCGGGCGTCCGGGCCATGATCATGAAGAACCGGGCGCACTGGCCGTTGGTCACGAAGACCTTGCTGCCGTCGAGGATGTAGTCGTCGCCGTCCTTCCTGGCCGTGGCGGTGAGGGAGGCGGCGTCACTGCCGGCGCCGGGTTCGGTGATGCAGAAAGCGGCGATCTCGCCCGCTGCCATGCGGGGCAGGACGTCTTGCTTGATCTGCTCACTGCCGAACATGGCCACCGGGTAGTACCCCACGCTGTTGTGGACGGTGACCATGATGCAAACGCCGGCGCTGGCCCGGGCCAGCTCCTCCACCACCAGGCCGTAGGTGACGGTATCGACGCCCAGGCCGCCGTACTGCTCGGGGATCGCCAGGCCGAAGAACCCGCTCTCGCGCACCTTGGCGACCAGGCTGTCCGGCATCTCGCCGGTCTCGTCCATCTCGCGGGCGATCGGGTCGATCTCACGGCGGGCGAAATCGCGTACCATATCCCGGAACATGATCTGGTTCTCGTTGAAATCGAAGTCCATGTCGGCCTTTCGGGACTGGCGCGAGGCCGCGACCGGCTTTCAGGCGAGCCGGTGGGCGGAGATCACCATGCGCTGGGCCTCGCTCGTGCCCTCGTAGATCTCGGTGATCTTCGCATCGCGGAAGTGGCGCTCGACCGGGTACTCCTTGCTGTAGCCGTTGCCGCCGAAGATCTGCACCGCCTCGTTGGTGACGAAATGGCTGGTCTCGCTCGCGGCCAGCTTGGCCATGGCGGCCTGCTCGCTGTAGCGCACCCCCTGGTCCTTCAGCCAGGCGGCGCGGTGAGTCAGCAGGCGGGCGGCGTCGATCCGCAGGGCCATGTCGGCGATCTTCCACTGGATGGCCTGGAACTTGGCGATGGGCCGGCCGAACTGCTCGCGCTGCTTGGCGTAGTCGCGGGCGGCCTCGTACGCGGCCTGGCTGATCCCCAGCGCCTGGGCGGCGATGCCGATGCGGCCGCCGTCCAGGGTGCTCATGGCGACCCGGAAACCCTGCCCCTCCTCGCCGAGCAGCTGGTCAGCCGGGATACGGACGTTGTCGAAGGCGAGCTGGGCGGTGTCAGAGGCGCGGATGCCCAGCTTGTGCTCGGTGCGCACGACCGAGAAGCCGGGCCGGTCGGTCTCGACGATGAAGGCGCTGATGCCCTTGTACTTCTTCTCCGGCTCGACCATGGCGAACACGATCAGGGTGTCGGCGTTGGCCCCGTTGGTGATGAAGTTCTTCATGCCGTTCAGGACCCACTCCTCGCCGTCTTTCTTGGCGCTGGTCTGCTGGTTGGCGGCGTCGGTGCCGGCGCTGGGCTCGCTCAGGCAGTAGGCGCCGAGCTTCACCCCGCT
>CAZAHC010000201.1:0-6489 GCA_964484595.1 uncultured Fibrobacteraceae bacterium | reverse complement strand
GTAGATCTCGGCGTGCTGCTCGATCTGGGTCGAGATGGTCGTGCCGCCGCCGTGGCCGCTCGCCCGGCGGACCAGCAGCAGGACCGGCCCGCCGCCCGCGTCGGCCCCCTGCAGGCGTGCGGTCATCTTGCGGGCGTGCAGGGGGTCGACCCTGGCGTCGTTCTCGCTACCGGTGACCAGGAAGGCGGGGTACTCCACACCCTCGGTCACGTTGTGGTAGGGCGAGTAGGCAAACAGGTACTTGAACTGCTCGGGATCGTCGCTGTTGCCGTACTCCTCGGCCCAGATGTTCGCCAGACCGAAGGTATGGTAGTTGACCATGTCCAGCAGGGGTACTCCGCAGTAGACCACCTTGAACAGGTCAGGCCGCTGCACGGTGGCGGCCCCGACCAGCAGACCGCCGTTGCTGCCGCCGCGAATGGCCAGCTTTTCCGGACTCGTCCAGCCTTTCTCGATCAGGTACTTCGCGGCCGCAATGAAGTCGTCGAACACGTTCTGCTTCTTCTCCAGCATGCCCGCCTCGTGCCACTCGCGACCGTACTCCCCGCCACCGCGCAGGTTGGGCACCGCGTAGATGCCCCCCGCCTCGAGCCAGAGGACGACTCTGGTCGAGAAGCGCGGCATCATGGAGACGTCGAACCCCCCGTAGCCGCCGAGCATGGTGGGGTTGTTCCCGTCCAGCTCTATCCCCTCGCGGTGGACGATGAACATCGATACCGGCGTTCCGTCCCTGGACTCGTACCAGACCTGGTCGGCCACCACGTCCGAGACATCCACCTCGACCGGGAACTCGTGGTAGACCTCCAGCTCGTCCTTCTCGAAGTGATACTTGAAGACCGTGGCCGGGTAGCTGAAGGAGGAGAAGTGGACCCAGATCTCGGGCAGTGACCAGTAGCCACTCACCCCCCCGACGCCGATGGTCGGAAACGGCAGGTCGCGCAGATGGTTGCCCTCCAGGTCGAAGATCTTCACCAGGTGGTAGGCGTTGTGGGTGTACGAGGCATATAGATGGCCCGCGATCGGGGCGATGTAGTTGAGCTTGTCCTTGGGGTGCTCGGGGATGAATTCCCGCCAGTGCTCGCGCTGCGGCTTGTCGAGATCGGTGATGTACACCATCTTGCGGGGCGCGTCCTTGTCGGTGTGGATCAGGAGCTTGCCATCGACGAGGCTGATCGCGTACTCGGCGTCAAGCCCCTCGGCCAGCGGCACCAGCTCCTCGGTCGAGCCCGTCGGGCGGTAGAAGACCTCCTGGGCGTTGAACAGGCTGCGGTAGTAGAACTCGTACTTGCCCTCCTCGCTGACCTCCACGCCGTGCCAGTACTCCTTGACCTCGTCGTGCCAGAAGACCTTGACGTCTTCCTCCGCCGGGGTGCCCAGGCGGTGGAACCAGGCGGCATGCCAGTAATCGTGCTCGCCCTCGGGAGCCTCCCCCTCCAGCGGCTTGCAGGCGTAGTAGAAGCCGCTGTTGTCCGGCAGCCAGGCGTTGACGTACTGCTTCCAGCCGCGCAGCTGGTCGGGCAGGATCTCGCCGGTCTCGGTGACCATGATGCGAATGACCGGGTTCTCGTCACCGCCCTTGGCCTTGCCGAAGGCCACGTACTTGCCGTCGCGACTGGGTGCCACCCCGTGCAGGGTCTCGGTCTCGTCCCACTGGTTGGGATCGAGCACGACCTGCGGTTCGGCGCCCTCCTGAGCCCGGGTCATGTAGACCCACTTCTCGTCTTCCTTCTTCTTGGCCCAGTAGAAGAGACGCTCCCCGCGGAGCACCCGCCGCGGCACGCTCTCGTCATCGTAGCGCCACAGCTCGTTCAGACGCTTGACTATCCATTCCTTCTGGGGACAGCGATCGATTATGGAGTGGGTGAACTTCTCCTGCTCCTCGGTCCAGGCGATCACCTCGGGATCCTCGGCGTCTTCCAGCCAGCGGTAGTTGTCGACGATCTTGGTACCGTGGTAATCGTTCGTCACGGGACGCTTCTCGGTCTCCGGGTAGTCGAAGGCGAGGGCCGGGGTCACCAGCAGAAGCACCGCCGCCGCCAGCAGGGTGGCGCGAAGGAATCTGGACAGCATGATTATTTCTCCTGTCTTGCCGGGTAGGCGGGGGAGTTTGCGAGCTCGCGCGGAATATTAGGACGAATTCCCGCTGTGGGCAAGCCCGGCGGTCTGCGGTAACATGACCCCGTCACCCCAGAAAGCAGGTCCGAGATGGCCCAACCCTCGCCCCGGCAGCTCGCCGACCGCTATCGCCGCCTGGCCGACCAGCTCGCCGAGCCCTTCGCCAGGACCACCGACACCACCGCCAGGATGGCGACGGTGGTGGCTCTGTTGCATCACAAGCTGCCGTACTTCTTCTGGACCGGGTTCTACAGGCTGCAGGGGGAAAAGCTGGTGGTCGGTCCGTACCAGGGCCCGCTGGCCTGTGTTTCCTTGCCCCCGCCCGACGGGGTCTGCTGGGCCGCGGTGAGAGAGAAAAGGACGATCCTGGTGCCCGACGTCCACGCCTTCGCCGGCCACGTCGCTTGCGATCCGCGCTCCCGCAGCGAGATCGTCGTGCCGCTCCGCGACGGGGGCGGGGAGATCGTGGGAGTCCTGGACGTCGATTCGGACCGGCCGGACGCCTTCGGGCCCGTCGACCAGGAAGGCCTCGAGCAGATCATGGCCCTCATCCCGCAGGTGGAGGCCTGAGCCCGGCTGGCCGGCCGGGCTCAGACCTTTACTTGCCGCACGCAGTCGATCACGGTCCCGTCGACCCACTTGATCGCGGCAACTACCTTCTCGGCCAGTGGCGGCGGCGCCGGCGGCCCGCCGCAGATCTCCTGCACCTCGGCCTTCAGCTCGGCGATCGGCCGGATGGGCAGCGAGGAGCCCTGTAACCGCTCGCTCAGATCGCGTCGCAACGGATTGATGGCAATGCCGCGCTCGGTGACGATCACGTCGATCAGCTCTCCCGGACCGCACAGGGTGGTCACCTCGTCCACGATGACCGGGATCCGGTCGCGGAACGAGGGGATCGGCAGGATGGTGCACTTGCTGAACAGGCAGTTCTGCCAGCCACCGATCCCGTGCAGCAGGCGGCCGTCCGAATGGGTGACCACGTTGGCGTTGAAGTTGACGTCCACCTCGGTGGCGCCCAGCACCACCGCATCCACCAGCGAGGCGAAGTTGCCCTTGCCGTGCCAGTTGTAGCTGGTGAACGGCGAGGTGTTCACGTGACCGGCGTTCTCCCGCATCGAGCGGACTCCCTCCAAGTCGAAGGTCTGACCGTCGAGGATGAAATCGGTGAGACCCTCCTCGAGCATGTCCACGAGATACTGGGTCGAGCCGCCGCGGATGAAGCGGGCCTTGATCTTCTTCTCCCGCATGTAATCCCGCAGGAAGATGGCGAAGGAGAGGGCGGTGCCCCCGGCACCGGCCTGGAAGCTGAAGCCGTCGGTGACGATCCCCGCCTCGATGCAGAACTGCGAGGTCAGCTCGGCGATCAGCAGCCGATCGGGCGACTTGGTGATCTGGGTGGTCCCGGAGACGATCTTGCTCGCATCGCCGATCGAGCCCATCACCACCACCTGGTCGACGTAGTTGCCCTGGATCTGCCAGGGCACGCAGGGAAACGGCACCAGGTTGTCGGTCACGCAGATGACGTGCTCGGCGTACTGGCTGTCCGCCAGGGCGAAGCCCAGCAGGCCGCAACCGGTGGGGCCGCGATCGCCGGTCGCGTTGCCGAACGGGTCGCAGGTGGGCGCCGCGATGACGGTGATGTCGATCTTCACCTCGCCGTCCTGCACCGCCTGGTACCGGCCGCCGTGGCTGCGCAGGACGGCCATGCCGCGCATCTTGCCCTGGCTGCAGTAGTCGCCCAGCGGGCCGTTCATCGATCCCTCGATGTGGTGGATCAACCCCGAGTCGAGGTGCTCGATGTTCGGCGCATGACAGGGAAACGAGGCGCTGGGGAACCAGCGCAGGTCCTTCACGCCCAGCTCGGCCGCCGCCGCGAACACGGCGTTGGCCACGCGATCGCCGTTGCGCAGGTGATGGTGGGTGGAGATGGTCTGGCCATCCTTCAGCCCCGCGTTCTTCAGGGCGGTCACCAGGTCCGCGACGACCTTGTCGCCGTCGGCGGGGTAGTCGCTGCAGCAGCTGATCCGGGGCGCGGCCTTGCGCCCGTCGGGCCGGAACTTGCCCACTCCCTGGAAGGGAACCGCAGCGGCCCCGTTGATCTGGGCCGGGACCTGGCGGCCGGCGGCGTTGGTGAGGAGCTTGCTCATCGGGCGCCTCCTTCCTCGCCGGCGGCGTCCCGCCAGTCCGGCGGCAGTTTCCCCGCCTCCTGGGCGGCCCGGACCGCGGCCAGGGCCCTCTTGACGACCGGCGGGTCGATCATCTTGCTGCCCAGCGATACCACCCCCAGACCCTTGCGCTCGGCCTCCTCGAAGGCCAGCACGATCCGCTTGGCCCGCGCGATCTCCTCGTCACCGGGGGCGAAGGCCTCGTGGACGACGGCGATCTGGCGCGGGTGGATGCAGCCCTTGCCGACGAAGCCCAGGCCCTTGGCCTCGTGGACCGCCGCGCGGAGGCCCTCGGTGTCCGTCACGTCACTGAAGACGGTGTCGATCGGTTGCACGCCGGCGGCGCGGGCTCCGTTCAGGACCTGGGCCCGGGCCCAGAAGGACTCGGTGCCGGCGAGGGTGCGCTCGGCGCCGATGTCGGCGGTGTAATCCTCCAGCCCGATGGCCAGGGCGACCACCGAGCTGGCGGCCGCCGCGATCTCGAAGGCGCGCCAGGCCCCCTTGGCCGACTCGATGATGGGCATCAGGAAGATCTCCCCGGCCAGCTCCCGCTCCCGCTGGATGTCCTCGATGCGGTTCTGCAGCTTGTCGACCTGCCGCGGGTGCTCGACCTTGGGCACCAGGATCAGGTGCACGTTGTGCGGCACGATCCACTCCAGGTCCTCCAGCCCCCGCTCGCCCTGGTTGATGCGCACCATCCGCTCTGCGCTCTGGAAGTCGACCGCCCGCAAGGCGTTGCGAACCATCACCCGGGCGGCGTCCTTCTCCGCCGGCGCCACCGAGTCCTCGAGATCCAGGATGACCCCGTCTGGCCCGTGCAGGCCGGCGTTGAGGAAGAACTTGGGCTCGTTGCCCGGCAGGTACAGGCGGCTGCGCCGCGGCCGCTCGCGCTCGCTCCCGTAGGTGCAGCGATCGCTCAGCGGCAGCAGGTACTCGGAGCGAAGTTCGGGATCGGCCCGGCGGACCGCCGCCTCCAGCCGCGCCGCCAGGATGAACGGCAAGGCGCCCCGATCCTCGACGGTGATGGTGGCGTTCCGGACGCCCAGGGCCTCGCAGCCCGCGACCACCTGGGCCTTGATGTCCTCTCCGTACAGCGCACCGACCTTGCTCTGGATGGTGACCGTCAACCCGCCGGTGTTCGCAAGCTCGACCCCGACCCAGCAGTCGGAGCGCACCTTGGCGTCCCGGCGACCAGCTTCACCCGTTCCGGCCATGGCTAAATCCTCGCTTTCCGGTGTTTTCCGCGGGTCTTTTCCCCGCCCGCATACTCTCGAAAACCACTGTGGATAAGCTTGATCTCATTTGGAGATTTTTATTTTTTTCACAAATCATCAAAACATGAACAACGGACTGCAAAAAAAGCAACTTAGGCACCTCCACGGCTCGCCCGGAGCCGGCTATCCGGCGAGCGAGGCCCCTGTGGATAACTCGTGAACAACACGTTGGCACCCCCTAGGAGAGGTCCTCCAGGGTGGCGCACAGCAGCTTCCAGACCTTCTGGACGGAGCTGATGCTGACCTTCTCGTCGGGCGAGTGAGCGCCGGTGATGTTCGGGCCGAAGGAGACGATGTCCAGATCGGGGTACTTCTCGGTCAGCAGACCGCACTCCAGGCCGGCGTGGATCGCCTTCAGCTCCGCCGGCCGCCGGAACGCCCGCTGATACGCCTTCCGCGTGACCGCCAGGAGCGGCGATTTCAGGTTCGGTTGCCAGCCCGGGTAACCCTCCGGCTGGACCACCTCGGCGCCCGCCAGCTCGCCCAGGGCCCGGTGCTGGACGACGAGCCCGTCCAGCGCCGACATCACCGAGGAGCGGCTGCAACAGACGGTACGGACCTTGGCGCCCTTGGTCGCGACCACGCCCAGGTTGGTGCTCGACTCGACCAGGCCGTCGATGGTCTGGGACATCGCGGTAACGCCGTTGGGCAAGGCGGCCAGCAGGGTGAGGGTGCGCTGCGAGCTCTTGAGACTGAAGCAGCGCGGGGCCTTCACCGCGGTGACCTTGACCTCGAGGCCGTCGTCGATGCCGGTCAGCTCCTCGGTCTTGATCCGGGCGGCGGCCCCGTCGACGAGCCGCTTGAACTGCCTGCCCTTGTCCTTGGGAATGACCACCGTCGCGGTCGCCTCCCGCGGGATCGCGTTGCGCATGCTGCCGCCGTCTATCGTGACCAGCCGCACGTCCATCTCCGCCGAGGCGGTCAGCAGGGTCCGC
>CAZAHC010000200.1:1191-6533 GCA_964484595.1 uncultured Fibrobacteraceae bacterium | reverse complement strand
CGCGGCGATGCAGGTCAAGCGGTTACGGGTGCTGCAGGAGAGAGAATTCATGCCCTTGGGGGGAGTGGTTCCGGTTCCGGCCGACGTTCGCATCCTGGCCGCCACGAACCGTGACCTGGCCACGGAGGTCGGCCACGGCCGCTTCCGGCAGGATCTGTTCTTCCGCCTGAACATCGTGCGGATCCAGCTGCCACCGTTACGGACGCGGATGGAGGACGTCCCCCTGCTGGTGGACAATTTCATCAAGAAGTTCAATGCCCTGCAGGGCAGACGGATCACCGGGATCAGCGAGCCGGCCATGGCTCAGCTGTTGCGCCACGATTACCCGGGTAACGTCCGCGAGCTGGAGAACGCGATCGAGCACGGGTTCGTGATCTGCGGGGGGAGCGTAATCGAGCTGCAGGACCTACCTCCCCACATACGGGGAGAGGCAGTGGTGCCAGCGGGGGAGACGGCGGAGTCGGCCGCGACGAGCATCGGCCCCTTGCAGGACGCGGAGGCTGCGGCCATCCGGGCGGCGCTGGCGCAGCACGGCGGCAAGCGCAGTCAGGCTGCTCGCGAGCTGGGCATCTCGCGCAACACGCTCTGGCGGAAGATGAAGCGCTACGGGATCGAGTGAGGATCGCGAGCCGGTTCCCCAGCCGCGGTCAGCCCCCTAGCACTTCCCGCAGCGTCTCGATCATCTTGTCCCGGTCGATCGGCTTCTGGATGTAGCCGGCGGGGGGCTTGATGTGCTTGCGCTTGTGGATGAAGGTCTTGTATTCCTTCATCACCCCGGTGACGACGATCACGGGAATGTTGGCGATATCAGGGTCCTCCTGCAGCTCGCGGAGGAACTTGCCGCCGGATTTTTCGGGCATGGAGATGTCCAGGGTGATCACGTCCGGCTTCTCGCGCTTGGCGACTTCCGTTCCCTCGGCGGCGTCCATGGCGCTCAGGGTGGTGAAGCCCAGGTCACCCAGAAAGGTCTGCAGGTACTCGATGACGTCGGCCTCGTCGTCGATGATCAGGACCTTCTTGCCTTCGAACTCGTTAGCCATGATTCCCGTCTCCCCTCGCGAAATCCAGCGGCAGGTGTGCTGGCTGGCTTCAATCCGGTATCTCGGTAGCTACCTGGTCTCCATTGCTCAATGTGAGCGAACGGCCGGCTGTTGGCAACCGGCGGTTCCCTGATCTAGAACGGTTCCTCCCACTCCAGGAAGGGTTCCTTCACGTCCACCATGGCGTTGACGATCAGCTCCACCAGGCCGCCGTAATAGATCCCCGAGCGCTTGGTCAGCTCGTAGTAGGACAGCAGGTCGCGAAGCTGGCCCTTGCAGTTGGAGCAGGGAGCGCAGAGGTACTTCTTCTCTTCGGGGTTCTCGAGGTCGGTGTCGGCGAAGGCCTCGAGGACCTGCTTGATCTTCATGCGGCCGGAAAGGGACAGCCGCCAGTCCTGGAAGTTGTACGGCGACATGATCGCGAAGCCGCTGCCGCCGCCGCAGCAGTAGTTCTTGACCCCGTGCGGCTCCATCTCCCGGAACTGGGGGCAGATCTCGCGGAGAATCCGCCGCTGGGGCTCGACGATTCCCATCAGGCGCACGACGTTGCACGGGTCGTGCAGGGTCACCGGGAAGTCGTTCTTGCTCGGGTCCAGCTGCAGACGCTTCTGGTTGAAGATCAGGTCATCCAGGAAGGTCAGGATGCTCTCGCGCGGGACATCGTAGTCCTGGCTGAAGATGCGGTCGGCGATCACGGTCAGCGCCTTGTGGGCATGCCCGCACTCGGCCATCAGGATCTTCTTGACTCCGAGCTTCTTGGCGATCTCGGCGTGCTTCAGGGCCACCCGGGCGAACTGTGAATCGTCGTACCATACGCCGTAATTGATGGCGTCGTAACCGGCCAGCTCGCTGGAGATGGTCCAGCTCACGCCTGCCGCCTCGAGGATGACCGCGGTGGCGCCCGGATTCTCCGGCCAGGCCAGGAACTCGCCGGCGTTGTGCATGACCAGGATGTCCGCACCGGCCTTGTCCCAGGGCGTCTCGATCTTGAAGCCCACCTTCTCGGTCATCTCCTCGTCGATGAACTCCACGTTGTCCTTCACGACTGCGGGGCCCATCCCGGTGGAGGAACCGACCTTCATCTGCTGCACCGAGCCGTCCCGGTGCAGGTCCTTCGCGGTGATGCCCAGTTCCTGGCTGAAGACCTTGCGCAGCTCGTGCGTGATCAGCCCGTTGTCCACGCCGATGGGGCAGGTCTGGGCGCACCGCCTGCAGATCGTGCAGCGGTAGGCCAGCTCGAGCAGGCGCCCGAGGGTGTTCCAGTTCAGCTCGATCTCCTCGCCGGCGAGCTTCCGGAACACGGCGGGCTTCTTCTTGACGTGCGCGTTGATGATCTTGCGCAGGACCTCGGCCCGGTAGGTGGGCCGGTAGACGTCGTTCTCGCCACTCATCTCGTAGACCGGGCAGGCCTCGTTGCAGCTCTGACACTTGGCGCAGTGCTCGAGGGTGAGCTTCAGCGGCTGCAGGAAGGTCCAGTTGTTCTCCTTGCTCAGCAGCTTCTCCAGGCCGGACAGGAACTTCTGGATCAGCTCCTTTTCCTCTTCCTCGGTTTCCGGCCGCGGGAAGCCGACCGCGAGCGTGTCGTCGACCAGGGCGCACTTCTCGCGCGTCTCGGCCTTGATCTCCGGCAGCGGCTTGTTGAAATCCTCGTAAGGAGGGGGCAGGGGCGCCAGCTCTTCCGGGGCCACGGTGGTCAGCTGGTCGCAGTTCCTGGCGATGTCCTGGGGCCGGAGTACCTGCTTGGACTTGCTCATGACTCCACCTCCTGGTCCATTACCACTTCAGCCCAGGTCTTGTGCTTGCCGTCCTTCGTCACGTGGCTGGCCGCCCAGGTCACCCGCCAGTTCAGGTACTCGGCCAGGCGGGGGTCGGTGGCATCGCCGGGCCGCCGGGCGTGGTCGTCCCAGCGGACGAGGTGGTAGGTGAAGAACTTCATGTACATGTGGGACATGAAGGTGAAGGGCAGGTAGGCGACGAAGATGGCGAAGCCGATCAGCTCGGCGGTTATCTGCCACGCCGCCGGCGCGGCCGGGCTCGCGAAGGTGAGGACGCCGGCAACCGCGGCCCGCAACCCCGCCACGTCCGCGTCGCCGTTGATCCGGGAGCAGATGCCGATGCCGAAGATGGCGAACATGAACAGCAGGTTGAGAAGGGTGAACGGCGAGTTGAACGGCTTGAGCTTGGCGCTGCCCAGGCGCATCAGCAGCAGCACCAGCGAGCCGAGGGCGGCGGCGATCAGGCCGATCCAGCAGGTCCAGCGGGTCAGGCCGGCCACGAACTGCCAGAAGGGAGCCCCGGCGGCCAGGGCCAGGCCGGTCGCGTTCTGGACGATGGCGCCGGCGAGGAGCAGGACGATGGTGCCGACCAGCAGGTACAACCCGCCGTGCAGCAGCCACGACCAGAGCCAGAGCGAGCGGTTCGCCTCGAAGACCCCCTTCAGCAAGAGGATCTCTTCAGCCATCGCTTTCAGCTCGGTGGCCTTCGATTCGGGGATCTTCTTGGTCCACCAGTCGGCCTCCTCGAAGAAGGAGCCGCCGTACCCGGCCTTGCCCTTCTCGTGGGGAACCGGGTAGAGCTCCCAGCGCAGATGCATCGGCATTCGGGCGAACCGGACGATCTTCGTCAGGGAGCCGAGGAAAAAGAGCAGGACTCCCGCCCAGACAATCAGGTGAACAACCGCCATGTTCCACCTCGCTCCATTAGGCCAGATGAGGATTGTTAATTTGTTATCAGAGCGGAAACATAGGAGATCAGTCCGAGAAATCCAAAAGTAATTGGTGGGGGCTCGGGTGAGAACCTCTTCCGGTTTCCCGATCCTTGTCGAAACCCCGCACCAAAACAGGAGAGTTTCTGCCTTAATTGCCCAAAACGATGGTTTTGAGAAAAAATCCCATTGATTTCCTAGGAATTATATGGCACCATGATGAAGAAGTCCGGAAATCCAGAATCCGAAAAGTGCGGGATGGTTCAGAACTACTACACGACCTCGCAGGTGGCCGAGATCTTGTCCGTGTCCTCCGATACGGTCCTGCGCTGGGTACGGTCGGGGAAGATCCCGTCCTACCGGACGCTGGGTGGGCATTCCCGCATCCCCGCCCAGGTGATCGAGGGGCTGGTCCGGGACACCGAGAGAGCGGACCGGATCCCGGCCGGGCTGAAGGGCGATCAGCCTCACCTTCGGTGCTGGGATTTCTACGCCCAGGCCGGCGGCGAGTCCACCTGCCGGGAATGCCCCACCTTCCGGAGCCGCTCGCGCCGCTGCTACGAGATTCGCTTCATCCCGGAGGATTTCGAGCAGCTGGGTCTTTCCTGTCCGACCAGCTGCCAGAAATGCGAGTACTTCCGGATCGCCAGGCCACAGGCGACCAGCGCCCTGATCGTCAGCCGGAGCGAGAAGTGGCTTCGCAAGCTCGGCGACCAGGCAGTCGACCCCGAGCTGGTCCTGCGGTTCGCCCGCAGCGAATACGAGTGCGCCCGGGTGGTCGAGGAGTTCCGGCCCGATTTCTTCGTCCTGGACAGCGGCGTCGGGACCAGCCGCACCCGGGAGATCTGCCGGCACCTGCATGCCGATCCGCGGGTCCCGATTTCACGGGTCCTGATCACGTCGCGGCGGCCCAGATGGAGCGAGGCCTGCGACCGGGAGATCTGCGGCTGGATCAAGAAACCGTTCTCGGCGACCCAGCTCAGGGATTTGGTAACGGGCGTCGGCCGGGCGTGAACCCGGCCCAGGCAATAACGATCAACTCGTTCAGGAGAGGTGAACATGTCAGACGCGATTCTGGGCCGGAACGGGAAGATCCGGCTGATGGTCGGTGATGTCACCGATCAGGAGATCGAGGCCTTCGTCTACTACGCCAGTCACGACCTGAAGATCGGTTCCGGGTTCGGAACTGCCATCACCCAGCGGGGAGGTCCGTCCATCCAGAAGGAGCTGGAAGAGTTCGGCACCCTCGAGACCACCGCCGCCGTCGTCACCGGTGCCGGCAACATGAAGGCCGACCACATCATCCACGCGGTGGGGCCGCGGTTCCAGGAGGTGGACGTGGCAGGGAAGCTGGCCGCCACCATGCGGAACACCCTCCGGAAAGCCGAGGAGAAAGGAATCAAGAAGATCGCCTTTCCGACCATGGGCACCGGGTTCTACGGCGTGCCGCTGGACGTTTGCGCGCGGGTGATGATCGAGACGATCGGCCAGCACCTGAACGGCGATACCGGGATCGAGGAAGTTACCATCTGCTGCCTGGACTCGCGTGAGTTCGGGCCGTTTCGGAACCAGATGCAGGCGATGGAGAAAGCCTGAAG
>CAZAHC010000200.1:0-1181 GCA_964484595.1 uncultured Fibrobacteraceae bacterium | reverse complement strand
ATGAGCGACCTCTTGCATTTCAGTGAACACACGCTCCAGGAAGTGGCGCTGGGTTTCATGGCCCTGGTGTACATCACCCGCCTGTTCTGGTTGACGAGATTCAAGGCGGGCAAGGAGCGCCAGGCGGCCACGGGGCTGGGGGATACAACTCCTCGCAAGGGCATCCTCTATTCCTGGCTGAACATCGGGATACCGTGGGGGATGGAGAGCACCCGGACCAAGCCCTTCCTTTACGCCCAGTTCGTCATTTTCCATCTGGGTGTCGTCGGGGCGATCGGCCTCTCCTTCGTCATTCCCTATGCACCCCACTGGCTGAACTCCGCGGCCCTGGTGACCATCCTGCGCGTGGTGATCGGCGCCGCCTGCCTGGTGGGCGTGATGCGCATCATCCGCCGGCTCGGCAGCCCGTACCTGCGGTCCATCAGCTCGCCGGACGACCACTTCTCGCTGTGGTTGCTCACGGTCTGGTTCGGGTTCACCTTCCTCGCCGTGCCCAACGACGTCTCCGGCGGAGAGACGATCCTGCTGACCTACTTCATCATGACCGCCTTCTTCCTGATGTACGTGCCGTTCAGCAAGATCTCCCACTACCTGTACTACCCGTTCACCCGTTACTACCTGGGAAAGTCGCTGGGTCATCGCGGGGTGTTCCCGATCAGGCACATGTCCTAGATGGCGTGGTCCGGTCCTCCGGGACCGCTTAGCTGATGGAGAGTGAAATGGCGACCAAGCAGAGATCACACAAGGCCCAGACGGTAATCGATCGGATGGGCAAGAAGCTGAACCGGCAGATCGTCGGCTCGCTGACCGCCTGCGTCCACTGCGGCCTGTGCACCGAAACGTGCCACTACGTCCTGGCCAATCCCGGCGATCCCACCTACGCCCCGGCCTACAAGGCCGACAAGATCCGCACCCTCTTCAAGCGCCACTACGACTGGACGGGCCGGGTATTCCCGTGGTGGGTCAAGGCCCGGAGCCTCTACACGGACGAGGAGCTGGAGGAGCTGAAGGACACCGTCTTCGGCAAGTGCACCAACTGCCGGCGCTGCACCATCAATTGCCCCATGGGAGTCGACCTGGCCACCTTCAATCGCATGGCGCGGGGCCTGCTCGTGTCGGTCGGCGTGATGCCCGAGGGCGTGGCCGTGGTCAGCAAGGACCAGTGGGAGATCGGCAACCAG
>CAZAHC010000199.1:0-6541 GCA_964484595.1 uncultured Fibrobacteraceae bacterium | reverse complement strand
CGTGATGAGACGGCGGCAGGACATCCACCGGCAACGTGAGCAGGGGGGTCGGCAGGCAGCTCATCGCCAGCGCCAGCACCAGGCCGACCACGAGCGGCGGCAGCCACGTGAGCGGGACCAGGGGCAGCGAAAGCGTCATCAGCAGCATGCCGGTGAGGATGAAGGTGCGCTTGCCCCCGCAAACGTCGGTGATCCAGCCGAGGAGCGGCCCCAGCAGGACCGCTCCGAACAGCGGCAAGCTGGTCAGGAACCCGCGGGTCACCGTGTCCAGGCCCCGGGCGAGGAAGTGGTCCGGCGCGAAGGTGGCGAACGACGACATGGCGCCGTTGGCACACAGCCAGACGGCGCCGGCGATCAGGACGGGCCGGAAGGAGTGGTGGGGTCGGGTGGCTGCCGTCAGGTCGTCCGGCGTGGCCTCGTCCCCCCCGGCGCCCGGCGGCAACCGCCGGGCCAGCACCATGAACAGGCACCAGGCCACAAAACCGAGGCCGGCGACGACCAGGGCCACCGGGCGCCAGCCCAGCACCTCGGCGGCCGGGCCGGAGGCATTCAGGGCGCAGACGATGCCGACCGGGACGGCGGTGTTGACGGCGCCCAGCGGCAGCCCAAGCGGCCGTCCCTCGAACAGCCTGGTCACGGTGCGCAGCATGGCCACGACCGCCACCATGCCGCCCAGACCCGAGACCGCCCGCGCCAGCAGCAGCAGGTCGAAGCCGATCGGCAGCGCCAGCCCGACCGAACCCACCGTCATCAACCCCAGCCCCAGCACCCCTGTCAGCCTCACCCCGTACCGGTCCACCAGCAGGCCACCAGGCAGGCAGACGAAGACACCCGGCAAGGCGAAGAGGGCCATCAGCAGCCCGGCCTGGCGGTGACTGAGGCTGAACTGGTCGATCAGGGTAGGTAGCAAGGGGGGCACGAACTGGAAGACGGCTCCGAAGCAGGCCAGGCAGAAGATGACCACCGCCAGACCCAGCCAGGCCCGCCGGGTGGTCCATTCGCCCTGTCGCTCCCTCCGGTCTGCAACTGCTCGTTCTCTCATCGGCCCAGGGTAATCCACCCGGCAAGCGGCCACCAGCATTTCCGGCCGCCCGGCGGCTGTCGCCCGACAGGGTCATCCGGCGGTATCGCCCGGCCTGCAAACCCGCACCGGGACCGTCGCAGAATGCACATCCGGGGCCGGCTCCCGGTTCGGCCGGGAAGGCGAACGGCCAGGGTCTGCCGGCCAAAACCCCTCCCCGCAGGCCATTTGCGCAGCCCCGGCGCCGGGAATATCTTCATGGCACCTTGTTTGCACCCTGGGTCGACTGCGGCAATCCCCTCGTTGCCAAGCGCCTTGCCTCAGGAAATACGCGCACCTCGAACATCCAGCAGGAGGCCGATTGGTACCATGAAGCAACAGCTAAAGTCTCTTCAGGTGGCCCCGTGGGTACTGCTCGTCTTTCTGGCTTGCGTTCCGGGCGCCGCCGCCCAGACGACGGAGGACGTCACCTACACCTGGACGCCACCGACCACCGGCTCGCCGGTCGACCATTACGTGGTCGAGCACTCGGTCAACGACGGTCCCTTCGTCCAGATCGCGACCGTTACCACAAACACCTACACGCTTGCCGCCACGGTGGATGACTCGCACCAGGTCCGCGTGGCCGGCGTCGATGCCCTGGCCCGCCAGGGACCCTACTCCGAGGCGTCCGATCCCTACACGCCCCAGCTCGGGCCGCCCGGACAGCCCGGCAAGCCGATCCCCCTCAGCTGACCGGGAAACGGGACGGCAAGGAAGCGGCCGGCGCCCTGGCGGGGCGCCGGCCATTTTTTTTGCCCCCCGGGGTTACCTCGTCGGTAAGGCGTAACCCACCTGCAGGACCAGGAAGTCCCAGTTGTGCGTCACCTTTTCCGAACCCCCCAGGATCCGCACGGTGCTGAACCGGTTCAGGTGGTAGAGGCAGCTCAGCTCGAAGATCTTGGCCCGCAGTCCGGCCCCGAACGCCAGACCGAGGCCGTTGACGGAGGTCTCGTAGAAGTAGAGCGGATTGCCCCTGCGCTTGAGGTCTTCGCGGTAACGATTCCGGTTCAGCGAAACACCTCCGGTCAGGAAGGGACGGAACGATTCGCGCGGGCCGGCCAGGAAGTGCTGCAGGTCGATCGCGTAGCGAATGATCGACGGAGAGAGGATCAGGACCATATCCGGGTCGTCCGGATCAAGATCGTAGGCGTGGAAATCCCCGAAATCGAAGAAGGAGAAGGAGGGTGAGATGGCCCATGTAGGCGTGAGGAAGTACCGGAAGCGAAAGCCGACCGTGTAGCCGGTCTCCGCCCCACGTCCCTTGTGATCGGGATCGTCGATGACGAACCCGTCGCCGAGATCTCCCCGCGGGGAAGCGAGGCCGCCGGCGAGAACCACCTCGTGGTCGAGGGGTGGCCCGGCGGTCGCGCCGGCTGCCGCCAGCAACATCAGCCCGAGAACCGTGAGCGAGGCGAGTGGCGGCCTGCCCGCAATAAGCTTGCCCATCGGCCGGCTCCTTTTTGTTTCGCACCGACCCGCACACACCCGGGCGGACCGGGCGAGCGGGCTCGGAGGTGCGGCTGGTTCTGGTCGATCAGGGGCAGCAGATTGCGGGGCCGGCCGGCGAGTCGTCCAGCACCGGCCTCCCAGCATATCTTACCGCTTTTCAGCCTCTCGAATCAAGCCCCTTGGGCCAGGTAAAGGTTGTCTCTTTTGCGCGAGGCCGTGGCCGAAGGGCGGGCGTGCCACGTGGCAGCGTGACAAGTCAGTGTCAAATAGACATTTACCAAATGGGGTTAGATGTCTGGTTACCGGGCAACGCCCCTGACCCCCTCCAGGCCGTTTCCGGGGCGTCAGAAGGGCCCCGAGAGACAGGGAGGTCGGAGGGGCCCGGATGCCGAGCGCCTCGGCCACAGGAGGTGGCCGGGGAGCGTCCCCGGAAACGGCCTGGAGGGGGTTGGCGGTGTTGCCTGGAAATCAGTTGGCCGGCCCCATTCCCCCGGCCACAACCTTTTCTTGCCCTTTCCCGCGAACGAGAACTATGTTCGGCGCTACGGCGTTTCGGCGCCGTCCCTCCTTGGATACAGAACCGGCCCGCCTCCGGCAAAGGAGATGCTGATGACCGCTGCCCCGCTTGATCGGCATTTCGTCCTGAGGAAGCTGCACAGCCTGCTCGGCATCGTGCCGATCGGTTTCTTCCTCTGCTTCCATCTCTTCGAGAACTCCCTGTCGGTCAAAGGCGGGGAGTACTTCACCGAACACGTGGTGCACAAGATCGGCGCCATGCCCTACGTGGAGCTGATGGAGATCATCTTCATCGCCCTGCCGATCCTCTTTCACGCCCTCTACGGCCTCTGGATCTGGTTCCTCGGCAAGGGCAACCTGTCCAGCTACGGCTACTTCCGTAACTGGATGTACTGGCTGCAGAGGGTAAGCGGCCTGATCGCCTTCGCCTTCATCATCACCCACGTCTGGGGTACCCGGATCCAGGTGCTGATCAACGACGAGGTCACCAAGGACAACCTGTTCGACTACCTGGCCGCTCACCTGGACAAGACCCTCGCGATCGTGTGGTACGCGATCGGGATCCTGGCCGCCGTGATCCACTTCAGCAACGGGGTCTGGCTGGTGCTGATCACCTGGGGCTTCACCATCGGCCCCCGCTCCCAGAAGATCTCGAGCTGGGTCTGCGCCTGCCTCTGCCTGCTGCTGCTGGCGCTGAGCGTCCAGGCCCTGCGTGGATTCATCAACCCGGCCGAGATCGTCGCGGCCGCGGCCGAGACGGCCGAGGCGGGCTCTTGAGCCCATTTACCCGCGGAAAGGAGCCACACCATGGCAGTCAAGAACCCGCAGATCATCGTTGTGGGCGGTGGCCTCGGCGGATTGTGGGCCACGATGCGGATCGCCGAGGCCGGGAACAAGGTCAACCTCTTCTCCCTGTTCCCGGTCAAGCGCAGCCACTCCGCCTGCGCCCAGGGCGGCATCAACGCCTGCCTGGACACCAAGGGGCAGAAGGATTCGGTCTGGCAGCACACGGTGGACACCATCAAGGGCGGCGCCTACCTGGCGAACCAGCCGCCCGTGAAGGCGATGTGCGAGGACGCGCCGGGGCTGATCCGGACCTTCGACCGCATGGGCGTGACCTGGAGCCGGACCCCCGAGGGGATCATGGACCTGCGCCTGTTCGGCGGCGTGAAGAACAAGCGGACCGTGTTCGCCGGCTCGACCACCGGGCAGCAGCTGCTCTACGCCTGCGACGAGCAGGTGCGCAAGCACGAGGAAGCGGGGCTGGTCAAGAAGTACGAGTGGTGGGAGTTCCTGAGCATCGTCCTCGACGGCCAGGGCAACTGCCGGGGCATCGTGGCTATTAACCTCCGGACCATGGAGACCCAGGCCTTCCCCGCCGACGCGGTGGTGATGGCCACCGGCGGCCTGGGGCTGATCTTCGGCAAGTCCACCAACTCGACCAACTCAACCGGCGCCGCCGCGAGCCGCGTCTTCCAGCAGGGCGCCAAGTTCATGAACGGCGAGTTCATCCAGTTCCACCCGACCGGCATGCCGGGTGACGACAAGAACCGCCTGATGAGCGAGGCGGCCCGCGGCGAGGGCGGCCGGGTCTGGGTGCCCCGTCAGGCGGGCGATACCCGCGACCCGCTGACCATCCCCGAGGACGAGCGCTGGTACTTCCTGGAGGAGTGGTATCCCGCCTACGGCAACACCGTGCCGCGGGACGTCGCCAGCCGGGCGATCTACAAGGTCGTCCAGGAGCTGGGCCAGGGCATCGGCGGCGAGGACCTGGTCTACCTCGACCTGACGCACAAGGACGAGACCTTCCTGCGGACCCGCCTGGGCGGCATCATGGAGATCTACGAGAAGTTCGCCGGCGAGGACCCGACCAAGGTCCCGATGAAGATCTACCCCGCCGTGCACTACAGCATGGGCGGCCTGTGGGTCGACTGGGACAAGGACGAGGAGACCGGCGCCCTGAAGCAGCCCAGCCCGCGCAACCACCAGTGCAGCATCCCCGGCCTGTTCAGCTGCGGCGAGTGCGACGGCACCTATCACGGCGCCAACCGCCTCGGGGCCAACTCGCTGCTGTCGGCGTCGTACAGCGGGCGCGTCGTGGGCGAGAGCGTGGCCGCCTACGTGAAGGGGCTGACCGAGAGCGTCGAGTCGGCGCCGCCGGAGATCTTCAGCGCCGAGAAGGCGCGCCAGGACGGCATCAACCAGGACATCCTGTCCGGCTCCGGGGGGGAGAACCCCTACCTGCTGCACAAGGAACTGGGCGACCTGATGCGCAAGCGGGTGTCGATCATCCGCGACAACCAGGGACTGGACGAGGCCCTGGCCGAGATCAAGGAGCTGAAGGCTCGCTTCCAGAACGTCACCCTGGACGACACCAAGGGCTGGTCCAACGCGCCGCTGATCTACGCGCGCCAGGTCCACGACATGATCGTGCTGGCCGAGGTGATCGCCAAGAGCGCCCGCGAGCGTGACGAGTGCCGCGGCAGCCACTGGAAGCCGGAGTTCGAGCTGCCGATTCCGGAGGGCAAGTTCCCCGGCGATCCCGAGTTCGAGGAGTACCGCAAGCAGTGGAAGGCCAACAACGAGAAGTGGCTCAAGACCACGGTCGCCGAGTACACCCCCGACGGCCCGACGATCAGTTACGAGAAGATCGACACGAGCGTCCTGCCTGTCGAGCAGCCGCGGGATTACCGGTAGATCGGGAGGATTGAAGATGCCTGAGAAGATCCGCCTGAAGGTCAAGCGCCAGGATCAGCCCGACTCCAAGCCCTACTGGGAAGAGTTCGAGATCCCCTACCAGCCGCAGCACAACGTGATCTCGGTGCTGATGGCCCTGCGGGAGAATCCCGTCAACATCAAGGGCGAGAAGGTGGCGCCGGTGGTCTACGAGGCCAACTGCATGGAAGAGGTTTGCGGAGCCTGCACCATGATCATCAACGGCAAGGTGCGGCAGGCCTGCTCGGCGCTGATCGACACCCTGGAGCAGCCGATCGTCCTCGAACCGATGACCAAGTTCCCGGTCGTGCGCGACCTGCTCGTCGAGCGCCAGGCCATGTTCGACGCTTTGCGCCAGGTGCGCGCCTGGGTGGACATCGACGGCGGCTTCGACATCCACGTCACCGCCCCGCGGATCAGCCCCCAGGACTGGGCCTTCCACTACGACTTCTCCAAGTGCATGACCTGCGGCTGCTGCATGGAGGCCTGCCCGCAGTACAACAACCGCTCGAAGTTCATCGGCCCCTCGCCGATCGGCCAGGCCTGGCGGTTCAACGATCATCCGACCGGCCGCTACTTCCGGGAAGCACGGCTGCACGCCCTGATGGGTGACGGCGGCATCACCGACTGCGGCAACGCCCAGAACTGCATCGAGGCGTGCCCGAAGGAGATCGCGCTGACCGACGCGATCGCCAAGGTGAGCCGGGATACCACCGTGCAGGCGTTCAAGGACGTGTTCCTCAAGTAGACCTGGGGGCACCCACCCCCTGACTCCCTTCGCGCGGGGGGCTCCATCAG
>CAZAHC010000198.1:0-6542 GCA_964484595.1 uncultured Fibrobacteraceae bacterium | reverse complement strand
GGCGGAAGCGGGGAAAACCACCGGTATCGAACAGGAAGAGACCGGCCTCGCCCCGCGCGAGGTGGGCCAGGGCCTCCGAGGGTGAATCGTGCAGGTAGAGCTCGACCTGGGGCAGTTCCCAGCCGGCAACTTCCTTAAAGAGCTGGGGCCGCCGGCTCAACAGGACCAGATGCGTCTTTGGCACCAAAACCCTCCCCTACCGCGGGAAAACAGGCCTGCGCTTCAGATGATACACCGTGACCGGTAGGCTGCCAGCAGAAAAGGTGGACGGTGCGGGACGGACCCCAGAGGATCAGGCCAGGTCGAAGTAGACGCTGGCGTCGCTGATCTCGGCCCGGAGCGCTTCCTCGTTGGCCTCGATCATACTCCGGCTAACACCGGCGTGGCGCCGGATCTCCCGCTTGTCCAGAAGAGAGGAAACGTAGCCGAGGTCGCTGTTGGGCGGCTCGAGACGGTAGGCCAGCATGTCGGCCAGTCGCACCAGGGCCACCGCACGATCTTCCCGGGAAACGGGGCGCACCTGGCCGGGCGCTTCGTGGTGCTGCCGGGTAGAGCCGGTCAACAAGGGCGGGAATCGCCAGGCGCGGCAGAAGATCTCCCCGGCCAGGGTGTGGTCGAAACCGAGCATCTCGGTTTCCACTTCCACCAGGGGCCGACTGCTCCCGCGCCGGGCGGCGATGACTTGGTCGTAAGTGGCGGGAGATTTGAGGACGAGAACGAACTTGCCCAGGTCGTGCAGCAAGCCGGCGGTGAACAGCTCCTCCGGCTCCTTCTCGCCCTGCAGTTTGCCGAGGGCCTTGGCGATGACCCCGACCACAACCGAGTGACGCCACAGCTCCCGGTAGTCGAGACGGGCGCGGCACTTCCTGCACTTGGCCACCAGGCCGCTGGCGATCGATACGCAGATGGCTACCTGGCGCACGGTCCGGAAGCCCAGGACGTTGATGCAGCTCTTGATGTCCGCCAGGTTCCCGGTGCCGGCGAAGTAGGGGGAATTGGCCAGTCGCAGGATCTTCGCCATCAGGGGTGCATCCTGCCGGACCACCCGGGCCAGCGACTTGGCGCTGCTCTTGGGGTCGTCGATTATCTTGAGGATCTCGAAGAGGGTTTCGGGAATGGAGGGAAGTTCGTCAATCGTGCTGAGCAGCTCATCGGCCCTGGCGACTTCGTTCAAGCGCGTGTCTTCACCGGTCTGCTGCATCGCTGGGGCCCTCCCGTGGTTCCTCGGAGCTAGACGAACACTTCCATCTCGTTTTCCAGGGTGTCTCGCAGCTGTTCCGCGGTGGCTTCGAAGATCTCGGTGGGCAGCTGCAGGATCCGGTTGGCCGCTGAACCCAGCAGATCCAGATCCGGGCTCTCGACGAATCCCACTCCCTCCCGCTTGCACAGCTTGTTGGCCAGGTCGAGATACAGAAGAAGCAGGTTGTCGCGGGAGAAGGACTCCTCCTGGTGATGATCGGCGATCACCGTTTCCAGGATCGGGGAGAGCTTCCACTTGTTGACCAGCATGGCGCCGACCTCGGTATGATCGAAGCCGATGAGATCCCGTTCGGTCTCCACGAAGGGTCGGTTCTCGTTGTAGACCACCTGGACGACCTCGTCGTACTGCTCACCGGCGTGCTGGTTGAGGACCAGCTTGCCAATGTCGTGCATCAACCCGGCCAGGAACGCTTCCTCGGCCATGGCGGGATACTGGCCCTGGACCAGAAGCCGGCAGCCAAAGGCCGTGCCTATGGAATGTTCCCAGAGCAAGCGTTCCTTCAGACCCATCCGCTTGTTCCCGGTCATGTAGAGGTTGCGCGCGGCGCTGGTGACCACGAGGCTGCGGATGGAATTGAAACCCAGCATGACGATGGCTTCGGTCAGCGTCTTGATCTTGCGGCTGCAGGCATACATCGCCGAGTTGGCGATCTTCAGGATGCGGGCGGTCATCGCCTGGTCGTCCGAGATTACCTTCTGGAGCTGGGCGGCCGAGGTGTTGGGGTCGCTGGAAAGCTCGAGGACCTTGCCCGCGACGTGGGGCATCGCCGGCAGATCCCGGGTCGACATGATGATTTTCTTGAGCTGTTGATCCCGTGCGCCCTCGGCCTGGCGGGTCTCGGTCGCCTGCGAGGATCCCTCCAACTCACTGGGCATTTTTCACTCCCGCCGCACCCGGTCGGAACGCGGTCTCACCGTCGCGCCCGCCCCGGAAAAGGGCTAGTGTCGACTGGCTTTGAAGACATATTCGACATCGTTGCCCGGATGCTTTAGAAGTGATTCGCCCGACTCGCCTGGGTGGGCGAAGTCGTCGGCCAGGGATTCCAGCCGGTCGGCCACGCGCTGCAGGCGTCGCTGGAGGGCGTTCAGGGAGGGGGAAATCGACAACGGGGCCTCGCGGCTTCCGGCCGGACGATAACCGCTATCGTCCACGGTCAGGCCGTCTGTGGTCGGGGCCGCCGGGGCGACGGCTGCATCCTGGGTGGCCGCGGGCTGCGGGCCGGCCGCAACCGCCCGGCGCTGACCGCGCGTTAAGCGAATCAGACGCCGAATCTGCCAGATAACAGCGGTCACCAGCAGCGTGGCGCCCGCGGCGATCGCCGTTACCGACCCCCAGAACAAGAACCCGTTGGTATCCCGCAGGTGGTTCAAGATCTCGGCACCCACTGCTCTGTTCCTCCTGGTTAGGCTCGCGTGTCCACGTGCAAGCCGATATCGCTCAGGGCCTCGTCGGGGTCTTCCATCTCGGTGCCGTTTTCGCTGTCTTCAACCCCGGCCAGGTTCGGCGCCGCCCGCTTTCGCCGGCGCCGGCGTCGCTTCTTTTCCTTCTCGGCGTCAGGGTTTACCCGACCCTTCTCCGCCTTCTCGGCCTGCTTGACCCGGTTGACCTTCAGGTCCTTGCTCTTGTCGATCTGGTCGGAGAGGGGAGCAGTGTGCTGGTTGCCCTGCTGGCCCTTCAGCTGGGTCTTGGCCACGTTTCCCATCTGGGAGATGGTCGTTTGGAGAGAAATTCCATCCCCGGACATGGTCGCTCCAGCCGGCGGGCGCTCCCCATCGCCTGCCCGGGTTTTCCCGGGCAACCCGGAGGCCTAGACGAGGGGACCGCTCACCATGAAGGTCAGCCAGGCCGAGATCAGGGGCCCGAGCGCGAAACCGGCCACCACGTTCACCGAGACCTTCGGCGCGCCTGTTTCGGCGGCCGACTGCTCGGCCAGAACCTCGGGCGGGGCTTGGCGCTCCTTGATCTCGGCCGTCAGACGACCGATTGACTGCTTGCCCTCGTGTCTCTGGATCTTGCCCTTCAAGCGCAACAAGGCCTTGGTATGGATCTGGCAGACCCGGGACTCGGTGACATCCAGGATTTCACCGATTTCCTTAAGGGTCAGTTCCTCGTAGTAGTAGAGCATCAGGACCAGCTGTTCCTTGTCCGGTAACTCGGACAGGCGCTGGGCGATAAGCTCCCTCATCTCTTGCTCGGCGAGCTGTTTCTCCACAACATCTGACCGGGGATCGGCCAGGTACTCGCCCAGGGAGGTCGACTGCTCGTTGTCGTCGCTGGACGTGTCGGCGTCGAGGGACAGGATGCTGGCGATGGCAACCTCGCCGATCATGCTGTCCAGGTCCCCCACCTCGATTTCCAGCTCCCGGGCCACTTCCCGGTCCGTGGCGGGACGCCCCAGGCGAACCTCGAGGCTGGCATAGGCCTCCTCGAGCTGCTTGGCCTTGCGCCGCAGGGAACGCGGGAACCAATCCTGGCTGCGCAGCTCATCCAGGATCGAGCCGCGGATCCTGGGAATCGCGTACGTCTCGAACTTGATCCCTCGCTGGTAATCGAAGTTGTCGATGGCCTGGATGAGCCCCAGCAACCCGGCGGAAATCAAGTCGTTGAACTCGACATAGTGGGGCAGGCCAATCGCCATCCTGCCTGCCACGTATTTGACCACCTTGACGTAGCTCTCGACTAGTTCCTGGCGAGCTTCCTGGTCGGAGTCACAGCAGTACCGCTGCCAGAGATCGTGGTAGGCGACCTGTACCGTTTGGGCCATTATCGCGCCTTTCTAGGGTAAAAGTGCAAATTGCCTTTTGCACTTTCTATGCCACCATCCGTCAAATCGCGGGCCCTCACCCGGATGCACGCAACCGACATAAATTCAGGCACTTTCAACGCCAGCTTCCTGTCCTTCCTCATCCTCGGCCGGTTCCTTCGCCTTGCGCGTTTCAGCCAGGACCCCGACCCGGTAGATGAGCGCCAGGATGGAGACCACGAAGAAGAAGGCCAGATAGGAAACAACGGCTCTCTTGAGCGCGACCAGGAGGCTGTAATCGCGTCCGAGGGCGACAAATACGGCCACCAGAGCGGCAAGGAGGGCCACCGTGTGAATCAATCTCTGCATCGTTTCCTTCCTGCCTATCCGATCGCGGTGGCCGCCAGCCGCCCGCTCTGCTTGCCCAGGATCAGCTCGACCCAGTCAACGGTGCTGGCAACTTGCAATGCCTTTTCGGGCCACTGACCGGCCACCACCAGCGACAGCGGCAAGGGCAGACGCTCCAGGAGATCCAGTACCTTCCCCCGTCCAGAGACGCGATCCAGCCTGGTCACGGCAATCCAGTCCGCATTCCAGAGCCGGGCGGCCTCCCAGAGCTCGCCGCCCTCCCGGAAGTCGAGATCCAGGGGGACTGCAAGATGCCTGTGGAACCCCTCCTTTTGCGCGATGAACCGGTGCAAATCGCCCGCCGCCGCGAAGGCGGATCCGAACAGGGACGGGGTGTCGACAAGCACCACATCGTATTTCGAGAGGTGCTGAACACTGCGTTCCAGCTGCTCCGGGGCCTGCAAGATGGCCGCGTCGTAGTTGTACTGGGCGGCCTCCAGCTGCAAGCGCCGTACCTCCCCCCCGTGCCGGGGCAGGACGTTCAGAACCAGGACCTGCCGGCCCGCCTGCTGAAGCTGAGCCGCCGCGGCCAGGACGATGTCGCTCTTGCCGGCGCCGCTGTCGCCCAGGAAGACGTGGCAGCCGCCAAAGTCATCCCAGCCGCCCTGGCCGATCCGGATAACGCTCCGGAGATGGGCAAGAGCGGCGGGCAGGTCCCTCTCCGCATTGGCGTCGAGGGCAAAGGACCCGGCCAGGCGCCTCACGGCGTCGAGGGAGACACCGGCGGCGATCAAACCGGCCGCGAGCGGGTAATCCTGAAGCTCGGCCGCGGCGGTCGCCCCCGGATCACGCTTGGCCAGGAGGTTCTGGACCAGCTTCTCGATTCGCTCCACCTCGTCGACCAGTCCGCCGGCAACCTCGCGCCGCCCCGCCGCCGGCCGCGCGGGGGATTCGTCGAGCGACCGGGCCGCCAGCCTGCTTTCCGACTCCTCCGGTGCGACCACCACCTCGACCATCTTTTCCTTGCCGAGCTTCCCGCTCTGGGCAACTTCGACGGTCCGGCTCTCGACCACCCGGGCCTCCTCGCCGAAACGCACCCGCACCTTCTGCAAGGTTTCTTGCAGGGTGGGGCCGCGTACCGTTTCCAGCCCGTCAGGAGCCGACTGCCTGCTGTTCCCTCCGGTTACCATTGGTCACCACCGTTCCAGCCGCCTGGACTTCGGCGGAGGGGCAAACCTCCGTGTACCCGATGACGGCCAAGTTTGGGTATGTGGGTTCTATCAGCCTCTTGACGAAGAGGCGGATCGGGGTCGGCACGAGAAGCACGGGCGGCGAACCGCGCCCATAGGCGCCCCGCAGGGTGGTCTCCAGGTTGGTCAGGAATTCCCTGGTGAAATCCGGATCGAGGACGATAGCCCCTGCCTTTTCCGATTCCTGATTCGCCTGCAAGAGAACCTGTTCGGTTGCCGGGTGCAGGGAGACGACGGGGATTTTCCCGGCCGGGTCGGAGTAGAGGGCCGAGATGGTCCGCCGGAGAGCTTCCCGCACCTTTTCGCTCAGGAAGTCAACCGGGGCCCCGCTCCCGTGATTGGCGAGGGTCTCGATGATGGTTACGATGTCCCGCACCGGCACCCGCTCGTGGAGCAAGGCCCGCAGGACGTTGTGGAGCGTGTTGACCGGTACCTTGTCCGGAATGGTCTCCTCCACCAGGGCCGGGGCGAACTCGCGCACCGATTCGCACATGTCCCGGACATCCTGGCGGCTGAGCAACTCGTCCGCGTTGTTGCGGATGGTCTCGGAGAGGTGGGTGGCCAGGACCGCCGCCGGTTCGACCACCGTGTAGCCTTCCATCTCGGCCGCGTTCTTGCGGTCCTTCTCGATCCAGATGGCGGGCAGGCCGAAGGCCGGTTCGGTGGTCTCGATCCCTTCCAGTTCCCCCCCGCCCGGCTCGGTGCTCATGGCCAGCAGGCGGTCGGGTAGCAATTCGGCTCGGGCGATCGGCACGCCCTTGAGCTTGATGAGGTACTCGTTGGCCTTGAGCTGGAGGTTGTCCCGCACCCGCACGGGCTGGATGAAGATGCCCAGTTCCCCTCCCACCTGGCGCCTGATGTTGCCGATCCGCTGGAGCAGGTCCCCGCTCCGACTCTCGTCGACCAGGGGGATCAGGCCGTAACCGATCTCCAGCTCCAG
>CAZAHC010000197.1:0-6601 GCA_964484595.1 uncultured Fibrobacteraceae bacterium | reverse complement strand
GAGTAATAATCGATCCCGAAGTCGCCCGAAACTTCCAGGGGAGTCTCGTAGGCAATCCCGACCTCGAAGCGCCGGCTCAGCTCGATCCTGGCGCCGCCCACGAAATTGAAGCCACCGAGCTTGAACTCGCTCAGCTCCCGGAAGCTCAGATCGGCCGGATCCTGCTCGAAGTCGCGCAGGGTGCGAGCCTGCCGGCGGGTGCCGAACGAGTAATTCACCGCGGCGCCCAGCGAAACCTGCGGATGCAGCGCCATGGCCGCGCCGCCGGAGAGGGCCCGGAGCACCCCGTCCACCGCCAGCGACCGTTGCTGGAGAATCACGTCCCGGGCCGGTTCACCCGGATTGGGCGGATAGGGACTGGGATTCCGGATCTCCTCCTCGAAATCGTACTTGAAGCTGAGGCGGTCGGTCAGCGCAACGCCGACCACCAGCGGCTGCGACCCGTTCACCAGCCGGTGAGCGAAGCCGAAGCTGGTATCCAGGTAGTGGTGCCGGTTGGTGGCGATCGCGGTGTCGACCACGTAGCTGTCGAAGCTGTCGAACAGCGGGGTGAAGCGGTCCTCGTGCTCCTGCTCGAAGGAAAGGCCGACATCGAGCCGGGTTCCTTCCTCCCCGGTCAGGAAGGCCGGGTTGAGGATGCACGACACGCCTCCCCGGTAGAGAGCGACGCCGGTTCCACCCATGGCGTTGATCTCGGGCAGTAGGAAGGCGGCCTGGTCCCCGTACTGGGAGCAAAGGGCGGGCACGCCGCCGGCCGGCGAGGCCAGGCAGACGAGCAGGACGCCGGCGAGCAGGAGCCCCGCCAGGTGCCGGGCCCGGGTCGTGGTGCAGTTGGATCGCTTCTTCATCGCTCCAGTCTCCTCGTCGGAAGAGGTGGCACCTCTCTATCAGAAAGTGTAGTCGATCTGCAGGCGGAAAAACATCTGGTCCAGCGGGACGTAACTGCCTTCCGGCTCGGTCCCCCAGGGCGCTCCGTACTCGCGAAGGTCGACGTAGGTCCGCGGCCGCCGGTGATCGCGGGTCACCTTGAGCTGCATGAGCAGCTGGTCGGACAGCCGGCTCTCGATCTTCAGGCCACTGCGGAAGCTGTTCCCGTCGACCAGGAAGAACTCGTTCCCCTCGAACACCCAGAAGAAGCCGTCGTAGATCGCGGCCCAGCCGACGAACCGGAGGCCCGCGGTCACGTTGTGCTGGTAGGAGGCCCACAGCACGTTGGAGGGATCGGCGGCCAGGCCCACCCCGCTGTCGCTGTCGCCGGGCTCGGCGGGGTAGCTGAGCCGCTGCCGGGCCGGGAACTGCACGTTCGAGGTCAGGAAACCCAGTTCCAGCCGGTTGTAGTTGGACAGCAGGGCCACAAGCTTCCAGCGCGTCTCCCAGTTCTGGAAGGTGCGCACATCCCCGGGCAAGGTCTCGGACCGGCTGCTGAACCGCTGGCGCAGGCGCAGCCGGAGGTTGAAGATGGGCTGGAACTCCGCCTTGAAGGTCCACCGCTGCAGGTCCATGCCGTCGGCCTTGCGCTCCCACTGGTCGTACTGCAGGCCGGTCAGGGTGAAGTGACGGCTGAGCCGGTACCGGGCGTCGAAGAAGAGCCCGCGTTCCGGCTTGGGCTGGGGCGTGTTCAGCTCGAGGTAGGAGTAGAGGGGATCCTCCAGCCGGTACCAGGCGTCCAGCAGGGTCATCTCGTATCGAGTGTCGTTGCTGAAGGCCCGGTTGTAGGGATTGTCGAAGCCGAGGTCGTAGTCGCGGTAGATGGCCAGCAGGTGCAGGTTCTCGTACTGGGTGAAGGCGTTCACGATCAGCGCGTCCCCCAGGTCCCCCTGCAGGAGCGACCGCCGAGGATCGTGCAACCAGGCGTATTCACCCTGCAGGGCCACGTTCTGGATGACGGTCTGGAACTCCGTTCCCAGCACGGCCCGGTACTTGTGCTCGGTGCGCTCGCCGGTCACGGGATCGACAAAAACGCTAGTGTAACCGCGGGAGATCTCGCTGTCGCGCGCCTGCAGCAGGTCGGTGTCGTCGGGCCGGATCAGGGTCCGAGCGTCGGCGCGGAAGGGACGGTCGTATCTGGCCTCGTAACCGGACACGCCGACGAAGGTGCCGGTGCCGAGCATGAACTTCAGGTTGCCGCCGATGATCTTCTCGCTGAAGGCGTCACGGGTCACCCCCGTGGGCTGGCCCGAATCGGTCAGGCGTCTCTCCAGCAGCTCCTCGCGCGGCCATGGCTTGATCAGGACGTACTGGTTGACGCTGCCGTCCTCGTTCAGGATGCCGTCCTTCTTGCCGGTGGAATAGAAGCAGGTGGCGTGCAGTGGACCGATCCGCCACTCGGCCGCCGCCCCGTTCAGGCCGAACTCGCGGCTACGGCTGAGATCGCCCCGGACACCCATCGGCCGCTTGTTCCAGCCGAAGCCGGTCTTGCGGTAGAGGACGAAGTCGGTGTTGTCCATCACCAGGCCCTGGCCGAAGCCGACGCGGAAGCTGCCCAGGTACAGCCTTTTGAGCTGCAGGGGCCCGAGTTTCTGGTGATTCAGCCCGACGAACCCCTTCAGCGTCTGGCGCCAGGACTCCTCCCCCAGGTTGCGGTGAGTCAGCAGACCCGCCTTGAAGCCGCGCGTGAGATCGAGGCGCAGCTTGTTGGTCAAGTGCGGCTTGAAGTAGGCGGTGCCCTTGATGGCCTCCTCGGGGAAGGCGCCGTTCCAGACCTCCCGGTCGTCCTCGAAGTACGGCGTGTCGTAGTACCGGATCTCGTAGGAGCCGCGGATCCGGTCCGGCCGGTTCTCCGTCCGCTCCTCCTCGGAGTAGACGACGAAATCGCGCAGGTTCCGGTAGGCCCAGTAACGCAACCCCTGCGAGCGCCGGAGCTGGCGGGCGTTCTCGAAGCCGCCGAGCCGTTGCCGGGCCAGCAGGATGTTGGTCGCGTCGACCGGCGAGACGTTCTGGTACGACATCAGGTCGAAAAGATCGAGGTCGTTGACGTTGACCGGATCGCGCAGCTGGTCGAGGTACTCGTCGACCAGGCCCTCGTTGGTGCCCTCCTGGCCGAGGAAGCGTCGCGCCTGGCGATAGCTGGCCGAGAGCCTGGCGATCGAGGCGTCGGCGGGATCGGGGGGCAGGGTGGAGACCAAGGGCCGCAACTGCTGGAGATACTCGGCCGTCATCCCGTCGACGTCCATCAGGTCGTAGACGTTGTCGAAGTACCTCACGTAGGTCCGGTAATCGAGGATCCGCTGGGCCAGCTCGGCGGGAATCGGCAGGACCAGCAGCTCGTCCAGGGACGCGCGGTTGAGGTCCAGCTTGTCCCCCGGCGCCCCGGCACAAACCCCCGCGGCGGTCAGAAGAACCAGGGCGAGACAGCCGCAGGCGAGCGCCCGGCCCGGAGCCGGGCCGCGGCAACGGAAGGGGTTCGGCTTGCTGCTCACTGTGCCTCACCGCCCCAGGCATAGGTCAACCCGAACTGGTGGCTGCTGTCCAGAGCGCCGCCGCCGGTGGAAAAGCCGTAGTTCAGCCCCACGCCCTGGACCTGGTAGCCGAAACCGGCGGTCATCTTGTTGGGCCGGACCATGGTGCCGAAACGGAGGTCGAACCCCTCGACGATTTCCATCTCCAGCCCCCCGTGGTACTGGATCTCCTCGCCGAGCACGTTCTCGAACTCGAAGGTGGTGGTCACCCCGATGTACGGTTCGTAGGCGATCCCCCCGTGCAGGCGCTGGCGAATCGCCTCGTCGTCCTGGCCGATCTGGGGGTTGTTGGCGTTCTTGGCCAGGATGCCCAGGCGGGTCCGCTCGTGCAGGGTGACCAGCAGGGCCAGGTCGACCCCCACCACCCGGTCGCTGCCGGGATCCCAGCTGTCCTCCACCCCGCTTTCGTACCCCATGGTCCGGCCGAAGGCCAGCTCGTAAAGATTCAGCGCGTAGCCGAAGCCGATCGCCGAGTGCAAGTCCTCGTAGAGGCAGATGCCGTGGCTGAGGGTGAAGGTCTTCTCGGACAGCAGATCGGCTGATTCTTCCTTGCCTGTCTCCAGGTCATGGGACTTCCAATCGACCCCGAAGCTGCGAAACCCGAAACCGATCGCCCCCAGCCGGCCGCCCAGGGGAATCACACCGCCGGCGTAGATCAGATCGGTGAACGCCAGCCCGTAGGGACGCACGTAGCTGGTGCCCAGGGCCGAACCGTCAATCGCCGCCAGGCCGGCGGGGTTCAGATACGGCGCGAAGGCGTCGTCGGCGACGGCCACCCCCGCGTCGCCCATTGCCCGCGAGCGGGGGCTGACGTTCACGTTCTCGAACACCGCCCAGGCCGGCGAGGCGCAGAGGCCGAGCACGAGCAGAAGCAGAATTCCGGTCCGTTTCCTAAACATCGCTCCCCTCTTTTCCTTGCTCAGTCTTCGCTCAGTCGTGTGGCCACCACTGCCGGGGCGGTCTTGGTCTCTTCCTCACCGGTTTCCAGATCGATCACCGAGAGCAGAATGACGTAGAGACCGGCCGGCACGAGCTCGAACTCGCTGTCACGGCCGTCCCAGTCCCGCCGCGTGTAATCACCGGGTTCCACGGACGGGAAGCCGTCGAAGCGGCTGTCGAACAGAGTGAGAACCAGTCGGCCTTCCAGATTGAAGATCCTGACCAGGGTCTCGCAGTTGCGCCGCGAGAAGAAGCGGATCGGGAAGGCCTCGCCGAGGGTGGGCAGGAACGTGCGCGCCCGCACGTGCAGGCCGATTCCTGTCGCCTCGTCGGTCTCCTCCTCGTCGTCGCCGGGAGTGGCCGGACTCGCCAGGGCGATCTGCCAGGTGACCGGCAGGTTCTCGCTCATCTCGTCGTGCCCGTCCACGCCGTTGCTGCCGGCGGCGATCTCGCCGCCCTCGCCGCCGCCCCGCTGGAACGATTCTCCCGCTCCGTGCTCGAGCAAGTAGGGCGACTGCTGGCTGACCGCGGTCTCCGCCTGGTAGGGTGTGGCCGTCCCGTCCGGATCGGGGCCGTCCATCGCTTCGCCGGTCTTGCTGAAGCGGGCGTCGCTGTTGTCGCCCCAGAAGAAGACGTCGATGTCGGTCACGAGGTCGGTCGTGCCGTCCCAGTAGTAGATGATGACGATCTCGCTGCTGTTGGACAGGCCGGGCGGGTTGTCGTAGGGGGGGCCGGCCGCGTTGCTGCCCGGAAACACCTCCAGCAGGTCGGGAATGTCGTCGGCCTGGGTGCCGTCCTCGTTCAGCTCGAAGGTAGGCTGGACGCCGAAGGCGCCGTAGAAACCATCGTTGCCGCGCAGGGCCACGGTGACGGTGTCCCGGGGCGCGATGAAGGAGCCGGCCGGGAAGCGGGCATGGAAGTCGTCGTAGGCGCCGCCGCCGATCGTCGACTGGCTCGGGTTGCCCTGCACGATCCGCCAGTAGACCTGGTCGTAGGGCGTGTAGATGGCGTCGGTCAGGTAGTAGTCGGTCAGGTCGACGGTGTCGGTCTGGCTGGGGTTGTAGATCTCGACGAACTCGTTGGGGCTCGGGAAGACGCAGACCTCGGTCAGCAACAGGTGCACCGGCCCCTCCCCCGGCTCGGGGGTGGTGGTCACGGTGTAGGTCTGCAGGAAGGTGGGCGCGCCGGCCGGACAGGTGGCAATGCCGCCGCCGCTGCCGGTGGCGGTCAGGTACCAGCTGACTTCGGTTTCGGCCGGCTGGCCGGGAAACGTCCCGCTCCAGGTGTCGTCACCGTTGTCGCTGCCGGCCACGTCGACGAAGGCGCCGCCGTCGATGCTGTAATAGAAGGTAACCGCGGCGACGTCGTCGTAGGCGGCCAGCGTGACCGTCGCCGTGACGTCCATCCCCTCCGACGGGCTGAGCGGGTTCAGCTCGGTGGCCATCACGATCGGGGCCGAGGCCACCCAGCCGGCCGGCTCGGTGGGCGGGTCCTGGCCGTAGAGGGCGGTGATCTGCCAAGTGTCGCCGAGGTTCTCGCTGGTCTCGTCGTGGCCGGTCGCCCCGTTGCCCCCGGCGAGGGTTTCGGTGCCCTCGTCGGCCGAGATCCGCATCAGGGACTGCGCGAAGGTGTGGGCGCTGGCGCCGATCGGGTCCTGGGTGAGGATGTCGGTGTCGGGCAGGTAACTGCTGGGGGTCTCGTCCCCGTCGGGACCGTCGATCGCGATGCCGCTCTTGTCGACCCGGAACTGAGTGCTGGTGCCCCAGATCACGTAGTCGAGGTCCTGGACCAGGTCGCTCACCCCGTCCCAGCGGTACAGCACCACCGTTTCCCCGTAGTAGGTCAGGTCGGGGGTGTTGGCGTCCCCGCTGCCCAGCCCGGCGCCGATGCTGCCGGGGAAGATCTCTACCATCTCGGGCACCAGGTCCGGAGCGAGGCTGTCCTCGAAGAGCTCGAAGTCGGGCAGGCGGCCGTAGGCTTCCTGGTACTGGTCGCTGCCGACGACCGAGACCACGATCGTATCGCCCGGGGCGATGACCGCGCCGGCCGGAAAGCGGCAGTGGAAATCCCCGCCCAGGCCGCCACCGGCGTCCTGCCCGGTCACAAGGTTGTAGTAGAAATTGGTGGGCTGGGTGGTGGCGTCGGTCAGGTAGACGTCGGACAGGTCGATCTCCGTGCCGGTGGGGTTGGCGATCTCGATGAAC
>CAZAHC010000196.1:0-6622 GCA_964484595.1 uncultured Fibrobacteraceae bacterium | reverse complement strand
GTACGCCTCCCTCGCCGATCCTTGCGAGGTCGTGTTCTGGCGGGCATTATCCTCACCCTCGCTACGGCCATTCATGAAAAACCCGGGCTTGGTTACTTGACAAGCAGCAGTTTTTGAAATGTTACACTGTCGCCGGCGCGCAGCTTCACGAAGTACACGCCGCTGGCCGCCCGCCTGCCGGCGGCGTCGGCGCCGTCCCAATCGGTGCGGTGAACGCCACGGCCCAGCACCGTCTGCTCGAGCGTGCGGACGTGCCGGCCGCGGGCGTCGAAGATGGCGAGACTGGTCTCGCAGGTGCCCGGGATCTGGTAACTGATGGTGGTCCGGCCCTGGAAGGGGTTGGGCGAACCGCCCAGGACCGCCGCCACGCCCGGCCCCTGGCCGGTCGCCTCATCGTCGGCGGGTGAGTCCCCTGGATCCTCGGCGCCGGTGACGGTGGGCGTCCAGCGAAAGATATCGCCGTTGGGTGTGGTCGCGGCCAGGATGGTGCCGTCGTCCAGCTTCAAGAACCGCAGGATCTCGTGCGCTCCGGCCAGTTCCCCTTCCACGGACCAGGTCAGGCCGCCGTCCGGTGAGAGGCAGGCCACGCGGTCGGGTCCCGGCTGGTAACCGATCAGCAGCTCGCCGGTGTCGGCCTCGACCAGGTCGTAGACGCGGACGGCGTGGACGGCGTCGATCATGACCCGCCCGGTGGTGTCCCAGGCGGCGCCCCCGGTGGTGGTCCGGAAGACGTAACCGCCGAACGAGTGCACCCAGCCGGTGCACCAGAGCGCACCGTCGCCGGTCTCCAGGTACGATTCGATGCTGGAGACGTGGCTTCCGAAGTGGGGGTCCAGGTCCTGGGTGATCCAGGTGAGGCCGCCGTCGTCCGAGCGGCTGGGCCGGCCCCAGCCGCCGGCGAAGAGGGCGCCGTCGCTGGCTTCGAAGAGCGTCGTGATGCCGCCGGAGATGCTGGGCGGAACGCTCAGCGGCAGCCAGGTGCTTCCCTGGTCCAGCGTGCAGTAGATGTGGCTGAGGGGCGAGGTGCCGGCCAGGATGCGCCCGTCCGACGTCTCGAGCAGCGCCCGGACCGCGGTCGAGGCCGGCAGGAAGCCGGTCGGCAGCCAGGACGCCCCGCCGTCGAGCGAGCGGAAGACGTGGCCGTTGGGATAGGTGCCAGCGTACAGCGAGCCGTCGCTCGCCAGGAGCAGCGAGTAGGCGATCATGGCGCCGGGCAACGATGCGGTCGGCTGCCAGGTCGATCCGGCGTCGAGCGAACGGAAGACCTGGCCCGGTGGCATGGTGGCCGCGTAGAGCACGCCCGCGTTGTCGGCGACGAGATCGTAGACGTTCCAGGCTCCGGGCAGCTCGCCCAGCTTGGTCCAGGTTCCCGGCGGCGGGTTGACCAGCAGGGGCGCCGGCAGGGAGTCGAGGTAGGCGATCCAGACATCCTCGTCGCCCCGGCTGCCCTCGAAGGACTCCGAGGCGGTGTAGAACCGCTGGCCGTCGGCGGTCAGGAACGGCGTGCAGGTGACGCGGTCGGTGTTGATGGGCGGGCCCATGTTCTCCGGAACCCCCCAGGAGACCCCGTTCCAGGTGGAGACCCAAATGTCGGCGCCGCCGTATCCGCCGGGACGGGCGGTTCCGCCGAAATCGCTGAAGAAGAGCTTGGTGCCGTCTGCCGACACGAACGGCCGGCATTCGTTGGATCCGGGCAGGTTGACCGGCGGGCCCAGCGCGTGGTGGTTCGTCCAGTCGAAGATGGAGGCGCCGCGATCGGCGACCCAGATGTCCCCGCCGAGCTCGTAGTAGATCTGCTGGGCATCGCTGGTGATGGCCGGATCGGAACCCAGGAAGAGCGGGGAAGCGGGGCCGAACTCGCCGCCACTGCGCAGGGAAATCCAGATCGATCCCCCCCGCGCAAAGAAGAGGGTGTCGCCGGTGGCGGTCGTGCTGGGCCTTCTCTCACCGGTGGGGGTGTTGATGTTGGGTCCCAGGTTGGTGCCCGGCCCCCACGTCTGGTGCACGGGGTCCCACTGGGACACGTAGATGTCCCAGCTTCCCTGGTAACCCGGGTGCGGCGGGCCGTTCATGTCGTCCTCGATGATGTAGAAGAGCTCGGTCTCGTCGGCGGTCAGCCAGGGGTTGCAGTCCGGGTTGTAGGCGTTGTTGCCGGTGCTGATCAGGTGGCTGAATCCGGACCGATCCCAGAGGCCAACCGCCTGAACGGCCTGGCCGGAATCATGGGCCTTTGCTTGCCCGGGAGGTAAGGCCGGTTCGCAGGCAGCGGCGGGAATCGAGCCGGCGATCATCGCCGCCAGCAGAAGGAAGCTCGAGAGGCAAAGCCGGAGTATCATCGTTGCCCTCCAGGGGTGTGCCGAACGGTGACCTGGCAATGATTGTAACATCAACCCATCGGCCGGCGGGGGCGAAAATGGCTGTCTGGCCGCGCGGTCCCCGGTCTGCTCACCATGGTGCGGGGGGGCGCAATACGTTCGCAGATCCGGTTCGCTGACAGCCAGACAGGCATTTTCGCTCCTGGGCCGGGATTGGTTGACGCTTCGGTTTTCGGGGAACGGGCAAGGAACGGGTCTTCGCGATGCAAGAGGGATGCCTTTGCGCGGGGGAGATGGAGCTCGAGATAACATGGCTGAGAACAAGGGGTTAGGAGACGAGTCGTTTTCCGGGCGGTCATGGATTTTGCCCCGGTCCGCACATCAGCGCCCGTGAGGGTACACTCGGCGTGAGAGTTGGGTGCCTCTGATCAATCCAGGTAGCCGAGCGACCTCAACCTGTTGATCTGCTCCGGCGACAGCTCCAGCTTCCCGCGGCCGAGGTTCCCGGCCCCGCCGTTCCGGCGCAGATCGATCTCCGCCTTCAGGAAGGCCACGACATCGGGGTGGGAGGCGAGGACATCCCGGTTCTCCTGTGGATCTTCTTGGAGGTTGAAGAGCCGGAAGCTGTCGTCCGCGAGGTGGTCCCGGCCCAGCAGCCGCCACTTGCCGGATGTCAAGGAGACGGAACGGCCGAGTTCGGCGAACGCGACCCGGGCGAAATCCGGGGCAGGTTGCGGCGCGCCGGCCAGGAGTGCGTAGAAGCTGCTTCCCTGCAGGTCGGCTGGCGGCGTCACTCTGAGGTATTCGAGGATCGTCGGCATGATGTCGATGATCTCGACCAGCTCGGGGATTTCTTGCCGCGGCTGCAGGTCGGGCCGGAAATGGGCCCCGCCGGGTAATTTCACCAGCAGAGGGACGTGGATGAGTTCCTTGTGCTGGTAGGGATTGTCGTGGCCGAAGCGCCCGTGGTCCTGGAATTCCTCGCCGTGATCGGCGGTGATTATCACGAGGGAGTCCTCGAGGAGATCGTGCCGGGCCAGCAGCTCGAACAGACCGGCCAGGCAGTCGTCGAAGTAGGCGATGCCGCTGTCATAGAGGGAAGCGATGTAATCCCGCTCGGGCTGAGCGAGCTGGATACGGTTGGCGTTGAGATACCTCAGATACTCGCTGGCGTACCTGCCGTCCTCGCCGCCGGTGAACGTCCCCTGGTAATCGGCGCAGAACTTCTGCCGGTAAGATTCGGGTGAATCGTAAGGCAGGCGGAAAAAATCGGAATGGGGATCGAAGTAATGCAGGAAGAGGAACCGCTTGCCGTCGCGGAACCGGGGAAGCAGCCGGGCCAGGAATTCGTTCTGGACCGCGGCGTCCTCCGCGAAGGTGCGCACGGTGTACACGTCGAATCCCTGGTCGAAGCCGTACTCGGCGTCCATCCAGATGCAGGAGCGGGCCACGCCCAGCGTCCGGTAACCCTCGTCCTTGAGCACCTCGGCGAGCGTGACCACCTGGGGGTCGAGCGGCATCTCGTCGTTGACCGCGTGCATGGAGGGATAGAGGGAAGTGAGCATCGAAATATGGGAAGTGAGAGTCCAGGGTGACTGGGCGTAACAATTGGCGAACCGGATGTTCTGCGCTGCGAAGGAATCGAGGTTGGGACTCGTGTCGCGAGGGAAACCGTAACATCCCAGGTGATCCGCACGCAGGGTGTCGATGCTGATGAGAACGACATCCGGTCCCAGCGGCGGGTTCAACCGGTTGTGAAGGGAGTGCGCGACGTTGCCGGCGACAAGGAGGATCGCAAGTACGATTACCGGGCGGCGGACCGTCAGCAGTAGCCGGCCGCCGGCGGGGACCAGCCGGGCGGCCAGGTATCGCAGGGGCGTGAACAGGAGCCAGGAAAGGGCCGCCAGGAGAGTCCAGCCGCCCAGCGCCGCCAGCATGTAAAGGCTGTACTTGTCGAGCCGGGAAAGGAGATAGTCGGCGGTCAGGGTGCCCCGGCCGTTCACCCCCTCCACCGTCCACCTGAGATGGTTCAACTCCCCGCGGCAGAGGTAAATCGCGACCGCGCCGCAGGCCACCGGCACCAGAAAGGCGAAGACCAGCCGGGAGGAAATCGCGCGCTTCCGGGCCAGCAGGAGCCACAAGATCGCCAGCACGACGTAGGCGGCCAGCGAGAAGATCACCGCGGTGTTCAGCTCGGTCAGGGCGACGTGCGCCGACAGGTTCCACATCCGGAGCTGGAGGTATTGCTGGGAGGCGAGGTAGCCGGCGGCGCTGATCGCTCCGGCCAGGAGACCGAGCAGAAGAGGCAAGACGAACCGGTCCACGAGGACCTGCCAGACCCCGACCCCGGCCGCCGGACGCTGTGACCCGTTCTTCATGCTCTCCCGGTTCCGCACAGGAATAGCCGCGGCCAGTCTGCCCATCCCGGGGCCGACCGTCAAGGCATTCGCCCGGGCGATTGGTGGACAATCCCGGTGGGGAGGGGCACAATGAGCCGGGTGAACAGGAGAGAGGAAGGGGATCGGAAGTGCGGCAGCCGGTGGCATGGCAAAGGATCGTCCTGGTGCTCTCGTGCGTGGTCTTCGTCGCGCACGCGATCCTCTACTGGCACTGGACCGAGGACGACGCCTTCATCACCTTCCGCTACGCCCAGAATCTGGTCGCGGGAAACGGCCTGGTTTTCAATCCCGGGGAGCGGGTCGAGGGTTACTCGAATTTTGCCTGGGTGCTGCTGTCTGGCCTGGCCCTCTGGTGCCGGCAGGATCCGGCGACGGTGGCGAAGGTCGCGGGGATCCTGGGCGGGATCGCGGCGCTGTTGTGCTCGTGGCTGCTGGCCAGGCGGCTGCTACCCGGTTCCCGGCTTGCCTGTACGGCTGGTCCGGTTTTCCTGGCCATTACTCCGGTCTTGCCGCGCCATTCCGTCACCGGCCTGGAGACTTCCTTTTACGGCGCTGTCCTGGCGGCGGTGGTCCTGCTGGTGCTGGTGGCGACCCGGCTGCGCGGATGGCTGGCGCTCGTCTTGTTACTGCTGCTACTGGCCTTGTTGCGGCCGGAGGGAGCGGCGCTGGCCCTGATCGTTCTCCTGTGGCGTTGCTTTTTTCCGGCAGATCCGGCCGGCCGAGCTCCCGCCGGGGCTAGGTGGGACCTGGGCGTCTTCGTCGTCCTGTTCGGGGTTTATTACACGTGGCGCTGGGTGTACTTCGGATCCGCCCTGCCCAACACCTTCCATTTCAAGATGACCGGCGGTGGGCTCGCCCTGCTGGCCGGGATCCACTACAGCCTGGACTTCCTGCGTGAAAACGGGGGCGCGGCGCTGGCTGGACTGCTGGTCGCGCCGTTGCTCCTTCGCCCGCGGTCGCGTTTTTATCTCCTGGCTCTGGCGCTCTGTGCCGCGCAGACGGGGCTGGTCCTCGTGGTGGGCGGCGACTGGATGCAGCACTACCGCTTCTTCGCACCGGTGCTGCCCCTGCTGGCCGCCGCGGCAGCGGTCGGCCTGGGAGTCGTGCTCCGGGAGGCGAGCAGGGACCTGGTGCGGGCCCGGGTCTGGCGATTCATCGTGGCGGTGGTTCTCCTGGCGGCCCTCGTCAACGTCTACAAGACGGAGCGAGCGGTGGCGCGGGCGGTCCTGCCCGCCGTGGCCAGCGATTCGTACCTGTACCAGGGCTACCGGCGAGTCGGGCTCTGGCTCGCGGAGAACACCGACCGGTCGGCCACCGTGGCCGCCAGCGACATCGGTGCAGTGGGTTTCTACTCCGGGCGGGCCGTGGTCGACATGTTCGGCCTGGTGAATCCGCAAATCGCCAGGGTCCCGGGACGGTGCCACTTCAAGAGCAATCCGGAGCACGTTCTTTCCCGCCGACCCGACTACGTGATCCTGGTGGCAACTCCCGGTCCGGACGGGAGCGTGTGCTACCTGCGCATTCCCGACCGTGACCTGAGCCAGTCGCCCGGGTTCCGGGCCCGTTACGAACTCCGGCACGAGATCCAGATCGGCTATCGGGGAGAGAGGGCCGTCATCTACCAGCGGCGCTCTGACTAGGCGTTGCCGGAACCCCCCGGGCCCACAGCCGGCGAGGTTTCGCCCCTGGTTTTCCGGTGCAAGAAAGATGCCTGAAAATCGCGGCAATTTTTTTATTTTCAATGAGTTAGGGCTTGCGAAGCCGCCTAGTTTTTAGTATATTTCGGGTTCTCCTCCCAGAACATTTATCTCTCTGTCAAGGCCCTCTACATGGAGGTAACAGGATGCCTGTCTTTGTCTCCGATTTGCCCGCCGCTGAAGTACACACTCGCCTGAAAAGTGCCCTTGT
>CAZAHC010000195.1:0-6629 GCA_964484595.1 uncultured Fibrobacteraceae bacterium | reverse complement strand
AGAAGGTGAAGCGGGCGAAGGTCCGTCGGAACGGTGGCCAGCAGGCGCTGGACATCCCTGTGGAGAAACAGGAGGAGCCGGAGGTCCCGGTTTCGGTGAACCTTCGTTTCAGTCCAGAGCAGTTCGCCCGCTGGGAAGCGATGCTGGAGAAGCTCCGGAAGCAAGGGCCCGGGGAGAGCCGGGAGGAGCTGGCCCTGGCAGCCCTGGCGGAGCTGGTCGAGACCTCGGATGGGGAAGGCGTGCCACGTGGCACAGCAGCAAGTCCGTATCAAGTAGTCATTTACCAGTGTGGCACTTGCAAACGAGCCCACGTGGCAACGAACCGGGGGGAGCAGCGGCTGAGCAAAGCGGCGCTGGAAGCGGCGCTGTGCGATGCTCAGGTCCTGGAACCAGGAAAAAGAAACAGATCAACCATTCCGCCGGCAAAGCGACGCCAGGCGCTGGTCAGAGCAAAACACCGCTGCCAGATGCCCGGCTGCAACCACCGGCATTTCCTGGAAGTGCATCACCGGGCACCCCGTGAAAGAGGCGGAGGGAACGACCTCGCTAACCTGATCGTGCTCTGTTCGAGCTGTCACCGGTTGCTGCACGAGCGGGCCGGACGGGGCATTTGCCTGCCAGAGCGGCCCCCAACGCAGCCGGGGAATAACCAGACAGAGTCAAGGCAGGTTCGCTCCCCCGGTCCACCGTGCCCTTGATCCGCGCCGGGCTTCGGCGTACAATGAACGGGTTGACCCGGGTCTACCCGGGCCAAGGGGGCTCAATATCCGGTTCGCCTGGTTCGTGGATCTCAACAGGTGGGTTTGCCTTGCGACCCCGATCCATCCCCCTTGGTCGTGGCCCGGAAATGGCGTCCGGCCAGCCTGCCGCTCGTACCCGCCTCCCGCTGCCGACCCTGCGTGTCCTGGTCGTCCTGGTGTGTATCGCCGCCACCCTGGTCGGGGCAAGCTCCTGCGCCCGCCGGAGCGGCCAGGACCGCCTGGTGGTGTTTCACGCCGGCAGCCTGGCCGGCCCCCTGCGCGATCTGGCCCGGTTGTTCGAGGAACGGTACCCCGGCGTGGCGGTCCAGCGGGAAGCCAGCGGTAGCCGCATGGCCGCCCGGAAGATCACCCAGCTCGGGCGCCGGGCCGACGTGGTGGCCGTGGCCGACTACCTCATCGCCCGGGACCTGATGAAGTCGCAGGCCGCCGACTGGTACGCCAGCTTCGGCCGCAACCGGATGGTCATCGCCTTCACCGAGCGCAGCACCCGGGCCGCGGAGATCAACGCCCAGAACTGGTACGAGATCCTGCTCGCGCCCGAGACGCGCTTCGGGCACAGCGACCCCGATCTCGACCCCGCCGGCTACAGGACCCTGATGGTCTGGCAGCTGGCCGAATCTCACTACGAGGTGTTCGGCCTCTACGAGGGGCTGCAGGCGGCCTGCCCGCAGGGTAACATCCGGCCCAGCAGCGTGGAGCTGCTGCCCCTGCTGGAATCTCTCGATCTCGATTACATCTTCGGTTACGAATCGGTGGCCAGGCAGCATCACCTGCGCATCTTGCACCTGCCGCCGGAGATCGACCTCGGCAGCCCGGAGCTGGAGGCCCATTACCGGCAGGCCTCGGTGCAGGTGTCCGGCGAGCGGCCGGGGTACCGGCTGAAGGTGACCGCGACGCCCATCGCTTACGCCGTCACCATCCCGCGGGAGGCGGAGAACCAGGACCTGGCCGAGGCGTTCTGCCGCCTGCTCTTCTCCGAGGAGGGTCGGGACATCCTCACCCGCAACTTCCAGACGCCGATCTTCCCCGCCCTGGCGGGCAAGTTCTCGCAGGTGCCCCGCTCGTTGCAGGAGGTCGTGCTCACGGAATGGTGACCCCGAAGCAATCGGCGGGCTGGGGGCGGACGGCGCTGGTTCTCGGCGCCGCGGTGGTCGCGCTCCACCTGGTGCTGTCGCGGTGGCTCGGCCCTGGTGAGAACATCCTGCTGGCCTGTCTTAACCTGGTGGTGGCGCTGCTGGGCCTCTTCCACTCGCGCCGGGTGGGGAGCGGCCGCTTCATCCTGTTCCCGGCCGGCTACCTCTTCCTGCTCGTCATCGTCTGGCTGGGCGCGGGGGCGCCCCTGATGTTCGGTCTGCTGGCCGTTGTGTTCGCCGCGGCGTTCGGCCTGCCGGCCCTGGCCGGCATCGTCCTGCTGTTCGCGCTCTGCTTTTATGTCCTGACCCCGTACGCGGTGCCGGCGTTTCTCCTGCTGGCCCTGCTGTGGCTCGGCGCGGTCACCGCCGGACGCCGCAGCCGCTTTCTTACCTGGTCCTTCGGCCTCGGTTTCCTGATTGTAATATTCACGCTGCTGCCGATCCTGACCCTGATCTTCACCACCAGCTCGCAGAACCTGCTGGTCCAGATCCAGGGAGCAACGTTCCGCTCGGCGGTGCTGCTGAGCCTGGCCACGGCCAGCATCTCGACGCTGGTCGTGTTGATCCTGGGCGTGCCGCTGGCGTACGTCATGGTTCGCCACGACTTCCCCGGCCGCCGGCTGCTCGACGCCGCCATCGACCTGCCGATCCTGGTGCCCCAGAGCGTGGCCGGGATCGCCCTGCTCCTGCTGTTCGGCCCCAAGACCCCGGTCGGCCAGGCCCTGAGCGCGGCCGGGATCGACGTGGCCGGCAGCGCGGTGGGGATTGTGATCGCCCAGGTCTTCGTCAGCTCGCCGTTCCTGATCCGCAGCGCGATGGGAGCGTTCGCCGCGGTGCCGGAACGCCTGGAGATGAGCGCCCGCACCCTGGGCGCTCCCCCCGGCGCGACCTTCTTCCGCGTCGTGCTGCCGCTGGCCGGCGGCGGGATCCTGAACGGCTGCGTCCTGGCCTGGGCCCGGGCGATCAGCGAGGTCGGCGCCCTCATGGTCCTGGCGTATCACCCGCTGACCGCCTCGATCTTCATCTACGACGTCTTCACCCAGTACGGGCTGCGCGAGGCCCAGCCCGCCGCCGCGGTCCTGGTCATTCTCTGTCTGTGGGTGTTCCTGTTCTTCCGCTGGCTGCGGGATTCGTTCTGCGTCGCTGTGGGGAGGCCGGTCGGATGAGCGGGACGAACGGCGCCGTGCCCCTGCAGGTCAGGTCCCTCAGCCGGAGCTTCGGGACCTTCTCGCTCCGGGAGATCTCCCTCGAGGTGCGGCCGGCCGAGTACGTCGCCATGGTCGGACCGTGCGGCGCGGGCAAGACCCTGCTCCTGGAGACCGTCGCCGGCTTCCACGAGCACGGTCCCGGGGCGATCCTGCTGCACGGAGAGGACGTCTTCGCCCTGCCCCCCGAGAAGCGGGAGCTGGGGCTGCTCTGCCAGGGAGACTCGCTCTTTCCGCACCTCTCGGTGGCGGCGAACATCAGGTTCGGCGTGCGGTACCTGACCCGCGAAGGCAGGGCCGCCGCGGAGCGGAACCTCACCCGGCTGCTGGCCCTGCTCGGCGTCGAGAGGCTGATCGACCGCCGGGAAACCGACAGCCTCAGCGGCGGGGAGAAGCAGCTGGTGGCCCTGGCCCGGGCCCTCGCGCCCGGACCTCGCCTGCTGCTGCTGGACGAGCCGCTGCACTCGCTGGACGTCACGTTCCAGAGGCGCGCCATGGCTATCCTGGCCAGGATACCGGCCGAGACCGGGGTGCCGGTTCTTCACATCACCCACGACCTGCCCGAGGTCGCAGGTGTCGCGAGCCGGATCGTGGTCCTGGAGAACGGCCGCGTCCTGCAGACGGGCAGCCTGGCCGAGCTCAAGCGCGCACCGACCAATCTCTTCGTGGCCGAGCTGGCCGCCGCTGACAACCTGCTGAAGATCCCCGCCGGCCGGGACTTCGTCGAGCTGGACGGTTCCCGGCTGCCGATCAATCCCCAGCCGATCGGGACGGGCGCCCTGTTCGTCGTGCTCGATCCCGATCGCCTGCGAGTGTCACCGGCGGAGGATGGACAGGCCGGGCGGGTAGTGGCGGTGCGCGAGGGGCCGGCCGGGGTGGAGGTCGTGGTAGCCACCGGGGAGAATCACCTCCTTGCCCGGGCGGGCGAGCGGCCGTTCCCGCCTGAGGTCCTGCAGCTGGGCGCGGTGGTGCGAATCGAGACCGACGGCCCGGCCGTCCACGCCTTCCGGGAGAACGTGGCATGAACACCATGGAATTCCCGCAGTGGAAGCTGATCGAGCGGCCGCTCCTGCCGATCCAGAGCAGCGCCGTCGATGCAGTGCCGGTGATCCTCCTGCTGGTCTTGCTCGGGGTCTCGCTGTGGGGAGTGGTCCGCGCGGCCCGGCCGGCCACGTGGCGCTGGGTGACGCGCATCGTGTCGCTGCTCGTGTTCGTGGTGTTCATGCACCGCTGCTTGTGCGCCATCCGGGGCTGGCTGTTCGGGCTGCGGTTCATCGCCCGGGACGACCTGATGGCCTTCAACATGCTGTGCGTGATCCTGCCGCTGATCGCCTTCGGCCTGGTGGCCGGGCGCCTCTTCTGCGGCTGGGTCTGCGCGCTCGGGTTCCTGCAGGAGCTGTTCAGCCGGCTGGTAAAAGCGCTCGGCCGGTTCCTGCCCCGGGGACTGACAGCGGCGAGGTGGTTGCCCGCTCTCTACGCGGTCCTGATCCTGACCATGATCGTGCTCCTGGCGACGGTGACCCGCCCGGCGAGTATCGTCTTTGCCCAGAGCACCGCCGCGGTCTGGGGCCTGGCCCTGGTCGCCCTGCTGGTGCTCCACGCCTTTGGCCTCGCCCGCGACCGCACGCTTAAAAAAGTGCGCTACTGGTCGCTGGCCGTCTGGATGACGCTGGGGATCATCGGGGTCTTCCTGACGAGCCCGTGGTGCGCCGTGGTCGGCGGGGAGCTCGATTACTCCTCCCTGGTCGGGTTCGCCGCCGTTTTGCTGGCCGCGCCCCTGGTGTCGCTCGCCTGGTGTCGCTACCTGTGTCCGGTGGGCGCCCTGCTCTCGCTGCTGGCCCGGCGCTCCATCGTCTCGATCGACGACCGGGTCCCGGGCGCCGATTCCGGCCGCGGCGAGCCGTGTCCCACCGGCGCGCGGGGCGGCGGCGGTCTGGATCGCACCTCGTGCCAGCTCTGCCGCAGCTGCGGCGCGGAGGCGAGGATCCAGCCGGTCGTGCCGGGGCGGGCCGGCGAGGAAGTGACTGGAGGCGGGAAGTGAAACGCGGGCTCTTCGCGGCCGGAACATTACTTCTCGTGTCGGGCCCGCCCGGGACAGCGGCCACGATTCCGGGAACCGAGTGGGTGGGGTTCGGCGGGGGATGCCGGCACGACGGTGTCTCGTCCGTCGAGTTGCCCGGCTCGACCCCCGTCCTGCGCTGGACGTTCCGGCCGGACGATCACGTCTGGAGCTACGAGCACGGTGCCGGTCCCTGGTGCGCCTCGGCGGCGATCTGCAATCTGCCCGGCCGACAGCTGGTCATCGTCGGCTCTTACGATCACAACGTCTACGCCCTGGACCTGGAAATCGGCAGCGAGGTGTGGCGCTTCACCGCCGGCAGCCGGATCGACGCCGCGCCGGTGGTCCTGAAGCTGGAGGGCCGGACGCTGGTGATCGTCGTCTCCTGCGATCGTTCGATCTACGCCCTGGACGCGGCGACCGGCCAGAAGGTGTGGTCGTTCGAGGTTTTCCCCTGGTCGCTGACCGTGCCGCCGGCCGAGACGGGATCCCCCTTCGCGGTGCAGGTGGACGGCCGCTGGCTGGTCCTGTGCACCGTACGGATCAACGACCACAAGCCGTTTGCCAACGTGCAGAAGGGTGAGCTGCTGGCCCTGGACGGGGAGACGGGCGACCTGCGGTGGCGCCGGACCCTGTCCTCCAGCCCGCTGACCTCGCCGGCGGCGGGGCCGCTGAGCACCGAGGGCGCTGCCGACAGCGTGCTGGCCGTGTTCGTGGCCGCGGAGGACGGGTGCGTTCACGCCCTCGAGGTCAGCACCGGCGAGCCGCTCTGGAGCTACCGGGCCAGCGCCCCGATCCACTCGTCATGTGCTCTCGCTTACCCCCCGGCCGGGCCCGAGGGAGGCAAGCTGGTCTTCGGCGACGACTTCGGCCTGGTGACCTGCCTGGACATCGCCACCGGCCGCCAGCTCTGGGATTACAAGGCCGGCCACGCCGTGCATGCGACGCCGGCGCTGCTCCAGGTTGGCGAACGTTACCTGTGGGTGTTCGGCAGCTTCGACCGGCGCGTGCACGCGGTTGACGCGGTGACCGGAGAAAAGGCCTGGATCACGGCCACCGGCGACCTGATCCGCGCCTCCGCCCTGGTGACCTCGGTCGGGGGCGAGCCAGCCGTCGCCGTCTACTCGCTGGACCGGCACCTGCACCTGCTCGCCGGCGCCAGTGGCGTGAAGATCGGCTCGTTCACCACCGGCGGCTACCTCTGGCCGCTCTACACCCGGGGCGAGAGCATCGGCTCCTCGCCATGCGCCGCGGTCGCCGAGGGCGCCCCGCTGTTGATCCTGCCAGGTGACGACGGGGTGGTGTACGGGCTGGGGTGGGGGCCTTGACCCGGAGCGCCCTCGCCGTCCCCTCGACAGCGAGGGGTGACATCCTGCTGCCAGTGTGCTAATCTCCAGGCTGATCATGGAGGCCGTCGGAGTCAATCCCATTCCTAGTTGAAACTCTCCACGGCCCCCGGACCTCATGCAGC
>CAZAHC010000194.1:0-6667 GCA_964484595.1 uncultured Fibrobacteraceae bacterium | reverse complement strand
CCTTGTCGTTGTTGTTGGGCGGCGAGGACGTGGCCTGGGTTAGCTCCTCGCCGGCCTTGAGCCGTTCCTCGCGCTCCTGTTCAGCTTCGCGGAAGGCCTTGCTGGCGTTGTAGTAGGTGTTGTACTTGGCGCAGCCGACCGCGAGCAGGGCGATCACCACCGCCGCGGCCACCAGCACCGACAGGAGCGGGCGGGGAAAAACCCGCCGGCGGGCTGGCGCCTGCCTGAAAATCCGGGTCTTCACCTGGGCCGTCCTTTCCAGGGGAAACGTCCGCAATGAGGCGTCGACGGTCCGCCGCCGCCGGCTAGCCCTTCACGCTAGCCATTTTGCGGTGGAAGGTCAACCGCCCCCTCAGGAAGGTGGCCAGCACCCGACCACTGAGGGTTTCGCCGACAAACGCAGAGTTCCGGCTCATGGAATGGAACCCGTCCGGCTCCACCGTCCAGCTCGCCACCGGATCCAGGAGCGTGAAATCGGCCTCGCAGCCCTCTTCCAGCCGGCCCGTCTGTAAACCGAAGATCTCAGCCGGCCGCTCGCTCATCAGGAAGATGAGCTGGCCGAGCTCCAGCTTCCGGTCCTGGACAAGATAGGTGATGCCGACCGCCAGCGCCGTCTCCAGGCCGATCACCCCGAAGGGCGCCTGGTCGAACTGGAGCTCCTTCTCGGTGTCGGTGTGCGGGGCGTGATCCGTGGCGATGCAGTCGATCACCCCCTCGGCGAGTCCCTCGGCCACGGCGGCGATGTCCTCGGCCTCTCGCAGGGGTGGGTTCATCTTGAAGCGGGGCGAATAGGAACGGCAGCGGGCGTGGTCCAGGGAGAAGTGATGGGGCGTGGCCTCGGCGGTGACCCGGATCCCTTCCTCCTTGGCCCGGCGGATGATCTGGACCGCCCCCCGGGTGGAGACGTGGGCCACGTGCAGGTGAGCGCCCGTCGCCCGGGCCAGCTCCACGTCCCGGAACACGGCGGCGTCCTCGCTGGCACGCGCGATGCCGGGCAGGCCGAGACGGGTCGACCAGTAACCGCCGTGCATGACTCCCCCGCCCACGATGGTCGGGTCCTCGGCATGGCTGATGATCGGAACCCCGAGCATGCCGGCGTACTTCAGGGCGTTTCGCATCAAGCCGCCGTTAACGACCGGCGAGCCGTCGTCCGTGAAACCCACTGCTCCCGCAGAGATCATATCGCCGAACTCGGCCAGCGCCTCGCCCTCGCGGCCGACGCTGATCGCCCCCGTGGGGAAGACCCGGCACAGCCCGGCCTCCTTGCCGCGGTCGATCAGGTACTGGACGAGCCCCTGGTTGTCGATGGGGGGAATCGTGTTGGGCATCGTTACCACCGAGGTGTAACCGCCGGCGGCGGCCGCCCGGCTGCCGGTGGCGAGGGTCTCCTTCTCCTCCTGTCCCGGCTCGCGGAAGTGCACGTGCAGGTCCACGAGACCGGGGGCACAGACCAGGCCGTCCGCGTCCAGGACGGGCATGCCCTCGATCTTGGGCGTACCCACCCCCGCCGCCTCGACTCTCCCCTTCTTGACGTGCAGGAACCCCCGGCGCTTGGCCAGCTTGCCGCGGCGACAGAGCCTGGCGTTCACCACCAGGAACTCGGCGGGGATGTGACTCCAGCTCCACTCCATGCTAATCCTCTTTCACCTCGGCCCGGGTCAGGCAGCCTTGCCGCCGAGCGCTCCCGGGTCGCCTCCGGACAGCAAGTAGATGATGGCCATCCGCACGGCCACGCCGTTGGCCACCTGGTCCAGGATGACCTGGCGCGGTCCGTCGGCAACTTCCGAACTGATCTCGACGTCCCGGTTCATGGGCCCGGGATGCATGATGAAGCACTCCGGCTCCAGCAAGCGCACTATGGCCGGCGTGATGCCGAACATCCGGTGGTACTCCCGGTTGCTCGGAAAGGACTGGTTGCTGTGACGCTCCAGCTGGATGCGCAGGACGTTCAGGACGTCGGCACCACGCACCGCCCTGCGCAGGTCGTACTCCACCTTCACGCCGAGGCGATCGATCGCGGTCGGCATCATCGTCGGAGGCCCGCACAGGGTCACCTCGGCGCCGAGCTTGGTCAGCCCCCAGATGTCCGAGCGGGCGACCCGGCTGTGGGTGATATCCCCGATGATGGTGACCTTCCGCCCGCGCAGATCACCCAGGCGCTGCCGGATGGTCATCAGGTCGAGCAGGCCCTGGGTGGGATGCTCGTGCGTGCCGTCGCCGGCGTTGATGACCGAGCCTTCCAGGACCCCGGCAAGATAGCGGGCCGATCCGCTGGAGCGGTGGCGCACGATGAGCATGTCTATCTTCATCGCGGCCAGGTTCTCGGCCGTGTCGCGCAGGGTCTCCCCCTTGCGCAGGCTGCTCGTGGCGGAGCTGAAGTTGATGATGTCGGCCGAGAGCCGCTTCTCGGCCAGCTCGAAGCTGATCCGGGTGCGGGTGCTCGGCTCGTGGAACAGGTTCACGACCGTCTTGCCGCGCATGATCGGGACCTTGCGCACGGGCCGGTCGAAGACGGACCGGAACTTGGCGGCTACATCCAGGATGCCGAGGATCTCCTCGGCCGAGAGGTCTTCCAGACCCAGCAGGTCCTTGCGCTTGATGATCATGAATCAGGCACCTCCGCGACGGCGACCTCCTCGGCGCCGTCGAAGTCCTTGACCTTGACGATGACGATCTCCTTCTGGGACGTGGGTACGTTCTTGCCCACGAAATCAGGCCGGATGGGCAACTCGCGGTGCCCGCGATCGACCAGCACCGCCAGCCGGATGGCCCGTGGCCGCCCCCAGTCCATGATCTCCCCCATCGCCGCCCGGACCGTGCGCCCGGTGAAGATCACGTCGTCCACCAGGATCACGATCTTGTCGGTGACGTCGAACGGCATCTCGGTGTGGGAAACCTGGGGCGCCGGTCCCAGGGTGGAGAGGTCGTCCCGGTAGAAGGTGATATCGAGGGCGCCGCGCGGAATCTCGACCTTTTCCACCTGCTTGATCGCCTCGCCCAGCAGGCGGGCCACCGCGACCCCTCTTCTCTGAATCCCCAGCAGGACGAGGTCCTCGGTCCCCTTGTTCGCCTCGAGGATCTCGTGGGCCATGCGCCTGATCGCCCGCCTCATCTCCGCGGAGTTCATGATCTTGGCCTTCTCGACGTATTCCATGTCGCTCCTTCGCCGGGTCTCCGGCCCGAAAAAAAATGGCCAGGCGCGGGCGCCTTGCCATTTCCCTGTGGTCTCCCCCTTTGGGGTCTCGCGGGACCTCATTAAAAGGATCGTTATTGAGCCGTTCTAGCCGGCAAACCGAATCTAGTAGAGATCCCGCCGGGAGGCAAGATAGTAATCCCGGTCAGGAAGCGGGTTGCAGGCCGCCGGGCCCGAGGACATGAGTCTCGCAACCGCAGGCGGCCAGGAAATCGGTGTCGTGCGCGGCAAGAACCAGCGCCGTCTCCGGCGGCACCTTCGCCAGCAGCCGGAGCAGACGCCGCCGGCCCCGGCGGTCCAGGGCTGCGGTCGGCTCGTCCAGCAGTAGCAGCGGCCGGCCCGAGAGGACGACCATCGCCACCGCCAGGCGCCGCCTCTGACCGCTGCTCAGCTCGTAGGGGTTGCGGCCGGCCAGCGCGGCGGGCAAGCCGGCTGCGGCCAGCAACGGCTCCACCCCGTGCGCCGCCACCGCGGGATCCAGGGCGACCTCCGCCGCGACCGTGGTCCGGGTGAAGAAGTACTCCGGAAACTGCGGGGCCAGCAGGGCGACGCCGTGATCCAGGTCGGCCCGCCTCCGGGCGCAGAGCCGTCGTCCCGCCAGGCGACAGCAGCCGGTCGTGGTCGGCAGGAGACCGGCGGCGAGGGCCAGCAGGGTGCTCTTGCCGCAACCGTTCGGGCCGGTCAGGCCTATCCGCTGGCCGGGGCGGACGGTCAGGTTCACGCCCGCGAAGAGGGTCGGCCCCCCATCGAACCGAAAACCGACGTCTTCCCACTCGACCACGGGTTCGCTGCCGAGAGCGACCGGCGGGCGAGGGGCCGGCTCGGGATCGCCGGCCAGCAGCTCGGCCACATCCGGCCGGGAAAGGATCTCGGCTGGCGGCCCCTCGGCCACCAGGCGACCGTCCGCCAGCAGGATCACCCGGTCGGCTAGTTCCACCTCCTCGCGACGCTGGGTGGCGAACAGCACCGTACCGCCGGTTCGCCGGCGCCAACTCTGCAGCCGGGCAAGCAGCCAGGCCGCCTGCCGGCCGTCCTGCAAGGCGGTGGGCTCGTCGCAGAGCAGGACCTCCGGATCGCCCGCCTCGGCCACCGCGACCGCGAGCCTCTGCTTCTGCCCCGCCGACAGCAGCCGGGGACTCAGGCCCGCCAGCTCGGTCAGGCCGTAGGCGGCCAGTACCTCGGCGACCGGCAAGCCGGGCCGGCCGAGGGCCAGCTCCTCGGCCACCGTGGCGCCGACTATCCCTGCGTCCGGATCCTGGAACACCAGCGCCCGGCGGGCGCTCAGGGGCGAATCCTCGCCGGCCAGGAAGTGCAGCAGGGAGGTCTTGCCCGAGCCGTTGGCGCCGAGCACGGCCAGCCACTGCCCGCGGTGAACGGTCAGGTCGAGGTCCTGGAGGAGGGTTTCCGGCCCATCCGCGGTTTCGCGAACCAGGGACCAGGAGCGCAATTCGAGCAGGATCCGGCCGGGGTCACTCACTTTTCAGCTGCGCCAGGTTGCGGCGGGCGATCTCGGCCCAGGACGAGGAGCCGTCCAGCTCGAGGTACCGTTGCCAGGCGGCGATGGCCTCCGGCCGGCGACCGGATTCCTGGAGCGAGCGCGCCAGGCCGAAGACTCCCCGCCGGTGCGCGGGAGCGGCCGCCAGCAGGCGCTGGAAGACCTCGATCGAAGCGGCGAATCGGGTCTCCAGGAAAAGGACGTGGCCGTAAGCGAAGAGGAAGTCGGGTTCGCGCGGACGGTCGCTTACCAGGGCCGCCAGCATCTTCTCCGCCTCCTCGTGCCGGCCTCGCTTCAGCAGGACCAGGGCCAGGTTGTAACGGGCGTTCACGAACCGCGGCGCCATCTCCAGCGCCAGCCGGAACTCCTGCTCGGCGTCCTCCAGGTTTTCCTGGGTCAGCAGGTCGACACCCCGGTTGTAGGGACCCATGGCGGCAGCGCGCCGCTGGCCCACCTCCCACTCCCGCCGGTCGAACTGCAGGACGAGCGTGGATCCCGGCTCGAGCCGCTTCGGATCGCCGATCCGGTTCTCCGTCGCGATCTTCTCCTGCCGGGCCGGGTCGCCGTAGTAGTTGTCGGCGATGAGCGCCAGCGACTCGCCCTCGGCCACCTCGTGCTGGATCCTCTTCGGCCAGGTCTGTTCCGCCTCGAGCCAACCCCGGTCCTTGTACACCCGCTTGCTGCAACCGCCGGCGGCCAGAACCAGCGCCGCGACCACGGCCAGCAGGACGAGCAGCGAACGAATCATCGTCTCTCCTTTTCCGATCAACCGCGGCCGGCGAGGCCCGCCGCCTCCTGCAGGATATCGATCATCGCGGCGGCGTCTTCCCGGGCGAAGAGCCGGCGACGCAGGGAGGCTGCGCCGGGATAACCCCGGAAACACCGCGCGAGGTGCTTGCGCACGACCAGGCACCCGGATCGTTCGCCCCGGGCCGCAACCACGGCACGGATGTGGCGGATGGCCACCTCGCACATCTCGGCAAAGCCCGGCGGCGGACAGGGTTCGCCACGCTCGGCGGCGGCCATCTGCTGGAAGAGCCAGGGATTGCCGATGGCGCCGCGACCGACCATCACCGCGTGGCAACCGGTCCGCTGCACCAGGGTGACGTAGGTCGGGCCGTCGACCACGTCGCCGTTGCCGATCACCGGGATGTCCAGCGCCTCTACCAGCTTGCCGATCTGGTCCCAGTCGGCCTGGCCGGTGAACTTCTGGGCGCGGGTGCGGGCGTGCAGGGTGACCCAGACACAGCCGAGGTCCTGCAGCATCAGGCCCGTTTCGCGGAAGTTCACGCTGGCGCCGTCCCAGCCACTACGGATCTTGGCCGTGACCGGCACCTCGCTGGCGGCGACGACCGCGGCCACCACCCGGCCGAGCAGGGGCAGGTCCGCGAGCAGGGCGCTGCCGCCGGACTTGCGAACCACCTTCTTGGCGGGACAGCCGAAGTTCAGGTCCAGCACGTCCAGGCGGCGGCCCTGCAGCAGGCGGGCCGCGGCGGCCATGTCCTCCGGATCGGCTCCGAAGATCTGGACGCCGACCAGCCCCTCCTCGCCCTCGGTATCGATCAGCCGCCAGGTACTGTCGCTCCGGTGGCGGAGTCCGGCCGCGGAGGAGAACTCGCAGAATCCCATGTCCATGCCGAAACCCCGGCACAGATCCCGGAAGGGTCGGTCGGTGATCCCGGACATCGGAGAGAGCATGATCCTGACCCCGTCTAGCCAGGGCAGGCGCGGATCCAGGCGAACCTGCTTGCGAGTGAGCACGCGGAGAACCTCTCGGTCGCGGGTCCGGCCCGAGGTCAGGTCCCGGCGGGCCGGCATCGACTCCCGTACAGGATGAGACCAGGAGAGGCGCTGGTCAAGTCGCGGCCGCGGTTCTGGATCCTCCTTCCCCGTCCGGCCAAAGTGGTCTATAGATTAACCTGGGTTATTCATGAATGGCCGTAGCGAGGGTGAGGAAAATGCCTGCCAGAACACGACCT
>CAZAHC010000193.1:0-6730 GCA_964484595.1 uncultured Fibrobacteraceae bacterium | reverse complement strand
TCGCCGCCGCTGCCGAAGGTGTCGAACATCACCACGATCCGGCTCTGTGCCTGCAGTCCCAGCCGGCCCAGGAGCGCGGCCCGATCGGCCGCGGCTGCCAGCGAGTCCGGTGGCAGCGAGGTCGCACCTGGCAAGTGACCGCCCAGATAGGTTTCACGGTCCCGGGCGTCGAGCAAGAACAGATCGGGATCGCCCAGATGGTCGGTCAGCCAGCCGGCCGACACCAGGATTTCCGGGTACACGGGCTCGGGGAGGTCTTGGCGGAGCCAGGGGAAGAACTGCCGCTGGTCCCGGGTTTCCGCCGTCGCCGGCCCGCCGGCCGACCCCAGCAGAAGCAGGGCCGCCAGCCAGGCCAACGCTCGCTGCGGTTGCGTCCGGGCCGGGGAGTAAAACCGAGCGGTCATGTCCGGATGACCTCCCTTGCGCCCCGGGTCGGGGTGGCCGGAGGCGCAGGTCGCGCTCAACTCCGGGTCTGCCCGCTCGCCGGCTCCGGGGTTTTCAGGCGTCGCAGCAGGAATACCTGTACCAGCATGCTCAGCATAACAAAAACCGAAGCGAGCAGGTAGGGCGCTCCCAGCCAGCCGCTCCACCCTGCCAGCAAGCCTCCCAGCAGGGGCGGCAGGAAGCCCCCAACCCCGATCAGCGATTCGTGGATCCCCGCGTAGAACCCTCTTTCGGTCCGGGTGTGCAGGCTGTAGAAGATGCTGGCGGCGTAGGCGATCCCGAACGTGAAGCCCAGGACCGGGGCGAGCAGCAGGAATTCCCCGAGCGTCTGCAACCAGGGCAAGGTCAGCAGACCGATCCCCGCCAGCAGCTGGGGGATCAACAGGAACCGGGCCGAGTAGGTGAACCGCAGGGTGCCGGCGAGCAGGACGAAGGCGACGGTCTGGACCAGGAAGATCGCGCCCAGGAAGAGGCCGAACCGCCCCTCGTGCCAGCCGATCTCGGCGAACCACTTGGGCAGGTGGTGGGCGAGGACACCCCCGGCGCCGTAGGCTGCCAGGTTGGCCAGCCAGGCCATGTGGCGAAAGGTGCGGCGGAGGGGTTCGGGTACCTCCGCCGCGGCGATCTGCTCACCCTCCTCGTCGCCGGCGGGCCGCCGTGGCCTCACCAGGCGACCGCGGGGCAGCAGCACGAAGGCCAGCACCACCATGGCTGCTCCGCACAGGAAGGTGGTCCGGAAACCGAAGGCCCCGAGGAGCAGGCCGCAGGCCAGGAAACCCAGGGACTTGCCGGAGCTCCAGGCGACGTTGAAGAAACCGATGTTGCGCTCCAGCCGGCCGCCGGCCGACAGATCGCCGACCGCCGCCTGGACTCCCGGCCAGTAGAGCGCCTTGCCGACCCCCATCAGCGGAATGGCCAGCAGCAGCAGCGACAGCTCGCCGCTGCGGTAGGCCAGGAAGGTGAAACCGATGAGGATGGTGTTCCCGGCCAGGCAGAGCCAGGTCCGGCCCACCCGGTCGCTCAGCCGGCCCGCCAGGGGGGTCAGCACGATGTAGGTGACCGCACCCAGGGCGGGCACCAGGCCGAGGGCGACCGGCCCGCCCCCGAGACTCAGGACCTTGAAGGGAATGGCGGCCAGGATCAGGAAGAAGGCCCCATCCATGAAGAAGGCTGAGGCGAAGAATCGTCTCAGAACGAGTGGGGTACCGGGGGGCTCGGTCATCTCAGCAACCGCCTGAACCCGGATCGTTCATGAATGGCCTGCTGCGGCTGGCATTTTCCTCACCCTCGCTACGGCCATTCAGGAACGATCCGGGTTTACCCGGCGCTAACCCTACTGGTACTCCGCTCCGAGAATAACGCTGATGATGATCGCGCCGACGGCCAGCGGCGCCACGAAGCGGATCGCGAAGCGCCAGACCCCGTAGCTGGCCAGCTTGCCGTGGCCTGTTTCCAGCTCGTCGCGGGTTTCGCGACGTCCGAGGAACCAGCCCACGAACAGGGCGATCAGGAATCCGCCCACCGGCAGGAACCAGTTGGAAGCCAGGTAATCGAGGGTCCCGAAGAGGCCGGGAGCTTCTTCCTTGCCGAGCGGATTGAAGCTGGTCAGAGCCTCGTTGCTGCCCAGGCTCAGGGCGTTGAGGACGCCGAACAGGGCGATCACCGTGCCCATCGTCAGCGTGGCCCGGCGACGGCTCCAGCCCGCCTCGTCGATGGCGAAGCTGGAGACGACCTCCAGCAGGCTGATGGTGCTGGTCAGGGCCGCGAAGGCGACCAGCAGGTAGAAGATGGCGGTGATGAAGCTGCCGCCGGGTAGCTGGAAGAAAACGGTCGGCAGGGTGGTGAAGAGAATGGTGGAGCTCTTCTGGACCTCCACGCCACCGGTGAAGATGATCGAGTACATGATGATGCAGGCCATGATGGCGATGATTGTGTCCAGCCCGCTGACCAGGAACGAGGCGCGGGGGATGGAGATGTCCCGGCCGATGTAGCTGCCGTAGGTGAGCATGGCGCCCATGCCGAGGCTCAGGGTGAAGAAGGCGTGCCCGAGCGCTTCGAGAACCGAGGCGCTCGTGAGCTCCCCGAAGTTGGGCCGGAACAGAAAGCGCAACGCCTCGCCGAAGCCGGAGGTCGTGGAAGCGTAGATCGCCAGCGTGACCAGGATCCCGAAGAGAACCGGCATCAGCACCTTGGCGGTCCGCTCGATTCCTTTCTTCACCCCGAAGTAGACGGCGCCGGTCGTCAGAACCATGAACAGCAGGTGGAACAGGGTCTGCAGCTTGCCGTTGGTCAGGAACTCCTGCCCGAAGTAATCCTGCAATGCGGAGGGGTTGGGGTCGAGGGCCAGCTGGCTCAGCTGGCCGGACAGAGCCAGGATGATGTAGTGAATGGTCCAGCCGGCGATCACGCAGTAATAGGAGAGGATGGTGAATCCGGCCACCACCCCGAGGAGACCAACCGCGCTCCAGGCCTGGCCCCCCGGCTTGCCCGCGGCCATCTTCTTGAAGGCGCCGACCGGTGAGAGCATGGTGCGCCGCCCCAGCAGGACCTCAGCCATCATGATCGGGATTCCCACCAGCAGCACCGCCACGATGTAGACCAGGACGAAGGCGCCACCGTTGTTCTCGAGCGTGATGTACGGGAATTTCCAGAGATTCCCGAGGCCGATCGCACTGCCGGCGGCGGCGAGCACGAACCCCAATCGGCCGCTCCACTGTCCTCGGGGTTGCGTCATCTCGTTCCTCCTGGAAAAGGCTGGTTTCAATAACCGAGCGCCCTGAGTCCTTCCTTGGCCCGGTCAGGGATCTGCAGCACGGGACCGGCGCCGGTGCCGAGGCTGGCGGCGAGGCGCGCGTCGGCGGCCAGGGCTTCCTCCAGGCGCCCGCTCAGCACCTGCACGATTCGAGGTCGTTCGCCGCGGAGGTCATGGCGTTCGCCCGGGTCGAGGTCCAGGTTGAACAAACCCGTCACCGAGCCGATGCGGGCGGGCTGGTAAGTGCCGCCGGTCCCGGTGGTGTCGGTCGTCGCCACCAGGGACCACCAGGTGTCGGCCTCCCGGGCGACCAGGGCCGACTTGTGCAGCGAGTGTCCCCGGCGCAAACCATCGATCAGGAAGTCGCGGCAAGGGAAATCCGCCTGGGGGTTCTCCAGCAGGGGAACCAGGGACAGACCCTGACAGGGGTCCGGCGCTGGTAGCCCGGCCAGGTCGAGCACCGTGGGGGGGAGGTCGGCGAGAGAGACGACCTCCTCGACCATGGTCCCAGCCGGCAGCCGCCCCGGCCACACGAAGATCAAGGGGACCTCCCGCACCTCGGCGTGAGGAGAGTCGTGGAAGTATCCACCGTGCTCGGCGATCTCCTCGCCGTGATCGGAGGTGAAGATCAGCAGCGTGTTCGCCAGCAACCCGAGCTCGCGCAGGTAGTCGAGCAGGGGACGGAGCCGTTCCTGATCCCAGTAGTAGATGCAGGCATCGTAGCCCCGGCGGAGGTCCTTGGCCTCGTAGGCCGCCATGTCCCACTGCTTGCCGTTGCGGGTCAGGCGAGGCTCGGGGGGAACGGCCGGCAGTCGGAAGTAGTGGTGGTAGATTCCCTTCAGGGCCCAGTAGGGCATGAGGTAATCGAAACCCACGGGACGGCTGTGCGGCTCCATGAAGTGGAAGAAAAGGAAGAAGGGTCGGTCTGGAATCCCGCTCTCCTGCTGGGGAAGCTGGTTCTTGAGCCAGCTCCAGCCCCAGTTGTGGATCGGTTCTTTCAGGTCCTGGAAGCTGTAGTTCAGGAAGCTCCGCCCGAAGCCGTAACTCGGCGAGAGCCACTGGTTAGTGCCCAGCCAGGCGGCGTTGGCGCTGCCGTGCTCGGCCAGGATCTCAGCCAGCAGCGGAATCGTCTCCGGCAGGGCTTTTTCCTTGCCAACCCGGTGGACCCCAGGCATCAGCCCGGTCAGCATCGTGATGTGAGAGGACAGCGTCCAGCCCTGGGGAGCGAGGCAACGCTGGAAACAAACACCCGCGGCGGCGAGGGAGTCGACGGTGGCGGTGGTCTTCTCTGGATACCCGTACGTCGGCAGATGTCTGGCCGAGAGGGTGTCGCAGGAGATGAGGATCACCCGGCGCAGGGGCTCGCCCTTGCCGTCACCCGCAAGCAGGATGGGCGATCCCATCAGGATCAGGATGGTGAAGGCGAGGCTGCTCAGCCGGGATAGCCACAGGTGCCGTCCATTTGCCAATTGCGCGCCACCTCGCCGTCGGAATTGGTGGGAGCTACTCCAAGGCCGGTCCCCCTGAGCGGTACCTTGGCAGCGAGGCTAGCACACCTGGCCGGGAGTTGTCAGGGCGGAAAAGAAAAAAGGAAGCTCCGCAGCGGCTGGCTCGACGCGGCCGCTCCGGAGCTTCGAAACTTTGGTAGCGGGGGCAGGATTTGAACCTGCGACCTTTGGGTTATGAGCCCAACGAGCTACCAGACTGCTCCACCCCGCACCCAAAATATTCACGGGAACCTGCGTGAAAGGCCCGCCCAATATATTCTCTGGTTTTTGGGGTGTCAAGGAGCCTGCTCTGCGGTGGGTTTGCTTACGATCTCGACCACGTCCTCTTCGGGCAGTTGCATGTTGTACCGCTCCCGGGCCAGGCGCTCTAGCGCTTCCGGGTCTTCCTGCAGGGCCTCGATTTTGCCCTGGAGATCGCGGTGCCGTTGCCGGAGTTCCTCGACTTCTCGGCGGAGTTCGTCACGCTCGGAGCGCAGACCGAAGAAGGCGGGCAACCCGTTCTCGCCCAGCAAGGGGGAGAGGGCGAAGAGCAGCCCGAGGATTCCAGCCAGCACGGCCATCGATCGCTTGGCCGTCCAGCCGGAAAGAGATTTCCCGCGCAGGTACTTCCCGCGAGCACTGCCGGAGGGGATCCGTCCACGTTCCAAGTCGGTGCCTCGCGCCTTGATCCGGATAACCCGGGCCGACCCGGGTCAGGTAAGGTTATAGAAACAACCCCGGCCCGGGAATACGGCCAGGTCTTCCAACTCCTCCTCGATGCGCAACAGCTCGTTGTACTTGCAGATCCGATCGGACCGGCACAGCGAGCCGGTCTTGATCTGGCCGGCGTTGGTGGCGACGGCCAGGCTGGCGATGGTCGTGTCCTCTGTCTCGCCGCTGCGGTGGCTGATGACGTTCGTGAAACCGGCCCGCTTGGCGATCTCGATGGTCTCCAGCGTCTCGCTCAGCGACCCGATCTGGTTCAGCTTGATCAGGATGCTGTTGGCACAGCTCTCCTCGATCCCGCGCCGTAACCGTTCGGGGTTGGTGACGAAGATGTCGTCGCCGACAATCTGGATCCGCTGCCCCAGCTTCTGGTAGAGCTGGCCCCAGCCCTGCCAGTCGTTCTCGTCCAGGCCGTCCTCGAGCGAGAGAATGGGGTAGTTTTCCACCAGGTCAGCGTAATATTCGATCAGACGTTCGGCTTCCCAGCCGGTCTCACCCTCCGCCTGCAGAAAGTAGAGACCGTCCCGGTACATTTCGCTGGCGGCGGCGTCGAGAGCGAAGACGATGTCCTCGCCCGGCTGGTAGCCGGCCTTTTCCACTGCCTGCAGCAGTAGGTCCAGGGCGGCCCGGTTGGACTCGAGGTTGGGAGCGAAACCGCCCTCGTCGCCGACCGAGGTGGCCAGGCCTTTTTCCTGCAGGATCTTCTTGAGGACGTGGAATATCTCCGCCCCGTAGCGCAGCGCCTCGGCGAAATTGGGTGCACCTACCGGCATGACCATGAATTCCTGGATGTCGACGTTGTTGTCGGCGTGAGCGCCGCCGTTCAGGACGTTCATCATGGGGACCGGCAGGGTGCGGGCGTGCACACCGCCGATGTACTGGTAGAGGGGCAGGTCGACCGCCGCGGCCGCGGCCTTGGCCGTGGCGAGGGAGACGCCCAGCACGGCATTGGCGCCCAGCTTTGACTTGTTGGGGGTGCCGTCGATCTCGCACAGGATCCGGTCGACGAGAACCTGGTCGGTGGCATCGATGCCCAGCAGTTCCTCCTCGATCGTCTGCTGGATGTTCTTGATCGCCTGCTCGACGCCCTTGCCGTGGTACCGGGAGGAGTCCCCGTCGCGGAGTTCGATCGCCTCGTGCTCGCCGGTGGAGGCCCCGCTCGGCACGGCGGCCCGCCCCACCGAACCCTCGGCCAGGAACACTTCCACTTCCACAGTGGGGTTGCCGCGCGAGTCGAGGATCTCCCTCGCCTGAATGAGCTCGATTATCGTCATTGGATTTCTCTCCCTGGCCAGGTGCCCTGGATCACGGTGGTTTCGTC
>CAZAHC010000192.1:0-6733 GCA_964484595.1 uncultured Fibrobacteraceae bacterium | reverse complement strand
TACTTCTTCGGGCGACGTCACGCCACCCTGACCGCCTTTGCCAGCGTGTTCCTGGTCGGACTGCTGGCTCATTTCAACGACAATCTCTTCGGTCCCGCAATCGCGACCGGGCTGGTCCGGAATCCCTGGTACGACCTGGCGACCTGGGGCGGGATGCTGGTCATCACCGCCTACGCCATGGGCACCCTGCACGAACGCCATGCGGCCCGGGTCCAGGAGCTGCAGCAGACCTACCAGGGCCTGCTGATCATCCTGCGTCAGTTCATCTCCAACGACAAGTACACGGAGAATCACTCGTACCGTGTTTCCATCTACGCCGCCACCCTTGCCAGCCACCTCAACTTCTCCGCTGAACGGGTCGAGGAGGTGCGGGCCGCCGCCCTGCTGCACGACATCGGCAAGCTGGAGATCAGCCGGCGTCTGCTCTACAAGGCGGCCAGTTTGAGCCAGGGAGAGTTCGATCGGATAAAAACTCACGTCAACCGGGGCGCCAACATCCTCGAGCCGGTAGGCGTTTCCTTCCGCCGGGTGATCCCCATCATCCTTGCCCATCACGATCGTTTCGACGGCCCCGAGGGGAAGCGGGCCATCGACGACAACCTCGCCCTGGCCGCCAGCGTCATCGCGGTGGCCGACGTCTACGACGCCCTGACCAGCGACCGGCCCTACCGCAAGGCGATGTCCCCCTACGACGCCAAGGAGACCATAGTCAAGGGCGCCGGCGCCGAATTCGATCCCCGAGTCGTGCGGGCCTTCCTGAAGGCTCACCGGAAACGCGAGCTGGAGATCCCCGAAATCTTCGTCTGACCGTCTTCGCCACCCTCCCCGGGCAGGATCCAAATCCCCCAGGAACGGCCAGAAATGGTATAATTGTACCCAGGTGCCCGCCTCGGGGCACTTTTTGCGAGTTTCTTTCCCGGGAGGAACCCATGCCTCGGTACCTGCTGCTCCTGCTGTGTTTTCTGCTTTCCCCGCTGGCGGCCGGCTTGGCGCCGGTAGCCCTGGCCGAAGAGGACGTCGACGGCCTGGAGGTGCTGTTACCTCACCACGAGACGGAGGCCGAGCGGCTGGTCTGGCTGGGCCGGGAACACGAGATGCCAGGGCGGGATCTGCGCTCCGATCCGCCCCCGGTCGCCCCGATCCGCAACTGCGCCGAGTGGGAGCCCTGCACCGGGGTCATGATCCGCTACCCCCTGGGTCTGCCCTACAGCCTGCTGCGGGATTTCGACGACCACGTGGTCCTGCACGTCGTCGTCTCCAGCGGCAACCAGAGCAGCGCCCAGTCCAACCTTTCCGCCAACGGGGTCGACATGGGCCAGGTCGAGTTCCTGGTCCGGGCCAACGACTCCATCTGGACCCGCGACTACGGCCCCTGGTTCGTCTTCGACGGCAACGGGGACATCGCCCTCATCGACCACACCTACAACCGGCCCTGGCGGCCGAACGACAACCTGATTCCCATCTACTTCGGGCAGCAACAGGGTATCCCCGTTCACAGCCACGACATGTACCACACCGGCGGCAACTACATGACCGACGGCAGCCACATCAGCTGCTCGACCCAGCTGGTCTACAACGAGGCCTGGTCCGAAAACGGGATGAACCAGGCCCAGGTCGACCAGCTGATGTTCGACTACTACGGCGTCGAGACCTACTACGTGCTGGATTACATCGAGAGCGGCGGGATCCACCACATCGATACCTGGGCCAAGTTCCTCGACGAGGAAACGGTGCTGGTCAAGGAGGTCTGGTCCAGCCACTGGACCTACGACACGCTGAATCAGCGCGCCACTCTGCTGGCCTCGCTGCCCGCCTCCACCGGGCGCAACTACCAGGTTCACCGGGTCTACTGCTACAACATCGGCGGCAGCTCGCCCGCCTCCTACACCAACAGCCTGATCCTGAACGACCGGCTCTACGTGCCCTTCTTCGGCAACAGCACCTATGACAACCAGGCGATCGCCACCTACCAGACCGCCGCGCCGGGCTACGACGTGCGCGGCTTCTACTACTCCGGGTTCCTGAGCGACGACGCCTTGCACTGTCGAGCCAAGGGCGTGATGGATCGCGGCATGCTGCGCGTGGACCACGTCCCGATTCTCGAGGACCAGGAAGGAGACGTCACGGTTTCGGCCTTCGTCCAGGCCCACAGCGGCGATGCGGTGACGGCCGTGGAGCTACACTACCGCCAGGACGGCAGCGCCTGGTCCACCGAAGCCATGACTCATGTCGGCGGGAACATCTACGAGGGGGTAATCCCCGCCCCGGCCGTGATCGGCAAGGGCCGCGACCTGGTCGTGGTCGACTACTACATCCACGCCACCGACGCCGGCGGCCGCGCCGAGGGTATGCCCCGCGTCGAACCGGCCCACTGGTACACATTCAACCAGGATCCCGGCACCACCGCGGTGGGCGACGTCCCTGCCACCCTCGCTGCGGTCCTGCATCCCAACCACCCCAACCCGTTCAACCCCCGCACTACCTTCAGCTTCGAGCTCCAGTATCCGGACCACGTTCAGCTGACGGTGGTGGACGCCCGCGGCCGCCTCGTGCGTACCCTGCTGGACGGCAGCCGCCCGTCAGGCCTGTCGGAGGTCGAATGGGACGGCAAGGACGACCAGGGACGCCAGCTGCCCTCGGGCGTCTACTTCTACCGCCTGCGGGCAGCCGGGCTGCAGTACGCCCGGCCCGCCACGCTCGTCAAATAGGCGCTCTCGCCGGCTTGGATTGGCGAATCGTTTTCCCGGCCCTGCGATTCGCCAATCCGCCGCCGGCTTCTCTCCTTTTGACTGATCGGCCAGGATTCGGTATTCCTCTAAGCTGACGGCAGGACCTGATCCATACCGAACCGGACCGAGACGCTCAAACCATGACCATTGCCCCCTCTGTCCAGCCACTCGCCGCCGCCGAGGAAACCACTGCTTGGCGGGAGGCCGTCAAGTCCCTGCTCCCGTCCTTTCTGCTGCGGCGCCGGTTGCCCCGGCGGGCCGGAAACTCGGTCCTGCTTACCTTCGACGACGGTCCCACGCCCGGGGTCACCGAGGAGGTGCTCGCGAGGCTCAGCCCCTGCGGGGCCCGGGCCGTCTTCTTCCTGGTGGGCGTCAAGATCGCCAAGGCGCCCGACCTGGTGGAGACGATCCACCGGGCGGGGCAGGCCGTCGGCAATCACTCCTTTGTCCACGCCGCCGACTTCCGCTGGCCGGGGGGCGAATCGCGCCGCGACCTGCAACGCTGCCAGGACCTGATCAGGGCGCGGATCGGGCGGTCACCGCGACTCTTCCGCTTTCCAACGGGGAAGATCTCCCTGCCCGGCCTGCTCCTCCCGCTCCACCTCGGCCTGCGCAGCGTTCTGTGGTCGCTGGACAGCCTGGACTGGAGATGCGAGACTGCCGAGCAGGCCCGGCGGATCGGGCAGGAGGTCGGTCACCGGGCGACCCGAGGCGACATCATCCTGCTGCACGACTTCAGCTCGTTGATCCTGCCCTTGCTGGACGAGCTGCTGCCGCTTCTGCGGTCACGCGGCCTCGCCCTTGACCGCGGCCTGGCTTCGCTGGGCCGCCTGTATCAGGACTAGCCGCCAACCAGCGGTTGCCCCCACCGGGAAGCCCGCTGGCCAAAAATATTCGCCTCCGGGAGCTGGAACGTCTTGGCCCTCGTCTCGATCGTCATCCTCACCTACAACCGCAAGACCACGCTTGTCTCGTTGCTGGACTCGCTGCGGGAACTCCAGGATGTGGCGCACGAGATCATCGTCGTGGACAACGCCAGCGAGGACGGCACCGACGAGCTCGTGCGCGCCAGGTATCCGGAGGTGCAGTACGAGCGAACGGCGACCAACCTCGGCGTGGCGGCCAGGAACCGCGGCCTGCAGCTTGCCCGAGGGGACATCATCGTGACGCTGGACGACGACATCCTGGGCCTGACGGACGGCGATCTCGCTTACCTGTGGCGCTTGTTCGCGGAGAACGACCGGCTGGGTGCCGTGTGCTTCAAGGTCACTCACTTCGACAACGGTCGCGTGTGCGACTGGGTCCACCACCGCCGGCTCGAGGATCACTCGCGCAGCTTCCTCACCTACGAGATCACCGAGGGCGCCGTGGCCTTCCGCCGGGAGGCAATCGTCGCGGCGGGGCTCTATTGCGAGGATTTTTTCATCAGCCACGAGGGGCTCGATCTGGCGTACCGGCTGCTGAACCTGGGCTACGACATTCGCTACGACGGCGAGGTGACGGTCCGGCACAAGCACGTTGCGGCCGGTCGCCCCGGCTGGCGGCGGTACTACTTCGATACCCGGAACCTGTTCTGGGTCGCCGCCCGTAATCAGCCGTTTCTGTACGCGTTACGGTATCTCACTCTCGGCCTCGCCGCGATGGGGTTCTATTCTCTGCGGGACGGCTTCTGCCTGTACTGGCTGCGGGCCGTGCGTGACGGCCTGCAGCGCCTGCCCGAGATGTGGCGCCGAAGGCAACCCTGGACCCCCCGCACCCGGGAATACTGTCTTGCCGTCGACGCGGAACACCCCGGGTTCTGGTACCTGGCCAAGCGGAGGATCTGGCAACAAGATTTCAAGATGGATTAAACCTGCCGATACCAAATTGGAGCGACCAGACCGCCTCTCGGCAAGGCGGTCTCCGGGCCCCCGTGCCCCAGGGAGGACTCTTCGTTGGCCAGCGCGAGTGAACAGAAACCAGATCTCTCGGTAATCCTGCCGGTGCGCAACGAGGCGGACCACCTCGGCCCAGTTCTGGACGCCTTGCTGAGCCAAACCCTGGCCCCGCACCGCTTCGAGATCCTGGTGGTGGACGGCAGGAGCAGCGACGCCACTCGCGATGTTGTGTCCGCCCAGGTCGCCGGCAATCCCCACCTGCACCTGCTGGACAATCCGGGCTGTCTCTCGAGTTGCGCCCGCAACATCGGCGCCCGCCACGCCCGCGGACGGTACCTGCTGTTCATCGATGGGCACTGCCGGATCGAATCACCGGCCCTGCTCGAACACACCCTGACCGCATTTGCCGAGGGAAATGCCTGTCTTTCCCGGCCCCAGGACTTCCTCCGGGACTGCCCGGCTCCATTCCCGCGGGCTGCCGGCCTGGCTCGTTCCTCCTGGCTGGGACACCAGGTGGGATCGCGGATCTACCGCCATCAGGCGCATCACTGCAGTCCCCTGAGCGCCGGCTGCGGGTACGCCAAGGACCTCTTCGACTCGCTCGGGGGTTTCGACGAGAGCTTCGATGCCTGCGAGGATCTGGAATTCAACTGGCGGGTCGCCGCCTCCGGGATGAAGGCCCTGCACCGCCCGGAGTTCGCGGTTTCCTACTTCCCGCGCGGTACTTTCGGCGGACTGTTCCGCCAGCTTTACCGCTACGGGTTTGGGCGCGCACGCATGGTGCGCAAGCATCCCCGTTTCGGATCCTTCCTGGCCGGCCTCCCGGCCCTGTTCTGTCTCCTACTGCTTGGCTTGCCGCTGGCGGCGTTCGCCCTGCCTTTCTTGTGGTTGATCTGGGGCGGCCTGGTCCTGGGATACCTGGCCACTATCGGAGTGGTGGCAGCACACCTGGCAGCGCGGCACGGCCGGAAGCTCTTCCCTGCCCTGCAGGCCAGTTTCGTCGCCATTCACCTGGGGGCCGGCCTCGGTTTCCTGTCCGGCCTGGCGGGCGGCCCGTCCTGGGCTCACGCACCTCCCCAGCGAGCTCCCCTGGACTCCTGTTCCGCCAAATCCGATTGTTCATGAATTGGCGCCGCGCGGTTTGCGCGGCGCCTACTTGCACCGGGTTCGGGAATACAGGGCCCGACTCAATCCTGCGGCCGGGCGGCGGTCAGGTCGGCGGCCCGCCGGACCAACCGGCTGAACTCGCCGACTGCCGGGTCGGCCGTCAGTTCCGCCGCCAGGTGGTCGGCCATCGGAATCAGCCCGGCGAGATCGCTGCCGCGGGCCCAGTAGCTCCCACGCAGGATCTCGGCGAACTCGGCCACCACCGCGGCCAGACGGAACCGGGCCGCCGCCTCGCCAAAGCTGCCGCCAAGCGCCGCTGCCTGCACTGCCAGCTCGGTTTCGATCACCTGGCCGGCGGCGAGGGAATGAGCCGGAAGCTCATACCGCAGGCGGATGGTGGCCAGCAAGGGCGACTTGCGAGAAGTCTTACCTACCTGGCCCAGGGATCGCCGCGCCTCGTCCGAGAGCTTGACCTCGTACAGGGCGGTAACCTGGTGCCCGGCGCCGATCTCGCCCGCGTCCACGCTGTCGTCCCGGAAGTCCTGGTCGGCGACGTCCCGGTTCTCGTAACCGAGTAACCGGTAGCGCAGCACGTGCTCGGGGTTGAACTCGACCTGGATCTTGACGTCCCGGGCGATGGTCTGCAGGGTGCCGGTCAAGTTCTCCCGGAACACTCGCTCCGCCTCGCGCAGCTCGTCAACATAGTAGTAGTTACCGTCGCCGCGATTGGCCAGCTTCTCGAGCAGCACGTCGTTGTAGTTGCCCATGCCGAACCCGATGGTCGACAGATGGATGCCTCGATCGGATTCACGCCGGACGTGATCCAGGATCGAATCCGCGCCGGTGCGAGCCTGGTTGGCAACGCCGTCGGAGCAGAGGATGAGGCGGTTGATCGCCCCGGCCTGGTAGTTATCCCGCGCCATCCGGTAGCCCAGATCCAGCCCCTCGTCCGCGTTGGTACTGCCCCCGGGACTGAGCGATTGGATGGCCTCCTCCAGGCGGCCGCGGTCCGCGACGCTG
>CAZAHC010000191.1:0-6776 GCA_964484595.1 uncultured Fibrobacteraceae bacterium | reverse complement strand
GGCCCCTCCGACATCCGTGTCTCCAGGGGCCCTCCTGACGCCCCGGATACTGCCTGGAGGGGGGCAAGGACGTTGCCCGGCAACCAAAAAGCCGAACCCATTCCCCGGACCGCCATCCAAGTCTAGGATTGGGCTGGGCCGGGCTGAATTTGTGTTTTGTCGCCAAGTTAGTGTACCGGCCTGTGACCATTGACGTTATGGCGATTTGTGCCACGTGGCATAACCCCAGACCGTCGGACATAATCTCCGGGCCACAAGCGCAAAATCAGCCTCCCCGAGCACCCGGCAGCGGCGGCGATTCGGCCTCCCCGTCCAGCCAAGCGCGCCAGCGATGCGCCAGCTCCCGCTCTCCCCGGCGCGCGGCGAGGTCGAGGTTCAGCTCCGCGGCGGCCCGCGTCTCCTCGTACCGGGGGCCGAACTCCCGGCTCGCAGAGAGGAAGAAATCCGCGGCCACGGGCTCCGCGGCCGCCAGTTCCTCACCGGCGACGAGATGGCGGCTCAGGCAGGCCAGGACCTCGATGGTCCGGGGATGATCCCAGCGCAGGAGCCGGCGCCGCTGCTCCAGGCAGGCCTCCAGACGGCGGCGGGCGCCCGGCCAGTCTCCCCGCTCCTGGTCGATCCTGGCCAGCTCGAACAGGGCCGCCTCCTTCAGGAAGTGATCGGCGGTGGGAAACAGCTCGCCCGCGATGCGGTCGGCCTCGCCGAAGCAGGCGAGGGCTCGCGTCCGGTCGCCCCGGTCCCGGTAGTGAAATCCCTGGAACAGCAGGGTGATGCCGACTGCCAGGCTGGAATCCCCCTCGCCCCGGCGCTGCTGCTCCAGCGTCTCGGCGAACAGCGACTCGGCGGGGGCATCCCGACCCAGCCCCGAGAGGGCCAGCGCCAGATCCCGCTGCGCCATCAGGGTGTACTGGTGGTCAGGTCCGAGCCGGGCCACCAGCGAATCGGTCGCCGCAGTCAGCAGGGGCGCCGCCGCGGCGTTGTTTTCCTTCTTGCGGTAGAGGCTCCCCAGGTAATAGCGGGCCATGGCCGTGTAGGCGTCTCCCTCGCCGAGGTGAGCCCGGTGGATGTCGAGCGCACGCCGGAGGTGAGCCTCCCCCTCATCGTAGCGGGCGTTGCCCGCGAGCAAGTGCCCCAGGCCGATGAGGGATCGGCCGACCGCGAGGCTCCGCTCGCCCTCGACTCGCTCCTGCCAGGCGATCAGCTCCCGGAAGCTCTCGGTCGCCTCCTCGAAGGTCCCGGTCTCGCCGGCGACGTTCACCAGGCTGGTCAGGATCCTGAAGACGCGGGGCGACTCCTCCCCGAACTCTTCCCGGTAGATGGCGAGCGCCTCGCGGAAGCGCGCCTTGGCCGCCTCGAACTCCGCCTGCTCGCTGTGCGCCAGGGCGAGGATATTCAGACCCCTGGCCAGGAGTTCCGGCCCGGGGGCCGGCAGTTCCTGCAGGTCACGAACGCCGCGCTGCGCGTGAAACTCCGCCTTCTCGAACAGGCTCAGGGAGTGGTGGATCTCGGCGATCGTGAGGCGGACGGCCGCGTTGATCTCCGGGGCGGCGGTCAGGATCTGGTCGAGGCGGTCCTCGGCCCGAGCCAGGGCTTCGGGGATATTCCGGCTGGGGCCGCCGTCGGTGTGAGGGGAGGCGGTCAACAGGACCGACCGCATGTACTCGATCAGCTTCTGTGACTCGGCGGCCTTGCTCCGGGCGAAGTCGGCCGACGCGGTTGCCGCCGTGGCGGCCTGTTCCGCCCGGTAGGCGAAGTTGAGGCTCGCCACCAGCCCGCTGACCAGGGCCAGCAGGACGGCGGCGCCGGCGACCACCGGGACCAGGTTCTTCCGCAGCGACTTCTGGAGCCGGTAGCGCAGGCTCGGCGGGCCGGCCTGGACCGGTTCGCCGGCGAGGAACCGGCCCAGATCCGCGCTCATCTCCGAGACGGCGGGGTAACGCCGCGACCGATCCTTGGCCAGCGCCTTCATGGTAACCCAGTCCAGATCGTGGCGCAGGAGCCGGTGCAGGGCGCGCGGCTGGGTCCGCCGCCGCCGGGAAACTTCCTCGGGGTCGGCGAGACGGACGACGCGGGCGCTCGGAGGCGGCGGTTCGTCGCGGGCGATCCTCTCCTGGATCCGCGCGAACGGGCCTTCCCGCAGCGAGCCGGGATCGAGGGGTAACACCCCGCACAGGAGCTGATAGAGCAGCACGCCGAGGGAGTAGATGTCGGCGCGGGTATCGACGTCCTCGCCGGCGGTCGAGGCCTGCTCGGGGCTCATGTAGGCGGGCGTGCCGATCAGGTAACCGTGGGCCGTCTCCAGCTCGGTGTCGGTCAACCGCCGGTGCAGGGCCTTGGCCACTCCGAAATCGATGATCTTGGGCACAGGTTCCCCATCCCGCACGGTGATCAGGATGTTCGAGGGTTTCAGATCGCGGTGCAGGATCCCCTTCTGGTGCGCGTGCTGCACGCCGTCGCACACCGGCAGGAAGAGCCGCAGCCGTTCCTGGATCGTAAGCCGCTGGCTGTCGCAGTACTCGGTGATGGGCACCCCGGTCACGTATTCCAGAGTGAAGTAGGGGCGGCCGTCCTCGGTGGTGCCGGCGTCGAAGATCCGGGCGATGCTGGGGTGGTCCATCAGGGCGAGGGCCTGGCGTTCGGACTCGAAGCGGGCCAGGATATCGTCGGCCGCGGCGGCGCTCTTGACGATCTTCAGGGCCACTCGGCGCCGGACCGGCTGCTGCTGTTCCGCCAGGTAGACCATCCCCATGCCGCCGTGACCGAGGAACTCCTGCAGGAGGTAGGGTCCGATCCGGGTCCCGATCTGCGCCTGGCCGGGTTCGTACTTGGCGCGCCGGGGAGGGGTGGTGACGCCGAGGGCCGCGAAGTCGGGCGGCTCGTCGAGAATGCCCGTCGGCCGGCCGTGGAAGGCCAGCAGTGATTCGACCTCCGCCCGCAGCTCCGGGTCGCCCGGACAGCGATCGCGCAGGAAATGCGGGCGCTCGGCCGGTTTGAGGTTCAGGGCCTCGTGGAACAGGCTCCTGATCTTCTGCTCCCGATCGCCGGGCATGGCGGGACCTTCCGCGGTATCACTCCGGGCTGCACCGGCCGCCGCCGTCCCCGATCTCCCGGTAGAGCCAGGCCCGCGCGTAGGTCCAGTCCATCTTGACCGTGGCGGGAGAGACCTCCAGGGTCTCGGCGGTTTCGGCGATGGTCAGCCCCACGAAGAAACGCAGCTTGACGACCTCGGCCTGCCGGGAGTCGAGCTTCTCCAGCCGGGCCAGCGCCTCGTCGAGGGCCATGAGCTCGGGGATGAACTCGTGGCTCAGGATCTCCTCCTGGTCCAGGGGTACCTGCTCCAGCCCGCCGCCGTGCCTGATCCGGGCGTAACGACGGGCTCGCTCGATGAGGATGCGGCGCATGGCCTCGGCGGCGGCGGCGAAGAAGTGCCGCCGGTTCTCCCAGCGCGCCTGCTCGTCCTTGACCAGGCGGAGATACGCCTCGTGGACGAGGGCCGTGGCCTGCAGGGTGTGGCGCGGGGTCTCACGGGACATCTTCTTCGCGGCCAGCTCCCGCAAGGCCTCGTAGACGATCGGCAGGAGCTTGTCGGCGGCCTGGCGGTCGCCGGCCCTCGCCGCGTTGAGCATCAGGGTGATGTCTTCGGCCAAGGCAACCGGTCCCGGTTCGTGCGTGTATGTCCCCCTGGCAGGTATTCGTCGCTCCAGGGTAAATCTAGCACATCTTCCCAGGGGTTGCGGCCCGGAAAAAAGTCCGGCAGTATGATTGTAGGACGATGGCCCAAAAAACGTATTCCTCTCTTCAAGGAGGCTCCGCCATGAAGACCATTATCGTGATGGTTACCCTCCTCTGCCTGCCGGCCGGGGCGACCGCCGACCTGATCCTGACCGAGGTGTTCTACGACCACACCAGCACGGACGACGGCTGGGAGTGGGTAGAGATCCTCAACACCGGCGACCTGCCCGTGGACCTGACCGGCTACATCATCGCTTACGGAGGCACCGATTACGGCTACGGCTACGCCACGCTGGCCGGCGTGGTCGAGAGCTGCGAGACCTTCGTCATCGGCGGACCGAGCGCCGACGCCGAGAACGGCAACCCGGTCTTCGACCAGGTCTTCAACTTCGATCCCGACATCCAGAACTCCGGGACGACGGCGGACGGGGTGGCGCTCTTCGCGCCGGGGGCCGACGTGCTGGTCGACTGCCCGCTCGATGCGGTGATCTACGGAACCGAGAACACCAACGGCCTGCTGAACGCCGACTGCGTGGCGGGGCCGCCGGACGTGGGCGACGCCTCGCAGGATTCCCTCGAGCGCATGTCCCAGGAGGGCAACTGGCTCATCCAGCCCGACCCCCAGCCCAACGGCGTGACCTTCAACTGCGGGGACGTGCACACCGAGGATCATGGTTCCTGGGGATGCATCAAGGGATGGTACAGGTAGGAACGGCGGGCAGGAAGCCTCGCACCGAGCGAGGCTGACGCGGACTACTTCACGAGCGTGATCTTGCAGGTTCTCGCGGTCCCCTGGAACTCGAGCTTCACCAGGTAGGCGCCGGAGGGAACCGCCTCCCCCCGATCGTTACGGCCGGACCAGGAAACCTTGTGCCGGCCCGCGGGCAGGACGCCCTCGGTCAGGGTGTTCACGCGCTTCCCCTGCAGATCGAAGATAGAGAGTCTGACCGACCCCGGGGCGGGGAGATCGAACAGGACCGTCGACCGCGGGTTGGCGGGATTGGGCCTGGCCAGCAGGCGAAGCCCGGCAAGGTCCGGGGGTACGTCCGACAGGTCGGGGTCGACCTGGAAGGCGAAGAAGCCGTCGGGTGCGGTGCGGGGCAGGGTCTCGCTGCGGCCGCTCAGGTCGGCGGCGGCGAGGTAATATTCCACGACCGTGCCGGGCGACTGCCCCGGGATGTCGGCCCGGAAGGAGTCGGCCACGGTCGCGGTGAGGGGAATCTCGTTCCAGCCGGGCAAACCTGTCAGGCGCCACCAGACCTTCTGGGCGCCGGGAACCAGACCCGCCTCGCTGCGATCGTCGATCTCGGCCAGTATCTCGTGCGACGAGGCCGGCGGCACGATCTCACCCAGCCGCCGGTGCCAGATCCGAAGCATCCCGGAGTCGAAGATCCCCATCGTGCGGCAGTGCAGGGCGTCGTAATAGTACCAGGATCCGTAGTCGAACCCGATCACCTCGTAACCGGGCATGGCCTGGCGATAGGTGTCGAGGGCGTCCGCGTCGGCGGTCAGGCCGAAGGTCGGCACCAGGACCTTCCGGTCGAGAATCAGGGAGTTGGTGTAGGCGGCCACCCGATTGCCGGAGTAGGGAGCGCACCAGACCCGCACCACGTTGTAGGGCCGCCCGTAACAGGTGTTGAGAGCCGCGAAGGCGGCGGCCAGGGCCTCGACGCAGTCGTATTCCGGGTGCCAGGTCGGCACCTCCTTGACAAGGATCGTCTCCTCGTCCAGCAGCTTGGCATAGCAGTCGATGTGCTGGATGCCGTTGACTTCGGGATTGTCCAGTATCTGGTAATCGAAGATGCCGAGGTAGCCGGCGGCTCGCGCCAGGAACTCAGCCTCGCTCATGTACGGTGAGTTCTCGTCTATCATCTGCTGCGTCGAGAAGGCCCGCCCGTGGCCGTCGGTCATGATGTTACCGCCGGTGCAGTAGGCCGGCATTTCATGCAGCGGCAGGCCGAGCTCGGCGGCGACCACGCCGTTGATGACGTCGTCCTCCTCGTAGCCCCTGGTCCCGGTCCGGGGTGAATCGACCTCCCCCCTCGTCCTGGTGTCGCAACCCGGCACCCACGGGTAGCCGTCGAACCAGGGGTCGGTGATGCCCATCACGCCGTTGCCGTCGAAGACACACTGCGGCCCCCAGTCTCGCGTCCACATCGAGTAGACCTGGGCCTGGATGAAGTGCACGTGGTCGAGGTTCACGCCGCCGTTTTGGAAGGAGTTGCGCGCGTTGTTCTCGGCGCCCGCGCCCTCTACCAGCGTGTAGAGGGTGTCGTCCTCGGCGAGTTCCCGCACCAGCGACATCGGAATGCCCAGGGGCCAGCGGATGAGCGTGCCGTGAGCGGGCTCCCACTCGGCGATCATGCGCACCGGGCCCTGCGGATCGCGACCCGCGGGCGCGGCGACCGAGGGGCCGGCCAGGAGCAAGAAGAGGATAATCGGCAGGAGTGCTTTCACCGGTGTCCTTCCAGGTTGTACTCTGGCCCCGGGCTAGTCGCGGAACAGGGCCTTGATACTCCCCCAGCTCAGTTCCTCGACTGCCGGCGGGGCGTTAACGATGATCACGGTCTCGATCCCCACGTAGGTGACCGGTGCGTAGCCCTCGGCGATGATGGTCGAGCCGTCGTCCGTCACCGGCACCCCCTGGGCGTCGAACAGGAGCACGTCGTCGGCCCGCACCCCGCCCCCGGGCACGTCGCCGCCGTCGATGTGCCGGGGATCGCCGAGCGGATCGAGGTTGACCGTGTCCTCGTAGGCGGTCCCGATGAAGTTCTCGAACTGACCCATGAGGCACAGGATGTGACCGGCGGCGTCGACCACCTGGTCGACATCCTGGAGGTCGAGGTCGATCGTGACCAGGGCGTCGCAGGTGGAGAAGTCCAGCGTATCCGAGCCGCCGTCGTCCTCGGCCACTTCCCGGTACCTGGATCCCCCGGCGGCGGGCCTGGATCCCGGCCAGCTGTAGCAGAACTTGTCGTTGCCGGCCATGCCCGCCAGCCAGTCGGCGTCGCCCGGGGCGGGGGGGGGGGGGGGGGCGGGGGCGG
>CAZAHC010000190.1:0-6817 GCA_964484595.1 uncultured Fibrobacteraceae bacterium | reverse complement strand
TGTTCTGGCGGGCATTTTCCTCACCCTCGCTACGGCCATTCATGAATAATCCGGGTTAGCACAGGAGAGAGACCGACATGCCTTCCTCCCCGGGCCGGGCAGACCGGCGCGCAGCAGCCAGCCGGCATTTCGCAACCGGCATCGCCGATCTCAAGAGTGCGTTGGACCGGCTGGCCGAACCACACCTCGACGCCCTCTTCGCCCTGACCGAGGCGGTGTCCGCCGCCTGGCGCCGGGGCGGGAAGCTGCTCGTCTGTGGCAACGGCGGCAGCGCCGCCGACAGCCAGCACATCGTCGCCGAGCTGGTGGGCACCTACCAGATCGAGCGAGATGCCCTGCCGGCTGTGGCGCTGACCACCGACACCTCCATTCTCACCTCGGTCGGCAACGACAAGGGCATCGCCGAGATCTTCGCCCGCCAGGTGATAGGCATCGGCCGGCCCGGCGACGTCTTGCTGGTAATCTCGACCTCCGGGAACTCCGAGAACTGCGTCCGGGCCGTTGCCGCCGCCCGCCAGCGGGGTCTCGCGGTGTTCGGATTCCTGGGCGGCGACGGCGGCAAGCTGGTCGCCCTGGTGGACCAAGCCGTGATCGCCCCCTGCAGCACCACTCCCGAGATCCAGGAGATCCACATCACCCTGGGGCATCTCCTCTGCCGGATCCTGGATGATTTCCAGGCGGGAGAGGCTGCGCCGGACGGTTCCGCCGATGACTGAGCCCGGAGCGGAGACGCCCACCGGCAACGTCCTGCCCGACGACCTGCGGGTGGCCCTCGTTCACGACTGGTTGACCGGCATGCGCGGCGGCGAGTACTGCCTGGAGGCCTTCTGCGAGATCTTCCCCGCCGCCGACGTCTTCACGCTCCTGCACCTTCCCGGGCGGGTCAGCCCGACCATCGAGCGCTGCGGCGTGACGTCCTCCTTCATCCAGCGGCTGCCCGCCGCCGCCAGGACCTATCGCTGGGCCTTGCCGCTGTTTCCGACGGCGATCGAATCGTTCGACCTCTCCGGCTACGATCTCGTCCTTTCCAGCAGTCACTGCGTCGCCAAGGCCGCCCGGGTCACGGGAGACAGCCTCTCGGTGTGTTACTGCTTCACGCCCATGCGTTACATCTGGGACCGGTTCGACGACTACTTCGGCCGCAAGCCAGCGCCCTTGCGCTGGGCCATCGGGGCGGTCGCCGCGGGGCTGCGGCGCTGGGACCGGGCCACCGCCGGCCGGGTGAAGCTCTGGCTGGCAATCTCGACGGTCGTCCGGCAGCGGATCCTGGATTACTATGGCGCCGACCCCGAGGATGTCGATATCATCTTCCCGCCGGTCGACACCGACGTCTTCGACCCGGGCGTCGCCGGGCAGCCCCCGGACGGGCTCGCCAGCGGGAGTTACGACCTGGTGCTGTCGGCGCTGGTCCCTTACAAGCGGATCGACCTGGCGGTCCAGGCAGCGATCCGGGTGGGCCGACATCTGGTAGTGGTGGGCGGCGGGCCGGAAGCGGGCCGGCTGCAGTGGCTGGCTGCCGAGACCCGGGGATCGGGCCGGGTGACCTTCCGGGGTGCGGCGCCGCGGAACGAGCTGGCCGCCTATTTCGCCCACTGCCGCTGCTTCGTGTTCCCGGGCCTGGAGGATTTCGGGATCACCCCGCTCGAGGCTACCGCCTGCGGGCGGCCGGTAGTCGCCTTCGGTGCCGGCGGCGCCCTCGATACGGTGCGCGAGGGGCTCAACGGCATCTTCTTCGCCGAGCAGAGCGTCGCCGCGCTTGGCGCGGCCCTGACTGATCCGCGCCTCGACAGGCCATGGGACACCGCGGCCATGGCCGATCACGCCCGGCGTTTCGGGCGCGGCCGGTTCAAGAGGGAGATCGAGACCCGCCTGGCCCGGGCCTGGCGGAGGCACGTGGGAGGCCGGGAGCATGTCTGAGGCGGAACCCAGACCGAACCTGCCCATTCGGGCCGCCATCCTGATCGGCGGCGACCTGCTTTTCCTGGAGGTCGCCTTCCTGGTCACCTACTGGTTCCGTTTCCAGGCCGGCTGGTGGCCCACTCCGCTCGGGGTCCCGCCCTTCGACGTCTACTTGCTGATGAGCTTTTTCATGCTGGTGATCTTCTTCGGCATCTTCTACGCCAGCGGCATGTACACGGTCCGGGGCGGCCGTCGCGTTGAGGACGATCTCGTCTGTCTTTTCAAGGGAGTGGTCCTGGGCAACCTGCTGCTGCTGGCGCTGGCCTTCTTCTTCGGGCGGCTCACCTACAGCCGGTCCTTCTTCGGGCTGTTCTTCCTGTCCTGTTTCTTCTTCCTCACCTTCGGCAAGATCGGTGCCCGCTTGCTGCTGCGGCGGGTTTTCCAGCGGGGGATGGGGGTCCGCCGGCTGCTGCTGATCGGCGAGAGTCCCATGCGGGAGCGGGTGCTGCGGGCCACCCGCGAGCTGCCCGGTTCGACGTTGCGCCCCGTGGGCTGGCTGAGCGTGAACCAGCAACCGGAACCGGAGCTGTTCCCGGCCGGGCCGGAGGGGCTGCCCCGGCTGGGCCACGTGGCGAACGTGCACCAGATCGTGCTGGATCAGCGCATCGACCTGGTCGTGCTGACCCTGCCCTTCGATCAGCTGCCGCAGGTCTCCGCCATTGCCGCCCAGCTGGCCAGCCTCAACACCGATCTGCAGTTCGTGCCGGACCTGCCGGCGTTGCAGACCAGCAAGATGCGGTTGACAGAGATCGCCGGCATACCCTTCATTTCGGTCCGGGAGGACGCTCTCAGCGGCGCCGATCGGATCGTCAAGCGTTGCTTCGATCTGATCTGCGCCGCGCTGGGACTGCTGGTCCTGCTGCCCGTGCTCTGCCTGCTGGCCCTGCTGGTCAAGCTCGGCTCGGCGGGCCCGGTTTTCTACTCGCAAGAGCGAGTGGGGCGGGACGGGCACGAGTTCCGGATGCTGAAGTTCCGTACCATGCGCGTGGCGGCGGAGGCCAAGACCGGCCCGGTCTGGACGGTGGAGGAGGATCCACGGGTCACGCCCGCGGGGCGTATCCTGCGCCGGTTCAGCCTCGACGAGCTGCCCCAGCTCTGGAACGTGCTTATCGGGGACATGAGCCTGGTCGGCCCCCGTCCCGAGCGGAGGGTGTTCGTGGATCAGTTCCAGCAGAAGCTGCCCCGGTACTTCGAGAGGCACCGGGTGCGCTCGGGACTGACAGGCTGGGCCCAGGTGCACGGCCTGCGCGGCAACACCAGCATCAGCGAGCGAACCCTCTACGACCTGTACTACGTCGAGAACTGGTCCCTGGGGCTGGATGTAAAGATCATCCTGATGACGATTCACCACGTGCTGCGGGGCGAGAACGCCTACTGAGCGGCGCGCCGCCGCTCCGCAGACGGCCGGAAGAGAGAGATGAAGACCGTCCTGGCTTTCCTCGAGAACCTGCGCCCGCGGCAGTGGTCGAAGAACCTCCTGCTGTTCGCCGGCCTGATCTTCGCCCAGAAGTATGGCCAGCCGGACTGTCTGGAGCGGGCCATCTACGGTTTCCTCGTCTTCTGCTTCGCCTCCGGGGCCGTCTACCTGCTGAACGACGTGGTCGACGCTCCGGTGGACCGGCTGCACCCGTACAAGCGGCGGCGCCCCGTGGCTTCGGGGCGGCTGCCGGTCCGGGTGGCCCTGGCCGGTTCAACCCTGCTCATGCTGGGTTGCCTGCTGGCCGCCTGGTTGCTCGGCAAAGAGTTCCTGATGGTCACGGCCGGGTTTTTCCTGCTGAACGTTTTGTACAGCCGGTTACTGCGCCGGGCGGTCCTGCTCGACGTGGTCGGTATCGCCTTCAGCTTCGTGCTGCGCGCGGTGGCCAGCGTGGCCGTACTGCTGCCCGTGGCGCCGCGAACCGGGCTGTCGAAGTGGTTGCTGCTGTGCACCTTCTTCCTCTCGCTCTTTCTCGGCTTCAGCAAGCGGCGCAACGAGGTGATCCAGGTCAGCACGGCCGAGGGCAACCGGACCCGGTCCTCGCTCTCCGCCTACAGCGAGGCGCTGCTGAACGCCCTGATTGGGATCACCTTCGCCCTGACCCTGATGGCCTACTCGCTCTACACGATCTGGCCGACGACCGTGGCTCATTTCGGGACGACCAACCTCGTGTTCTCCCTGCCGTTCGTCTTCTATGGCATGGGGCGCTATCTGTTCTTAGTCTACAAGGAAGGCCGCGGGGGTCGCCCTCACGAGATCCTGCTTAACGACCTGGCGCTGCAGTGCGCCATCGGGGGCTGGATCCTCACGGTTCTGTTGATCATCGGTCTCCGGCCCTGACCGCCCCGTCGGCGGTTTCCGCACCTGGAGGAAGCAGAATGAAGGCCAAGGTCGCTCTGATCGGGACCCGCCCCGAGACCGTCCTGGAGGATTACCGGCGAGTGATGGAGCTGGCCGACTACCGGCAGCACCTCGCTCCCGAGCGTGAGCTGATCATCAAGCTCAATCTCTCCTGGACCAAGTACTTCCCGGCCTGTAGCAGCCAGCCCTGGCAGGTGGAGGGAGTGGTCAAGACCTTGCGGGAAGACGGCTTCGCGCCCGATTCGCTGATTCCGCTGGAGAACAAGACGGTCGTCACCAACCCGCACCAGGGCTGTCGGAACAACCTGTGGCAACCAATCCTGGACGCCTACGACCTCACTTTCCGGGCTCTGCCGGAGGAGGAGTGGGTCGTCCATCGCTTCAAGCGCCCATTGCTCAAGCTGAACCGGATCTTCCCCGAGGGAATCGAGGTTCCCAAGCTGTATCTCGGCCGGGATATCCTGCACCTGCCCACGGTCAAGACCCACGGGCACTCGATCACCACCGGGGCGGTGAAGAACTCCTTCGGCGGGCTCCTGAAGGAAGTGCGGCACTACGCCCACAAGTACATGCACGAGGTCCTGGTGGACCTGCTGATCATGCAGCGCGAGCTGCACCCGAACCTCTTCGCCGTGATGGACGGCGCCGTGTGCGGCAACGGCGCCGGCCCCCGGACCATGCAACCGGTTGTGGCCAACGTGCTGCTGGCAGGGGCCGACTCGGTGGCCATCGACGCGGTGGCGGCCCGGCTGATGGGCTTCGATCCGCTGGCGATTCCCTACCTGAGAATGGCCGATGAGATGGGGCTGGGTACGGCCCGGCCGGACCAGATCGACCTGGTGGGAGAGGAGGAGCTGTTCGACATGAACCTCGGCTTCGAGGTAAAGCGCAGCCTCGTGATCTGGGGGGATCAGATGCTGCGGCGAGGACCCCTTCGTTTCCTCGAGAAGATCGCCCTGCATTCCCCGCTGGTGGTCTGGGCTCCCTTCGCCTCCAACCTGTATCACGACTTCCTCTGGTATCCCACGGTCGGGCGCTCGATCATCCGCCGCTACAACGAGACCCCCTGGGGCCGGCTTTTCCAGACCTACGCCGGCCAGGGGACCATCAGCCGGGACGAGGCCTGACCATGGCTACCGGAGGCGAAGCCGGGAAGGTGGTCCCCCGGTGAAGCTGCGGGCCCCGGCCAAGGTGAACCTCCACCTGGAGGTCCTGCGCCAGCGAGAGGACGGTTTTCACGACATCGAGACCGTCCTGCAGGCGGTCGCGCTCTTCGATACCATCCGGGTGGAGCTGCTGGGCCGTTTTCCCCGCGGCAAGCCCCGGATCGATCTCTCGGTGACCCCCGCCGGCGTTGTCCCCGCCGATCGCCACAACCTGTGCTGGCAGGCGGCCCGCACCTTTTGCCGGCAGACCGGCCGGAGCGGCCATCTGCGCCTGGAGCTGACCAAGGAGATCCCGGTGGCCGCCGGTCTCGGGGGCGGCAGCAGCGACGCCGCAGCGGTCCTGGTGGCCTGCGACCGTCTGTTCGGCACCGGGCTGGAGCCGGACCGGCTGGAGCAGATGGGCGCCGAGCTCGGATCGGACGTTCCGTTCTTCATTCGGGGAGGCACCCAGCTGGGCCGGGGGCGGGGGACCGAACTGGCCGGATTGCCCCTGATTCGCGGCTGCAATTTTTTGATCCTCAAACCTGATATCCAGTTAAAAACTTCGCAGGTTTATGGTAAACTGAAAATGGGATTGACAGTGCGCAGCCCCAAGGCTAACATCGCAGGTGTGAAACCCTTAATCGCTAGGTTTCCAACAAGTTCTTGGTTTGGGTTCAACAGGTTAGAGGAGGTGGTGGTACCGTCCCAACCGGTGCTTCAGCGAATCCTCTTGCGCCTGAGGGAAGTGGCCCCGGTTGCTATGCTATCTGGAAGCGGCGCCGCTCTCGTTGCGGTGTTTCCCGCCGAAGGTTGTACGCAGGAGATCACTGACGAATTTGCCCGTTCTTGCTCGTTTGTGCGCGTCGTTGCCCCGCATGTGGCAGGAGTGGAATTCATGGATGGATGACGCACTGTCGCCTGGGTGCGGAGCAGCCTTAACGGTTTCCTACGGAGAGGTAAGATCTTGGAGATCTCAGAGATCAGAATCACACTGCGCGACGACAATAAGCTGAAGGGCTTCGCCAGCATCACTCTTGATAATTGCTTTGTTGTCAGGGGCTTAAAGATTATCGAGGGAGCTTCTGGTCTTTTCATCGCCATGCCCAGTCGCAAGCGCAAGGATGGAACCTTCCAGGACATTGCCCACCCCATCAACATGGCGACTCGCGAATGGATGGAGAACCAAGTCATCGCGGCCTACAGGCAAGAGTTGCAACGGGTAGAGAATGGTGAAATCCCTCCCCCTGCCGGCAACAGGGAGGACGAGGATGGACCAGGCTCGGTCCTAGCGGAAAGTTTCTAGGTCTACCCTTCTTCTTGCTGGGGCGTCGTCAAGTGGTAAGACACAAGGTTTTGGTCCTTGCATTCGCAG
>CAZAHC010000189.1:0-6946 GCA_964484595.1 uncultured Fibrobacteraceae bacterium | reverse complement strand
GTCAAGGTGAAATCGATCCGGTAATCGCCCGGGGTGTCGGCCGCCAGGCTGAACAGGAAGGGACCGGCGCCCCAGACCAGCGCGCCCGGAGCGATGGTGCCGAAACCCTGCTCGCTGGTGAGGATGGTCACGTGAGGGTCGGTGGTGCTCAGCGTGGCCGTCACGTCCGTCGCCGAACTCTGCCCGTGATTGGTCGCCTGCACGGACAGCTCGATGGTCTCGGCGGGGGCGACGAGACCGTCGCCGTTGCCCTGGCTGGCGCCGCTGGCGTCGTCGTCGATCGCCACGTCGGCGAGATCGACCTGGGTCGGGACCGTGCTCAGGGTCAGGCTGCCCAGATGCGGCAGGCAGTTGGGCTTGGTGACGTTCACTTCCAGGGTGCCGGCGGTGTGAGGCGCCAGCGGCAGGACGACCTCGCCGTTCTGGTCAGTGTAACCGGAGACGAAGATCTCATCCTCCTTGATCAGCACGACCAGGGCGTCGGCCACGGGGTAGGTGTCTTCCCCTTCGACGCTGACCAGCACCGAGCTGGCGCCGTTGGCCACCTGGGCGGGGTGCTGGACGGTCAGGGCCTCCGGGAAGGCGGTCCAGATCCTGGTCGCGGGATCGCCCATCAGGTTGTTCCAGGCGGTGAAGGCCTCGGCCGAGGACGGTTCGCCGTGGCCGTACTGCCGGTGCAGCTCGAGCTTGCCCCGGGTGAGGGCGGGCCCGGTCCGGTAGTCGCCCAGGTTGATGGCCCCGTCCATGATGCCGGCGTAGACGGTGTTGTTGTACCGGGTGTGGGTCCCCGGGGTGGCGGTGCCGATGGCGGCGACCGCGCCCCCGCCCACGGCCCGCAGCCAGGCCTCGGATATGCAGGTGGTCGTGCGGGCGAAGGAGCCGGTCTCGCAGGTGAGCATGACGACGAAGGGAAGCTCGTAGCCGTTCGTCAGGATATCGACGTGGCCGTTGGTGAAGTTGCTGGTGCCGTAGAAGCCCCGGTAACCGACGATGGTGTCGCCCTCGTTGAAACGACTGACCATGTAGGTGGGGAAGGGGCCCGTCCAGATGGTGTCGACCTCGGTGTAGTTCAGATCCAGCAGCTGGGTCTTCACCCACTGGTTGACGAAGATGCAGGACCCGCCCGAGATGGACGGATCACCCACGAGACAGGCCCGCTGGAACCAGCCCGGGTCCTCGACCAGCGGGGGGTCGGTCTCGTAGGTCAGGATCTTGTCGATGATGGTCGCCAGCTGACTGGTGTTGCGGACCGAGAGCCGGCCGATGTGGATGTCCGCCAGGTAGTCGTCTCCGGCGAGGGTAGTGTAATAATGGTCGGTCTCACCCCCGAAGCCGGACACGGTTTCCCACCAGTTGGCCATGTAATAGCTGCCGCTGGCGTCGCCGACCAGGCAGACGAACTCGAGCGGGGGATCCCAGGTGTCGTAAGCGTTCTGGATGTAGTTCTTGATGGCAATCGTCGTGGCCCCGGTCTCGGCAGTGGTCGCCAGGATCGCGTTGTAGCCCTGGCGCCGGCGCCACTCGGCCAGGGGCTCAAGCAGGGAGATCACGGTGCCGTTGTTCTGGCAGATAATCAGATAGGAACCCGGTCCGGACGGATCGGCGGACCGTTCGTAACCCAGGACCATCTGCTCGTACAGCCGGCCGAAGGATTCAGGAACCGGGCGGCTCCCCGCAGCGGTCATGCCTGCAGGATCGCCGCCGGTGATGGTGAGCTCGACCTCGAGAAAATGCGAGACCTCGATCTCGCCCCGGGCGGGGTCATAGCGGACGGGATTGAAGGCAACTGGCACCACGGTAAGATCCCGCAGACGAGCGGTCTGGCCGACCTCGACGGCGGGTCCGCCGGTCAGGCCGGAGCGCTTGTAATATTCCTCGTCCCGGACGGGGATCGCCAGGGCGCCCGCCGTCGCGTCGGTCACCGGTTGCTGCGGCCAGACCCGGAATCCCGACAGGGTGGTGGTCTGCCGGTCTTTGATCTCGGCGGTGACCGTGGCCCCGGCCGGGATAGCCACCAGCTGGGAGACGACCGGCAGCGCCGCCTGTCCCGTCTGGCCGCTCAGGCCCCCGCGGGGTATGCCGAGGAGCTGGTAAGACTCACCGCCGCTCTCGACTTCCTCGCTGGTGAGGAAGGGGATTTCCATCGTGAGGCGGAGGATATTGTTACTCTCCCGGTCGATCCGGAAGTCGGGCTCGTTCGAGGTAGCCTGCGAGTTCAGGTGGATCCGGTGGGGGGGCTCCCCGCCGAGGCTGGAACCGGCAAGCAGGATCAAGGCGCCGAGAAGCACAAGAGTGGCGAGCGGAGTTGACAGGCGCACGGCAGGTACCTTCCTTCCCTGGATGCAAGGAACAAACAGGCTGTGGCCCGGTGATGGGTCCTGGCCCGATGGATGATGGGCAATACCCCTGGCCCGCTCCCGGCATTGCCCGGGGAGCGTCCGCGGAAAAGGCCGGGGGCGGGCCAAGGGCGTCGCCTCGTCACCTGATGGCCAGACACATTTTCCAGGCCACAGTCCAAAATTTCGAACATAATGATAGGGCAAAAGATGGTCTCTTGTCCACAATGACGGCGTCCTGGCGGGAAATCCGCCAATTCCGTTGCCCTGAAGCGCGAATGGGACTAGGCTCTGTCCGGAAATGACGGGGCCCGGCGCGGCGCTGGTGCCGGTCCGCCTTTCTGGCCTTGCGGGGAGATATCTGGCATGGTACTCGGCGATTGGACCTTCCGAACCTTCGTTGACGGTCTCTTCCGGCTGGACGGAGGTTCGATGTTCGGGGTGGTGCCCCGTGTTCTGTGGGAGGAGTTCCACCCCCCCGACGATTTGAACCGGATCCAGCTGGCCCTGCGGAGCCTGCTTGCCGACCGGGGCGACCGGCGCATCCTCGTCGACACCGGCATCGGGGATCGCTGGGACGACAAGGGCCAGGGAAGGTTCGCCCTCGACCGCCGGCCGGGCCACCTGCTGGGGGAGCTGGTGGCGGCGGGCGTCTACCCCGAATCCATCACCGATGTCATCCTGACTCACCTGCACTTCGACCACTGCGGCGGGAGCGTGCGGCAGGGGGAGGACGGGTTGGAACCCGCCTTCCCGCAGGCCCGCTACTGGGTCCAGAGGCAGCAGTGGGGTTGGGCAACCAGCCCCACCGAGCGCGACCGGGCGAGCTACCGGAGCGAGGACTTCGAGCCGCTCGAGGCCGCCGGCAACCTCGAGCTGGTCGACGGGCTGCAGGAGATCATCCCGGAGGTCACGGTCGTGCCGGTCCACGGTCACACCCCGGGCCAGCAGATGGTCGAGTTTCATACTTCCGCCGGGGTGCTCGTCTTCTGCGGCGACCTGATACCCTTTGCCAGCCAGATCCGGCCGTCGTGGATCATGAGCTTCGACCTGAATCCCCTGCTGACCTTGAACGAGAAGAAGGAATTCTTGAGCCGGGCGACCGAAGAAGGTTTCCTGCTGGTTTTCGAGCACGATCCGGTCGTGGAGGCGTGTACCCTCGCCTTCGAGGAAGGCAAGTTCGTGGCCAAGGATACCCTATCCCTGGCCGAGTCTTGACCTGGCGGAGGGTGCGGATCGATGGTGAAGATCAGCCGCCAGCAGGGTTTACCTCGCAAGCCGGACTGGTTGCGAGTGCGCCCGCCCGGCGGCGATAACTACAATGATATCAAGAGGTTGTTGAGAAGCTCCCGGTTGCACAGTGTCTGCGAGAGCGCCGCGTGCCCCAATCGGGGCGAGTGCTTCGAAAGCCGCACCGCCACCTTCCTCCTGCTGGGCGACGCCTGTACGAGGGCCTGCACCTTCTGCAACATCAGGGCCGGGGCGGTGGCGGCGCTCGATCCGGAGGAGCCCCGCCGGGTAGCGAAGGCCGTGCGCCGGCTGGGCTTGGAGTTCGCCGTGGTGACGTCGGTCACCCGGGACGACCTTCCCGATGGCGGCGCCGCCTTCTTCGCCGCCACGATTCGCTGGATCCGGCGCCTCAATCCCGGCTGCGGGGTGGAAGTTCTGGTCCCCGATTTCGGGGGGGATCCGGTGGCCCTGGAGAAGGTGCTGGCCGCCCGGCCCGAGGTCCTCAACCACAATCTCGAAACCGTGCCCCGTCTTTATCCGGCCCTGCGACCTCAAGCCGGGTACCGGCGCTCGTTGCAGTTCCTCAAGCGAGCCCGCCAGTGGGCCGACGCCTTCGGCCCGGGCCCCACCGTCAAGACTGGCCTGATGGTCGGGGTGGGCGAGGAGCCGGCCGAGATCGCCGAGGTGATGGCAGACGCCGTCGCCTGCGGGGTGGAGATCCTGACCCTGGGGCAGTACCTGCAGCCATCCGACCGTCACTTCCCGGTTACCCGGTTCTACGAGCCCGCCGAGTTCGCCGAGCTGGCAGCCTGCGGTCGGGCAGCGGGCCTCAGCTGGGTCGAGGCCGGCCCGCTGGTTCGCTCCAGCTACCAGGCCCGCGCCATGTCCTACCGCCTGGCCCGGTGAGGGGCACTCCTGCCGGTTCGCCCGCCCTTCCTGAGCGCGGGTTCCTCCTGGCGCAACCGGCCGCGGGTGCAGTAAGGTTGCGGGCCGGAAGGAAGGACGGATGATCTCGACAAGCTCCGGAGCCGCCGGTCGCCGGCGCTGGTTCGTCTGGGGAGCGCTGGCCTACGTGGCCATCCTGGCCGCGGTTGCGGCCAGCCTGTTCCTGCTGCACCGGGCGGCCCGGGATCGCCTCGACGAGGCCCTCGGCGAGCGGCTGGCGGCGGTAGCCGTCACCGCTTCCTACCTGGTGGACGGTGATTCCCTCGTGGTCTGGGCCTTCGACCTGGAGGAATCGCTGGAGTTCCTCTGGCTCACTTCCCGCCTCGAGCAGATCCGCCTGGAGAACGACCTGGCCGAGATCACCCTCTGCGACCCCGACGAGCGGGTCCTGATCTCGGCGGTGGGCCGCCTGGACCGGGGCGAGCAGAACATTTTCTGGGACCTCGATCGACCCGCCGTCCAGATCGCCCAGGAGGGATTCCTGTCGGTCTCGCGGTTGTATCGGGCCGGCAACGTCTACCAGAAAAGCGCCCACGCGCCGATCCTGTCCTCCTCCGGCCAGGTCTCCGGGGTGCTCACCGTCGAGGGGGACGCCGATTTCTTCGCCTCGCTGGCGACGCTGCGTAACTGGGCGGTGGCCACCGGGGTGACGGTCCTGTTTTTCCTGACCGTGATGGGGGTTTTCCTCTTCCGTCTCCAGGCTGCCATGGAGCGGTACCGCGCCTCGGTCTGGCGGCAGGAGAACCTGGCCGCCATGGGGCGGATGACCGCCGGCATCGCCCACGAGATCCGAAATCCGCTGGGGATCATCCGCGGGTCCGCCGAGCACGTCGCGCGGCGGCTCGAGGAGGCGGGGCTCACCGACGAGATCTCCGCCTTCATCCCCGAAGAGGTGGACCGGCTGGACCGGATCCTCAAGGGTTACCTGGCCTTCGGCAGCGACAGCGAGGTCGAACTGGAGCGGGTGAATCTGAACGAACCGGTGCGGCGAACCGCCGCCATCCTGGCCGAGGAGTTTCAGGCCGCCGGTGTGGAGGTGGAGATCCCCACCGCAGCGCCCGCCTGCCCGGTCAGGTGCGATCCCCGCCGCCTGCAGCAGGTCCTGCTGAACCTGCTGCTCAATGCGCGGGACGCCATGCCGAACGGAGGCAAGGTGACCGTGGCATTCCGGCGGGACGGCGCCGAGGTGATCCTGACGGTGACTGACGAGGGAACCGGCCTGAAAGGACTCCAGGACGAGAAGCTGTTCTCTCCTTTCTGGACCGACAAGGAAAAGGGCAGCGGCCTGGGCCTGGCCCTGGCCAGGCGGATTATGGAGAATCAGGGGGGGGGCCTGTCGCTTTACGACCGGGCTGATCGCCCCGGGGCGGTGGCGGAGATTCGCCTGCCGGCCCTGGACTGAAAGGAAGGGACCAGTGGCCAAGATACTCGTGGTGGACGATGAAGAGCGGATGGTCGTCCTGCTCAAATCCGCTCTCACCCACAAGGGATACGAGGTGACCGGCGTGACCAGCGGCCAGGCGGCCCTGGACGCGGTCGCCAGGGGCTCCTTCGACCTCGTGCTGACCGACCTGCGCATGGAACCGGTCGATGGGATGGCCGTCATCGAGGGGGTCAAGGCCGAGAGTCCGGGAACGGCGGTTGTGGTCCTGACCGCCTACGGGGAAGTCAAGACCGCGGTGGCCGCCCTGCAGAAGGGCGCCTACCAGTACCTGACCAAGCCGTTCAACTTCGACGAGGTCGCCCTGGTGGTCGAAAAGGCCCTGGCCGAGTCGGAGCTGCAGACGCAGAACCGCGCCCTCCGCCTGGCCCTGGCCGCGGACCGCGGGGCCCGGGAACTGGTCGGCGAGTCCGAGGCCACCTGCCATCTGAAGGAGATGATCGCCAAGGTGGCCCCCAGCGACGCCACCGTCCTCATCCGGGGCGAGAGCGGCAGCGGCAAGGAGCTGGTTGCCCGGGCGGTCCACGCGGGCAGCGGCCGGGCCGGCGGACCCTTCGTGGCCGTCAACTGCGCCGCCATCGCCGAGACCCTCCTCGAGAGCGAGCTGTTCGGCTACCGCAAGGGTGCCTTCACCGGCGCGGACAGCGACAAGGAGGGGCTGTTCGAGGCCGCCCGCGGCGGCACCCTTTTCCTGGACGAGATCGGCGAGGCCGGCTCTGGTGTCCAGGCCAAGCTGTTGCGGGTCCTCGAGGAGCGGAAGATGAACCGGGTGGGGGATCCGCGCGAGCGCGAGGTGGATGTCCGGATCATCGCGGCGACGAACCGGCCCCTCGAGGAGGCGATCGAGGGCGGCACCTTCCGCCAGGATCTCTAATACCGCCTCCTCGTCTTACCCCAGGACGAGCCCCCCTACCGGGAGCGCACCGAGGATATAGGCCTGCTGGCCGATTATGACCTGGCCAATACCATCGGTTGTTTTATCTATGATTACCCC
>CAZAHC010000188.1:0-6952 GCA_964484595.1 uncultured Fibrobacteraceae bacterium | reverse complement strand
GTCTTTCAACGTTTTAGCATCTCTCGAATCCCGTGTTTTTTGCAATCATGGGGTGTACTGTGTTGACGTGATCGAGCACATCAAGGGAGCCGAGCAGGTCGTTTCCGATTTCTTTTCTTGGCTCAAGCCCAAGGGCCTGCTGGTTCTCGTTTTCCCCGACCGGGACACCGTGTTCGGGCTTTTCATTCGCCTTCTGCCGCACTGGGTTCACCTGATGTATTACAAGTACCTCCTGCGCAGCCCAAACGCCGGGAAGCCGGGGTACGGCCCCTTTCGAACCTACTATGATGGCATTGTCTCCCGCCGCGCCATGCGTGGCTATTGCCACCGGAACGGTCACGAGATCCTGGTCGAATTCGGGCGTCCTTACAACTTGAAGGGGCTTGGCCTGCTGGGCTGGGTGCTCAGGGTAATATTCAAGATCTTTCAGGTGTTCTCGCTGGGAAGACTCGCCGCCGACCATAGCGGCCTGGTTTTTGTGATCCAGAAGCGATGAATGACCCGGGTCAGCTCAGGTGAGGATAAGAGAGGTAACTAACCAGGGTAACCAGACCGGCGAGGATGATGGCCAGGCTGAGGCGGCGCGTCCCGGCGGGAAGGGCCAGGTTCAGCAGAAAGCCCCCGCCGGTGAGCGCGAGGTTGGCCTTCAGGAGGGTCAACCCGAGCCGGGCTCGTTCGAGGTCCCAGGTGGTTCGCACAACCTTGTCCCAGTGGCGATCCAGGAAGGTCTCGGTTTCGGGCCTGGCCATGAAGTACAGGAAGCCGGCGCAGATCAGGACGAGCCAGGACAGGCCGCCCAGGACCTGGACCAGCCGTGAGGACGCGGACACGGATTTTTCAGAGGTCGGGGACATGACAGGCTCCCGGGCCACTACCAAAGGATTTGGTCGGTTTCCTCTCCTGTCGGCCGGGAAAGGGGGGTCTTGAGTGCTTACTGCCCGCTTGCTGCGAGGTCCTTTTTCGCCTGGCCGGCGAGGAGGTGGGCGCGGCGGGTCGGCTCGGGCAGACGGTACAGGCTGCAGCAGGCCAGGACGATGCGCCGGCTGCTCCGGGTGTCCACCAGGTGGCCGGGAGAGAGGAAGATGGGCTTGACGCCGGCGCGGGTCCTGAGCACGCAACCCACCGGCCGGCCCTCGTGACGCAGCGGAACCTGGTCGCCGCGCGCGGCCCGGACCTCCCGGTGCTCGCCGACCAGCCGGCTCTTGGCGCAGCCGATAGTCGGCGTCTGCAGCAGGACGCCCAGGTGCGAGGCCAGGCCGAAGCGCCGGGGATGGGCGATGCCCTGGCCGTCACAGAGCAGCACGTCGAACGGGGAGCGAAGCTTCTGCAGGCAGGCCAGGACGGCCGGGATTTCCCTGAAGGAGAGCAGCCCCGGCACGTAGGGGAAGGTGAGGGGAACGACGGCGGTCCGTTCCTCGATCGTCACGAGGTCCGGTAGCCCGAGGACGACCACCGCCCCGACCAGCCGGCCACCGGTCTTGCAAACGGCGATGTCGGCGCCGGCCACCAGGCGCACCCGTCGCAAGGCCAGCGGTGTGAGGCGCACCCGCGAGCGCAGCTTCTCCTGCAGCGCCCTCGCCTCGGCGGTCGAGGTGGGAAGGGGATCGGTTCCGGCGGGGAAGGACATCGCGGCCTCGGCAGTCCCGCAGTTATTCCCGCATCAGCTTCTTGTACTTGATCCGGCGCGGCCGGTCGGCCTCCTCGCCCAGGCGGCGGCGTCGGTCCTCCTCGTAGTCGTGGTAGTTACCCTCGAACCAGAAGGCCCGGCTGTCTCCCTCGAAGGCGAGGATGTGCGTCGCGATGCGGTCCAGGAACCAGCGGTCGTGGCTGACGACGACTAGGCAGCCGCCGAACTGGAGCAGGGCGTCCTCCAGGGCGCGCAGCGTGTCGACGTCCAGGTCGTTGGTCGGCTCGTCCAGCAGGATCAGGTTGGCGCCCTGTTTAAGCAACTTCGCCAGGTGCACCCGGTTCCGTTCGCCGCCCGACAGCGCGACGACCTTCTTCTGCTGGTCAGGCCCCTTGAAATTGAAGCCGGCGCAGTAGGCGCGGCTGTTGATCAGGCGACCGCCTAGGTCCAGCTCCTCGGCGCCGCCGGAGATCTCCTCGTAGACCGACTTCTCGCCCGTGAGCTCGTCGCGGGACTGGTCGACGTAGGCAACCTGGACCGTCTCCCCGATCTGCAGCGACCCGCCGTCCGTCTGCTCGCTGCCGGTGATCAGGCGCATCAGGGTCGTTTTGCCGGCTCCGTTGGGGCCGACGACGCCGACGATACCGCCGCGGGGCAGGTCGAACGACAGGTCCTCCAGCAGCAGCCGGTCGCCGAATCCTTTGCGCAGGTTCTCGGCCCGGACCACGACCTCGCCCAGTCGCGGTCCCGGTGGGATGCTGATCTGGGCGCGCCCCTGCTTCTCGGTTCGATCGGTCCGCAGCAGGTCCTCGTAGCGGGTCAGGCGCGCCTTGCTCTTCTTGTGGCGGGCGCGGGGAGAGGTGTGTACCCACTCCAGCTCGCGCTCGAGGGTCCTGATGCGGGCCAGGTCCTTCTTCTCCTCGTCCGCCAGGCGTTTCTGCTTCTGCTCCAGCCAGGAGGAGTAGTTGCCCTCCCAGGGGATGCCGTAGCCCCGGTCCAGCTCCAGGATCCAGCCCGTGACGTTGTCCAGGAAGTAGCGGTCGTGGGTCACGATGACGACGGTGCCCTCGTATTCCCGGAGATGGCGCTCGAGCCAGGCCACCGACTCGGCGTCCAGGTGGTTGGTCGGCTCGTCCAGCAGCAGGAGGTCCGGTTTCTGCAGCAGCAGGCGGCACAGCGCGACCCGGCGCACCTCACCGCCCGACAGTACGCTCACTTCGGTCTCGCCGGGCGGACAGCGCAGCGCGTCCATGGCGATCTCGAGCCGCCGCTCGAGCTCCCAGCCGTCCGCGGCGTCGATCTTGTCCTGCAGCTCGCCCATCTCGTTCATCAGAATGGTCATCTCGTCGTCGTCCATCGGCTCGGCCATCCTGGTCGTGATCTCGTTGAAGCGGTCGACCATGGCCTTGGTCTTGCCGAGGGCCTCCTCGATGTTGCCGCGCACGTCCTTCGCCGGATCGAGCCGGGGCTCCTGGGGCAGGAAACCGACCCGCAAGCCCTCGGCGGGAAAGGCCTCGCCGATGAAGTCGTCGTCCAGGCCAGCCATGATGCGCAGCAGGGAGCTCTTGCCGGCTCCATTCAGGCCGATCACCCCGATCTTCGCCCCGGGCAGGAACGAGAGCCAGAGTCCGCGGAGGATCTCCCGGCCGGCCGGGACGACTTTTTTAAGGCCCTTCATGGTGAAGACGTACTGGTGGGGCATGAGAACCTCTTTTGCAGGGAAGGTCAGTCTTGTTCACGAGCCTCGGCGAGGATCGACATCAGGTAAGAGCGAAGGTCCCGCACGATCGACTCGAACGATTCGCACCCGACATCGAGTCCGTTCCGGTCGAGAAAAGCATCCCACATCCTGCGCCGCCGGTCATCCTGGCAATACTCCTCGGACAGTGCCGGGGGGACGGTGTCGGGGATGGGCGTTCCTCGGCGGGAAAACGTGACGGCCACCGCTCCGGCCAGCTCCCGGGCCGAAAGGCCCATGGTTCGAGTGATCTTCCAGAGATCGTAGTAATCCTTGAGCTGGGTGTTGATCATCCCCAGCACGACCATGGCTTCCAGCTTCTCTGCAACGACGTATTCCGGTCGGTACGCCAGGATGCGGGGCGGTTCCTGATCGAGCAGGGTGGGAAACTCGAGCAATTCCCCGGCAGGAACCGCGGCATCGCCGAAGCCAATATCGATCTGCAGAGGAATCCTGGTTCTGCCGAGTTGACCGGGGGTCTTGATCCGGATCCCGTCGTAGAGCGAGGCTTCCCTGATCACCTCGCCCCGGATGTTGTCGGCGGGGAAGTCAAGCCCGTCGTCCACCACATCGCAGCTGACGATTTCGGAAACGACGATCTCCAGCCTGGCTGGATCCGGTGATCCTTGCCCGAGGAGATCGACATCCCGGGTGGGGCGGTTCACATCGTTCCGCCAGGCAGGGAAGAGGAAGGCGCCCTTGAGGAGGAAGGCATTCCGGTGCGGTGATTGACCGAGCCGAAAGAGGAACCGCTCCAGACCGTACCTGATCAGCACGCCCTGAAAATCGACCCGATCCCGATTCGCGATGTTGAGCAACCGCTGGCGCACTGAGGCAACCAGCTGTTCCCTTTTCGTCGCGGTCACGCGAGGGCCTCCAGGTAGGGCCTTATGATTGTCTTGGCGCGACAGATCTCGGCGAATTGCCAGACCCGTGCCGGTGTCGCCCTGCGTTGCTGGAGGCATTCCTTGAGGGCCTCGATGGCGACGTCGATTCCCACGCGGTTTCGGAATCGGAAACAGTCGGTGACGGTTTTGGCCGGCTCGTAAACGCGGACCGGGACCTTCCCGAGGTCGTGGGTTTGAATGCCCTCGTGGAAGGCCAGGCCGAAAAGGCGCACGACCTGGATGGAGGTGGGAGTGTCGCCGGGGGCAAGCTTGTTGCCCTCGACCGCGAGCCAGATGTGCCGGGGGGGCGATTGGGTGGTCAGTTCGTGGAACCGGAGAGCGGACAGGAGGCACACCACCGTGCCGGGATACCGCTTGGCGATCATGGCCATCGTGTCGTGCTCGGTCGGTTCACGGTCCGGTAGCGCGTACTGGCCTCGCCCCAGCTTGACCAGCCGTCCCTTGGCGAGCAGGCGCTGCAGGTAGGCCACCGACAGACCACGAGCTCGCAGGTCGCGAGGTCGCAGGATGCCCAGGTCGGCGACCATCCGCAGGACCGTTGACTCGTTGGGGCTCAGATTTTCGTGATTTCGAGACATTGGCGGCTGTGTCCTTTTAGCGATCGGTCATGATAATTAATCGCTATTTAGACACAATCCGGAAAAAAGGCAAGTGGTGATTCGAGGGCCAGACGGCCGGCAAATTTCCCTCATCCCGGGCCAACACCCACAACCAATTGAACCCCGCCCCGCTCCGACGTACAATCCGCGACGGGCAGAGGAGGCCCCCGTAATGAACACCTTCGCGGTCATTGACGTCGGCTCGAACTCGGTGAAGCTCCACGTGGGCAAGGTCGGGGGGCGGGATGAGTGGCTAGTCCTGCGGGACGAGACCCGGATCACGCGCCTGGGCGAGGGCCTGCAGGCCACCGGTGAGATCGACCCCGCCGCCATGGATCGCAACCTGGCGGCGATCGCCGCTTATCTGGCCGAGGCCCGGCGGCTCGGCGCCGGGCAGATCGTCGCGGTGGGCACGATGTGCCTGCGCACCGCCCGCAACACGGCGGTCTTCCTGGACCGGGTGCGCACCGAGTGCGACCTGGAGATCGAGGTGATCGACGGCCGGGAAGAGGCGCGCCTCTCCTTCCTCGCGGTTCTCTCCTGGCTGGGCGGGCCGGCCGGCCCGCTCGTGGTCGTCGACATCGGCGGCGGCAGCACCGAGTTCATCTTCGGCGACCGGGGCGAGATCGTCGACCGGGTAAGCCTGGACATCGGCGCCGTCGGCTTGACCGAGCGGTTCCTCCGCTCGGACCTGGTCACTCCGACCGAGCTCGAAAACATGCAGGTTGCGATCTCGGAATCCCTCGCCAGGCTCCCCGCCAAGCAGGGCGGCGGCCGGGTAACCGAAACCCTGGTCGGCGTGGGAGGGACCGTGACCTGCCTGGGCGCCGTGAAGCACGTGATGCCCGAGTACGATCCGGACGTGATCCAGGGCACGGCCCTGACCCGCGCGGACATCGAGCGGTTCGGCCGGCGGTTCCAGTCTCTGACCATCGAGGAGCGCCGGCAGATCACCGGCCTGCCGCCCGGGCGGGCCGACATCATCCTGGCCGGGACCGGCATCGTCCAGGGAGCCATGCAGGCACTTGGGTTTGCGGAGCTGACCATCAGCACCCGCGGCCTGCGTCACGGACTCGCCAGGGACCGTTTCCTCGCTACCTGAGCAGCATCATCTTGCAGCTCATCGCCGCCCGCATGGTGGCATCGAGTTCCGCCTCGCCAGGGAACTCGAGGGCGGCGACTTCCAGAACTTCCAAGCGAGGATGCGCAGGCACCGCACACGGCGACCTACAGCAGCTGCGACAAAAACGTCCTCGCCGGTCCAACGATCGGCTCTCCCGCCGCGGTTCCACAAGCACCTCCACTACGGAGTTCTGGCGCCCAACGCCAGGCTCAGAAGGGCGGTGACCGGAGCCGGGACTGACCTCGCAGAGACACCGACGGCGCACAGCCTCGAGGCCCGCCGGCAGCCGATCGACGGTGGCGAATGCAGGAGTCTGTGCGCTTCAGGCCGGAATCCCGCGCCGGCGGGGGAATACCGCCGCAGAACCGCCGCCCGCGCCTTAAAACCCCCCGAAGTTGACCACGGCCGTTCGAGAATGGTCGGCTTGTGCTCGGTATTGGGCGGGGCCAAGGCTGGACTATGCGGTTGAAATTCCTATCTGTTGAAATTCCTATCCGTTTGGATGTGAAAGGGGAACTTCTCGATGACGTGATCAACGAAGTCGATCGCGTTCCTCCGAGGGTGGCGTTCGTAGACCTTCAGCGCCCGAATCCGGGTCGCATCGTCGATGACGGTATACGGGTAGCGCTTAACCTTCTTGCCTCGGGGATCCTTGAAAGTCAGGAATTTCACGTCGAGCTGGATGTGATGGCCCGGGACCCGTTTGTCCTATCGCTTGGTGTGGACCTTGCGTCGGCCGACGTTGCCTGGCAGGCGCTGCATTCCATTGCGGACCAGCGTTCGATAGATGCTGGATCCAGAGACACGGATACCGTGATAGCGCTCCAAATACCACTCGATCCGCTGCGGTCCGAGGTGGTACTTGCGCCGCAGATGGAGGATCTTCTCGACGACCTCATCAGGTGGTCTGCTCCCCAAGAACTGGACACCCGTTTTGTTAGTTTTCGCGTAGACTGA
>CAZAHC010000187.1:0-6985 GCA_964484595.1 uncultured Fibrobacteraceae bacterium | reverse complement strand
AATCGGCCCCGGCCCCGGACGGACGCGGGGCCGGGTACACGGGAATCAATAGGGAGCATAACACAAAAAAGGCGGCGCGGCTCGATTTTCCGCCCATTTTCGCCGCCCCTTGCCCTGGCCCCGGGACCCGGCTAATTTGCCAGGATGCACGCCGCCGCCGAGAAACGCCGCGATTTCCTGCGCCTTTTGCTGGCCACCCTCTTCGTCGGGGCCACCAGCGGGATCTTCCTGTCCACCCTGAACAACTACCTGGCCGAGGTGCACGAGTTCAGCGCCGAGGGGCGCGGCTGGCTGGAGTTCCCGCGCGAGCTGCCCGGATTCCTGCTGATCTTCATCGCCGGGGCGATGCTGATCCGGATGCGGGAGAGCCAGATGGCGGCCGCGGCGATGCTCTTCACCGCCGCCGGCGCGCTGGGGCTGGGGTTCCTGTCCGGCGAGACTTTCCTCCTGATCGTCTTCATCAGCGTCTGGTCACTCGGCGATCACATCATCTTCGCCGTGGAGGGGCCGCTCGGCCTCAAATTGGCCCGGCGCGGCGGCGAGGGACACCGGCTGGGCCAGATCGGCGGCGCCCGGAACCTCGGCACGATTTGCGGCGTGGGCATCGTCTACCTGCTGGCGCGGCTGCTGGGCAACCGGTACGACCTGTTCTACCTGGCGGGGGCCGGCTGCGCGGTGGCGGCCGGGCTCCTGTACTGGCGGCTGCGGGTGGGCCGGGGCGATCCCCCCTCGCGGCGCATCGTCTTCCGCAAGGAATACCGGCTGTTCTACGCCATCAGCGCCCTGTTCGGGATCCGCAAGCAGATGTTCATCGTCTTCGGATCCTGGGTCCTGGTCTCGCTGTACGGGGTGCCGGTCTCGACGATCGCCCTGCTGTACTTCATCGCCGCCACGGTGGGGGTGGTCGCCCGGCCGCTGCTGGGCGACGTGATCGACTGGCTGGGCGAGCGGAAGGTGCTGGCCGCGGACGAGATCCTGCTGCTGGTGATCTGCCTGGCCTACGCCTTCGCCTCCGACCTCCTGCCCGCCCCGTACGACCTGTACCTGCTATACGGCGCCTACATCTTCGACGTGGTGCTGTTCGCCCTGCGCGTGGCCCGGACAACCTATCTGAAGAAGATCGCCCGCGATCCGGCCGACATCACGCCGACGATCTCCCTCGGAATCACCATCGACCACGTCGTGGCGATGACACTGCCGATCCTGTCGGGCTACATCTGGGAGGCGTGGGGCTTCCGGTGGGTATTCCTGCTGGCCGGAGCGATCGCCCTCGCCGGGTTCTTCGTCTGCCTGCGGATCCGGGTGCCGGCAACGGGAGAGGCCCCGCAGCCGGGCTGAGCGGCACGAGATTCGCACGGAGGCCCTGGTAGGAAGACCGCTTCGAACCAGGCCGCCGGCCGTTCCCGGGGAGTAACGCCTTGGATTCAAAAGAGATGCCGCTCACGGCCGGCGACGGACCGGCCGCTGCCGATCTGCCCTCGCCCCAGGATATCCGGCTGATGCTGACCGTGGAGGGCAAAATCCTCCCGGAAGAGGCGCTGCTGCTCTACCGGCTGGCCTCCCGGGTGCAGGATGGCTGCATCGTCGAGATCGGCAGCTATCGCGGCCAGTCCACGGTGGCGCTCGCCCTGGGAGCGCGGAGCGGGCACCAGGCGCCCGTCTTCGCCATCGAGCCCCACGAGAACTTCACCGGCGTGCAGGGTGGGCAGTTCGGGCCCGCCGACCGCGTCGCGTTCTGCCAGAACCTGCTGCAGGCCGGCTGCCTGGAGTCGGTGCGCCTGATCAACCTGCCTTCCCAGCAGGTGGCCGCGAGCTGGAACCAGCCCATCGGCCTGCTCTGGATCGACGGGGACCACCGTTACGAGAGCGTCAGGCGGGATATCGAGGGACTGGGACCCTGGGTCGTGGCCGGGGGCCACGTGGCCTTCCACGATTCCCAGCTCGATCCCGGCCGGGTGATCGCCGAGGAGGTGGCGCAGGGGAATTACCGGGAGGTTCTCCGGTTCGCCTCCATCACGGTTCTCGCTCCCGCGGGGCGGGAAGCGGCCGGGGCGTCAACTTAGCCCGGGCAAGCCCCTTCCACCGCTTTGCCGGCTCGTTGCCACGTGGCATTGTGTTCAGGGCCACCCATGTAACTCGTTGTTAAAAAGATGATTACTGCGTTGCCACGTGGCACGCGAGCCCCCGCCGGCCGCGCAGGGCGAGGGGAGAGGGCTTTCAGACCGAGCCTATCCCGGGCCCGAGCCCGCCGCCGGCCTCAACACCGCCGACCTGCTCCAGCGAACCCCGGGATCGGCCACGTAGCTCCAGCCCGTGGCGGCCGCCTGCGCCAGCGTCGCGGCGAAGTCCTCCTCCGAGACGTGCATCTTCGGCTCGGCGATCAGGAAGTGGCCGCCGTCGCGCAGTAGCGCCCGGAGCTGCCGCAGGAGCCTCCCCTGGTCGGGAGCCTCGTGGACCATCCAGAAGGCCACGATGAAATCGACCTGGTCCGTGATCCCGATCTCGTCGGCGGCGCAGCGATGGGGCCGGATGCGGTCGGCCACCCCGGCGCGGGCGGCTCTTTTCATCAGGACTTCCAGCATCTCCTGCTGCAGGTCGACCGAGATCACCCTGCCCTGCTCGCCCACCAGGCGAGCCATGCCGATCGAGAAGACGCCCATGCCGCAACCCATGTCCAGGGCGGTATCACCCGGCGCTAGATAAGGGCTGAACAGCTTCCGCGGGTTGTGGATCAGCCGCCGCAGCGGGTTGTCGAACAGGTAGGCGTGGCGCCAGGGACAGACGTGATCTTCCACGAAAAGGCTCCTTGGCGAATTGTTCCGCTGGAAGCGGCCCCGTCACAGAGAAACAGGATCAAACCAAACTCTTGAGCCGCTCCAGTAGAATATCCAGTCTCTCTTGTGTCTCCGGCCCCCTGGGCAAATGGCCGGAAAGGCAATCGCGGAAGCCCCGGTCGGAAAGCAGATCAGCAATCTGGTCCGAGATGAATTCTCTTAGCGCCTCGGTTTCTCCTCTGACCTCACCAACAAGTTCTTCCCTGCCATCAACCACGGAAATAAGGTCTTCCAGATCGGGACTTCCCAGGAAATCACCTTGGCCCCTGGTACGGAAAGCAATCAGTTTTGTGGCCAGGAAGTACGGTGCCGACACGTGTTTGATAACAAGGCCGCCAGGAAGGACCAGCTTACAGGCCTTTTCGATCGCAGCCACGTACCACCGGTTTCCAAAGCCAAGGATATTCTCAAGGGCGGGAATGATATCCACCTTCATCTCGCCACAGACAAACCGGCAGATGGGATCGCCTGGTTCGCCGGATGGCAGGAATCCCAGCGGCCTCATCATTTCCCCGAAATGGTGGTAATCGGAATAGGTTGCGGCATCAACGATCATATCCACATCCAGAGTCGCTCGGATTGGAGGCGCGGCTCGATCCGTGATCAGGATGCCAACGGCACAACCGCCCACCAGAACCAAATTGTCGAGAAGTGGCTCCAGCCTGGTAGCGACCCTCTCCAGAAGTGCGAGGTTCGGATCGGTCGGGCTTTTCATATTCAGCGCAACAGGGCTTTTAGTTTCAACGAAGCGACTTTCCTCTGTCGGCCACCCTTTTCGCGAATTGCATCCACCAAGGCGAGAAGGGAGTATAGCTCGTCGCCGTTTTCTGACTCGACCGCCTGAGGCACGGTCTTGTAGAGCGGCAGAAATGCGTATCCCCGCACCTCCCCTCTCGAGTAGGGCCAGACCGGAGGCGGTTCGCCGCTTGGAACCACCAATCCGGCCAGTGGCGGAGCAGAAAAGGCCGTTGGCATCCCCCGGGTCAGCCCGCCCAGATCGGGTGGAAAAACAAACTGGATCCCGTGGACCAGGAATTCCGCCAAGGCGCGAAGGACGGGCTGGGGATTCCCTTCCTGGCCAATGGGAGGACGTAGCAAGCCCGCCTCCAGGGCCCGTTTTACCGCAGCATTGACCTCCGAGGCACTCAGGAAAAGCTCGGTAGCCAGGCGGACGTAGGTCCAGGGCAGGCCTCTCTGGGAAACCAGTTTCAGGCAAACGTAGACATCTTGAGGCTTTAATTGCATGACATTATGCTATTCGCGAATCGCGAATAGCGCAAGTTCTTTTTGACCAGGCCCACCCGGCCCACGATCAATTCCCCCTTACTCCTCCGGCACCCCGTACATCTGGTCGGGGCCGAGGATCTCCGGGAAGCGTGACCGCAGCGCGCTCCGGGCCTGGTAGCAGAGATGACAGGCGTCGGCGAAACCATCGCTGTCGTCGGCGAGCGGCAGGTCGAAACGTCGGACCAGCTCGGCCGGACCGCCGGCCAGCAGGGGACCGATCACCGGATGGAGGTCGGGATCGTACCGCCGGCAGATCTCCCGTAGCGGCTCCCGGAAGAGATTCCCCAGGGCAAGCCCCTGGCACAGGTGAACGCACCCCAGCGGATCGACGTGGACCCGGCCCGGCTCGCGCAGGTCCTCGGCGGTGCACTCGGCGAACCGGTTCCACTCTTGCCGGGAAGCACGCTCGACGAGGTTCACCGCCGCCCGGCCCCGGAACCTGACCGGACAGGCGGCGGGATCGGCCTCATCACCCTGTTCCTCATCCGGCTGACCCACGGCGATGACCCCGAGGGGGATGCCGAGTTGCTCGGCAGCCGCCCGGGCGTTGCGTGCCTGCTCGTCCTGCAGCTCGGTCCCGTGATAGGGATCGCTGCTGATCGAGAAATCCTGGATCGAGCCGGCCAGGGGCTGCAGCCACTCCCGGGCGTCCTCCACGCTGGTCGCCCAGTAGGAGTTGGTGACGATGCCGACCCGGAACCCGAGCTCCGTTGCCCGCCGGACTCCCTGGATCAGGATGGGGTAATAAAGAAAAGGCTCCCCGCCCTCGAAGAAGATCCACTCGACGGTGCCCAGCTCGCCGGCCTGCCGGAGGATCTCCTCGACCCGGGCGCCGGTCATGGTTCCTTCCTGCCAGGGACTGCCCCAGACGAAGCAGTGATCGCACTCGTAGATGCACTTGAAGGTCAGCAGGTAATGAATCCCGGTAAGTTGCATGCCAGCTCCTCTTCAACTCCGGCTATTGCTTCCAGAGTCTCAGTAGCACGTAGGCCAGCAGGAAGTAGAGCGGAGCCTTGTCGGCATCCCGCAGTAATATGCTGAGGACGCCGAGGGCCAGGGCGACGAGGGCCAGCCCGAGATCGAGGTGGTGGATCGCCGTTCTCATCCAGAGTCCTCCCTTGACCCGGACGGACCGGGCTCCCCGGCGGGTTCCGACCAGATCCTTTCCAGGGGATGAATTCGCTCGTACTTGTCGGGGTTGGCCTGGACGAAATCCCAGATGTCGTCGGGGTTCGCGGCCCCGGGCGCGACGCCGAAGTTCTTGCCGGCCTTGGCGAAGGCGTGAGCCACGAGCCAGGAGCAGATCGGATAGTTGCCGTTCCGCGCCAGCCGGCGGAAGACGTACGCGCCGAGCAGGAACCAGTCCAGCAGGTGGGCCACGATCTTGAAGCGGCCGTACTTCTTGCCCACTTGCTCCTGCGCCTCGGCGACCACGACGGCGATCTCGTTTCGGCCCAGGTTGACGGGGCGGAAGACGGCCACCAGATCGTTGCGCGGCGGGCCGTACCGGTCCCACAGGCGATGCCGCCGGACCCGGCTCAGCGCCTCGACCACCTCGCAATCCCGCAGGCGCCCCTCCTCGACCACCACGCCGACGTGGTTCACCTGGGTCCGCCGCTCGCCGATTGTCCTGGTGAAGAAGCGGATCGCCCTGCTCACGAAACTCGTGCCGCGGGTCAGGAACACATCGCCCGGTGCCTGCAGGATCTCCATGCCGGCTCCCCAGGATAATGCTTGGTGAGTGGTCGCGGCCGGTGCGGCCCCCTTGCGGGGTATCTTCTCTCTTTTTGGCCACGGCCGCAATGGCGGGGATCCGAGCTAGTCGACCGGGATACCTTGCAGCAGCTCTTCCAGCCAGTGCCAGAGCGTAACCGCCTCGGGGGCGAGATTGGACTGGGTGGTGCCCCCGAACATCTCGAGCACCACCGGCAGGTAGGCGTCGATCTCCGGCTGGTACCGGTAGGCCCAGTAGATGGTGGTCCCCTGGTCGGCACCGCCGGTGTGCTCGCGGGGCGTGAAGGGACCCTCGCTGGCCGCCTCGATCAGCCGGCACATGTCGAACAGGGTGTGGCGGGGAACGGTGCCCACCTTGTGAAGACCGTGGCTGAGCTTTTCCCGCAGGTCGGCGGCGGCGATGGTGTCGCCCCAGGCGATCCATTCCTGATCGCTGTGGTCGTACCAGAAGACGTCCCCGAGGTGGTCGATGAAGAAGCCGACGAGCTGATAACCCCAGGCGAAATTCACATACGATCGCTCGAAATAGACCTCCTGCTTAGGGGCCGTTCCGCCCACCGGGGGCTCCTTGCTGTCCTCGTCGCCGACATCGAGCAAGCTGCACCCGGCGATCGCCGCCAGCAGAAGGGCCGGCAGGATCAGGTGTCGGTTCATGAACTCGCCTCCTTATGCTCCCGGATTAGGGTAAGGAGAGGAGATGCGTCGGGCAATTGGGGCGTGGTCTCGTGGAGTCACCGGCGAGAACCGGGGGCGAGCAACTCCGGAAAATCGGTGAATACCCCGTCGACCCCGAGGCGCCGGATGGCGTCTATCCCGGCCGCGTCGTTGACCGTGAAGACGAACACCTTCAGGCCGGCGGCGTGGGCGTCGGCCACGAACCGCTCGCCGACGTGGCGGCGGGCGAGGTGGATCGAGTACGCGCCCATCTCCACCGCCCAGCGGATGTACGGCAGCGATGGATCCGCGACCAGCGGCCCCACCGGCAGCTCGGGCAGCAGCTCCTTCGCGCGGCGCAGCTCGGCAAGGTCGAACGAGGAGACCAGGAACCGATCGTGGGTCCAGCCACGCCGGCCGACGTACTCGGCGATCAGGTCGGTCACCGGGTGAGCGGTGGCGGGGCCCTTCAGCTC
>CAZAHC010000186.1:0-7014 GCA_964484595.1 uncultured Fibrobacteraceae bacterium | reverse complement strand
CCGGAAGAAGAGATCCGTTTCATCAATCGTGTCTTCAAGAAGGAGTTCGGGCGGTACCCGACCTTCCTGCGCGAGGATTTCTGCGGGACGGCCAACCTGTGCGGCAAGTGGGTCCAGTCCCGCCGGACGAACACGGCTCTCGGCGTCGACCTGCACGGGCCGACCCTTGCCTGGGGCCGGAGGCATAACCTGCGTCCGCTCGGACCCGCGGCCGAGCGGGTCACCCTCGTCCAGGACGACGTGCGCAACGTTCAGCAGCCGCGCGCCGACGTCCTGGCGGCTCAGAACTTCTCCTGGTGGACCTTCAAGACCCGCGCCGAGCTCCGCGGCTACCTGAGTCACGCGCATGGTTGCCTGCGCGAAGAGGGCATGATGCTCCTGGACATCTACGGCGGTCCCGAGGCCCAGGTCCCCCAGCTGGAAGAACGCGAGGAGGAAGGCTTCACCTACGTCTGGGACCAGGACACCTTCAACCCAATCACGCACGAGATTCGCTGTCTCATCCACTTCAGCTTCCCGGACGGCAGCCAGAAGAAGCGCGCCTTCAGGTACGACTGGCGGCTGTGGACCCTGCCCGAGACCCGGGACCTGCTCGGGGAGGCGGGCTTCCGCAAGACGGTCGTCTACTGGGAAACCGCCGATGCGGACGGGGAACCGAGCGGGATCTTCCGGCCCAGCACCCAGGGCGACCTCGCGCCCGCCTGGGTGGCCTACATCCTGGCTTTTCGCTGACCGGCTCGCTCCCGAGGGGTGCCGGCCCCCGGCGAAACCGCGCCCGGAAGGCGTCCTCGCGCCCCTCCGGAAGGGGATATTCCGGGGGAGGGGCGAGGGCGAAAAAAGTTGGGTTAACCCTCTTGCATCGCCGCTCCATTCGTGTATTCATTCCGGCATGAACTGTTGCCTCTGGCCTGGTGGCCCGGATTTTTTATGAGCAATCCGGGCCAGACTCACCAAGATGTTCGCCCTGGAGGTGGCGACCGATGAAACCTGACAGTTGTGCACATTGTGGTGATGAGGTCGGGGAATCGGGGGTCGAATACAAGAGCAGGTTTTTTTGCTCGGACGAGTGTTGCGAGGAGTACGAGGACAACCTCATCACCAACGGGGAGCCCGACGCTAAAGACCTGACCGAGGCGGGTCTTGAGGATGTAGACTTCGCGGATATCGACTTCGATGACGGTGAAGAGATCGACGAAGAGCTTGAAAGCGATTATGTCGAGGATGGATATTGACCCGGATCACCCGGGTTAAGGGTCGGTCCTGCCCTCTCTTCGCCGCAGGCCAGCTCGGTTGCCCGCCCCCGACGGTTGAGGGCGGCGGGGGACCGGGTCCCGGCCCGGTATTAACCCCGCCGCGTCTGCAGGGTCAGCAAGAACAACTCCCGCCCTCACATTCCCCTCCAGGTGCCGAGAGCGTGATCAGGTAGCCCTTCCTTGCTGGCTCATCAACGTAATCGATGGCAAGGCCGCCCTTCTCGGTGATGAACCCCGCCACCTGGGGATCGAACACGAGCTGGTAGGCGCCGAAATCGAGGATGTCGTCGTCCTGTTTCGGCTCGTCCAGAGCCATCCCGAAGGAGGGCCCGCCTCAGCCGAAGCCCTGCAGTAACAGGCGCACAGAGTTCCGGGCATCCTGCCCGGGGGAATCGAGGGAATTCAGCGCTTCGTCCGCGCTGTCCGAGACTTGGACCAGATCCGAGACCGACACTGTTACCATCCCTGTTGCAGGTGAAAACACCCCTCGTTGCCAGAATGGGGGCAGAATCCAGCTTCCATGTCGACCCAACGGTAAAAAACTTAAGAAATTTCGCAACTATTTTGAGGGGAGGAACTCTTCAGTTCCCGCCCGGACTCCGCCTCCCGAAGCGGGGAACGAGATTCACGGCCACGAAGAGCAAGGCCGCCAGCAGGACCGTGGTCGCGCCGACGGGCAGATCCGACCCGTAGCCGATCCCGAGACCGGCGGTTGTCAGGGCGGCGCTGAGCAAGGCGGCCAGGACCATCATCTGCCAGAGCTTACTGGCGAACCGGCCGGCCACCGATACCGGCAGGGTCAGCAGGGCGATCACCATCACCACCCCGACCACGTAGACGAGGGTCACCACGGTCAGGGCTACCAGGCAGAGCAGCAGGGTGTAGACGACCGCGACGTTGACGCCCCGCAGCCGGGCGAACTCCTCGTCGAAGCAGACCGCGAGCAGCTGGTTGTAGAAGAGCAGGGTCAGGCCGAGGATGACCAGGTCGAGGACCAGCAGCAGCCGAAGGGTCTGCGGATCGGCCAGGACGATGTTCCCGAAGAGGTAGGTCATGAGGTCGGCCTTGTAGCCGGGCGTGCGGAAGAGGAACAGGATGCCCACTGCCATGCCGATCGCCCAGAGGGCGGAGATGACACTGTCCTCGCGCTCCTGCCAGCGCGCCCGCGCCACCGAGATGATCACGGCGGCGATCAGGGCGGCGACGGCGGCCCCGTGCAGCGGGTGCAGCCATTGCCAGCCGTGGACCGTGCGCAGGAAGTAGGCCGCGCCCATGCCGCCCAGCACCGCGTGAGCGAGACTGCCCGCGATCACGGTGATGCGACGGGTGACGACGTAGGTGCCGACGACACCACAGGCAACGCTGGCCAGCACTCCGCCCAGCAGGGCGTGGCGCAGAAAGGCGTGCTGACCGAGCGCCTGCAGGAATTCGCCCACGGGTTACCTCACTCCCGGCCGCCAGGCAGAGCTTCGGCCTGAGAATCGTGGCGTACCAGCCGCATGTGGTCGTGGCCGGGAAACAGCTTCCGCAGCTCTCCCTTTATCTCGGTGGCGGGGTGCTGGACCACCTGAACGTTGACGCAGACCACCCTCTTGACGTGTCGGGAAACGACGCTGATGTCGTGGGAGACCAGCACCACGGTCATCTTCCGGTTCAGCCGGGCCAGCAGATCGTACAGGTCGTCCTGGATACCCGGGTCCAGGCTGGCCGTCGGCTCGTCGAGCAGCAGCAGCTCCGGCTCGCAGGCCAGGGCCCGGGCGATCAGCACTCGTTGCCGCTGTCCCCCGGAAAGAGCGGTGAACGGCCGGTCGCCGAGGTCGGCTGCGTCGGCGTCGGTCAGGGCCCGGAGCGCGGCGGCCCGGTCGGCGGCCCGGAACGGGCCCACCGCTGGCCCCCGACCCAGCCGGGCCATCAGGACGACGTCCATCACCGTGACCGGAAAGCGGGGATCGAGATGGGAGTGCTGCGGCAAGTACCCGATCCGCAGGCGGCTCCGGCGGGGAGGCTGGCCGAACAGGCGCACCGTGCCCCGCCGGGGCTCGAGCAGGCCCATCATCAGCTTCAGCAGGGTGGTCTTCCCCCCGCCGTTCGGCCCGACGATGCTCACGAAATCACAGGCGGCGAGGTCGAGGTCCACGCCGTCCAGCACGGGAAACCGGCCGTAGGCGAAGGACAGGTTGCGGATGCTGACTGCCGGTTCCGGGCTCATCGCGGTGCTCCTGCCTGATCCCTGTCCCGGGCGGCCGACCCGGAGTGCGCGGCAGGATCGGATCTCCGGGCCGGGCTGAGGGCCTGGCCGATCGTGCGGGCCATGTGCCGCAGGTTCGCCAGGTAATCCTCGGCAAGGGGGTCCAGCTCGATCACGGTCGCTCCGGCCGAGGCCGCCAGCGCCCGTGCGGCAGAGGCCGAGGACTGGGGCTGGACGAAGACGGCCCGGATCTCGTTTTCCCGCGCCAGCTGAAGCACCGAGGCGAGATGGCCGGGACTGGGGGCCAGCCCTCCTTGCTCGATGGCGACCTGTTCGAGGCCGTACTCGGCGGCGAAGTGCCCGAACGCCGGATGGAAAACGATCATCTTGGCGCCCGCGACCGGCCGGAGTTCCCGGCTGATTTCGGCGTGAAGGCTGTCCAGCTCCGCGACGAGGCGGGCCAGGTTCCCCCGGAAAGAGGGCGCGTGGCCGGGGTCGAGCTGCTCCAGCTCCCGGCAAACGTTCCGGGCCAGGATCTTGGCGAGACGGGGGCTGAGCCAGACATGCGGGTCGTTCTCGGCGCAGGGCAGACCTGCTTCATCCTCGTGAAGGTGCGTGACCTCGGCGGAGGCGGGCGGGTTTTCCGGTCCGACGTTCAGGATTTCCAGGTCGGTGAAAGTGCGGCGGAGGTGGGGCAGGAGCGCGTTCTCCATCGGCACCCCGATCGAGAAGTAGGCCCGGGCCCGGGACAGCCTGGTGAGCTGCCGCGGCGAGGGATCGAAGGTGGCCGGTGACTGGCCCGGCCCCACCATCACCTTGACCGTGACGTGCGGCCCACCGATACGCTCCAGGAAGAAAGCCTGGGGCAGGATGCTGACGAAGACGGGTAGCGGGCCGGTGGCCGACGGTTCGCTGGCCAGGGAGCCAATCGCAATTCCGGTTGCCGGAACTGCCGTCGCCGCGAGGAGGAAAACCACCGCGGCGAGGCCAGCGCCGCTCCGGGCCCGATAAGATTCACTGGCAGTCATCGCAAAACCCGTGGATTTGCACCTCGACCTGGCGGTTGTGCACGGCCCGGGGAGCGGAGTCTCCCGCCGTAGGGGAGACCTCCAGGCCGGGCAGGCACTGGACCTGGCCGCAGCGAGTGCAGAAGAAGTGAGGATGGTCCCCGGCGGGATGGCCGGCGGCGACGTCAACGAACCTCCAGACCCGGTCGCCCAGCTCGGTGCGCCGCGCCAGGCCTCCCTTCTCCAGGTCCAGGAGGTTCCGGTAGAGGGTGGTCCGGTTCCAGGGTTCCCTCGCGAAGGTGGTCACCAGGTCGTTGTGGCTGACCGGTCGCTGGGAGCGCCGCAGGAAGTCAAGCACCGCCAAGCGCGCGGGCGTGGCGCGAAGGCCGGCCCGCCGGATTTCGGCGCGCAAATCGTCAAGCGATCGGCTGTGGTTTTGCGAAGCCATTCCCGTCCTCTGGCCAGGGGTAGTCTCAATAAATGCAATTCGGTTGCATTTGCAAGGGCGAGGCGAGGTGAGGAGCGGAAAAAAACCCCGGGAAGCTATTGCCTCCCGGGGTCGGCGCTCTCCGTGCGCAGGATTCCTGAGGTTACTTGATCATGGACATCTTGCGGACTTCCATCACGGTGTCGATGCGCAACCGGGCGAAGTACGTGCCGCTGGCAACGTGCTGGCCGGTCAAGTCGGTGCCGTCCCACGTGAGGGTGTGGTCGCCGGCCGGAAGCCGATCGTTGACGAGGCTCCGGACAAGCTGACCGCGGATGTCGTAGATGTTCAGCTGAGTCAGGCTGTCGCGCGTGAGCACGAAGCTGAGCTTGGTGACCGGGTTGAACGGATTGGGCTGGATGGACTTGAAGCCGCCCGCCGAACTCATGGGTCGAGGCAGCGGATCGTTGACCGCGACCAGCCCGGAGATGACGTTCCCGTCACCGATCGGGGTGATCTGCGGATCGCCGTAATCGTAGTCCATGAAGCCCTCGATGATCACCACGTCGTTGATGATCGGTGAATAGGTGAGGGTCACCGAGGGGTCGACCTCGACCGAGTCGGCCCGGGCGCCGGTATCGCTGATGAGGTACTCGCCGTAGCCGAGCGTGTCCATCACCACCGAGGCCTGGGTCCGGACCCAGCAGCCCTCGAAGGCCTCGGCGAACCGGCCGTTGCCGTCATCCATGAAGACGTCGTCGGCGAGGGTCCGCGTGCGGACGTACATCGGCGGTGGCAGATCGTTGCCGAACGACTCGATGTAGACCGCGCTGCCGTTGTGCGGCGCCATCTCGGTCAGGAAGTAATACTCGTCGCCGTAACCACCGACGGCGACCATGTCACCCTCGAACACGAAGTTCGCGGCGGTTCCCTCGTAAACCAGGACGCCACCCCAGCGATAATCCCATTCCCCGGCAAACGCGGGGTAGGAATGCGGGGGACTCGGGTTGGGCTCCGGTTCCTGGAGGATGAACTTGCTGGCAGCGCCTGCATAGCCGGTACCGGCGGTGACGACACCCCGGATGTTCAGAACCACGCCGTCGTAGGCCGAGGACTGGTTCGAGCTGTCCGGGTGCGCGTACTGCAGGTCGTAGATCGGGGTGAAGCCGATCGCAACCTCGTACCAGCTCGCCGGAGCGTCGCCGGGGTTGGTCACCGTGTGCGGATAGTCGTCGGTGGCCTCGACGTAGAAGTCGACCTGGCGCTCGGTGTGCGGCGGCGGAATGGTCCCGCTGTAGGTGTCGCCTCCCGTGTTGGTCATGGCCACGGGGGTGAATACCCCGGTCCCGCTGCCGTCGCTGTCGCGGTAGTACAGGTTGGTGCTGACGATGGTACCGTCGTCGGTGATCGTGGCGGTGACCTCGATCGGGTCGCCCGCCTCGGGGCACCAGTTGGTGCAGTTGACGTCGTCGATCACGGGCACGGTGTCCCCGCCCGGATCTTCGATCAGGTCGCTCTGCTTGCGCGGCTTCAGCTCCAGCTCGGTGTTGTAGACCACGCAGGGGCTGATGACCCGGTAGCTGTCGCCTTCATCCACGGCGCCCAGGTCGATGCCGGTGTCGCTGTCGATGTAGACCTGGATGGTGTCGGTGGCGACGTAGAGGTAGAAATTGTTCGACCCCTTGTTGGTCACCGTACCGTCCACGTAGATGAAGTTGCCGACCCACTCGTAGTCGGGCGGGCTCATCAGGTCGCCGAGCAGGACCTCGGTCGGGGTCGGCTCGGGCTCGGTGCCTTGGTAGGTGACGTTCGTGGGGTCGATGTTGATCTCGCCCCCGAAAGACGTCACCGTACCGGTCACACTTACCCGGTCACCGTAATCCAAAGCGGGTGCGCCCGGATCATAGAAATTGATGCCGCCGGTCGCGCCCTGGATGTAGTGCGTACCGTTGTTGTAGGTGCCCTTGACGGCGTAGATCAGGCCCTCGACCGTGACGGTCATGCCGTCATAGGGGCTGTTCGGCTCGCCGCCGGCCGTGTACTCCTGGATCTCGTCGATCGTCTGGGCAACGGCGGCGCCGAGCATAAAAATCATCAGGCACGAAGTTAGTGCCGCGCCAAAAAGATGCTTCTTCATCC
>CAZAHC010000185.1:0-7030 GCA_964484595.1 uncultured Fibrobacteraceae bacterium | reverse complement strand
GCCCCCTGGAGGGAGCGGGAAACTTCCATACCATTATCGACCTGTACAACCGCTGGTCCGCCTCCGGCCGGCTCGACGTGGTCCTGCTGATCTCCGTCGCCAACCGGGAAGTCACCTTCGAAGCCGCGGACGGTTTCTCCCGGGGGGTCCTGACGGTACACGTCGATCTGACCGGCCTGGACGGAACCGTCGTCGCCGGTGACAAGCAGGTCCAGCTGAAGGCCCGTGACCGACAGGAGGCCGGCTCGCCCACCCTGCACCAGGTGTTCCCGGTAATATTGCGTGATGTTCAGGTTCGGAGCGGCAAGATTTACGTCCGGGTCGAGGATACTCTGCGGAAGCAATCCGGCTTGCTGGCCGTGATCGGGAGCCGGCTGGCCAGGAGTGAAGCCGTGGGTGACTGGTACGCTCCGGAGCAGCGCCGGCAACCAGACGCGCTCGCCCTGGGGGACCCGATTTTTGTGGCCCGGGCCCCCTTGCAGTCCTGGCTGGAGAGGCGCCCCCTCGGGGAGGACCTCGCCGAATCCATGATCTGCGAGTTCCTGCACCCCAGTCGCCGGTACGGGCTGGAGCAGAACCGCCTGCAGGTGTATTTCGAGGTAGCGCCTCCCGCCAACGGGCGCGGCGACCTGCTCGCCGGCGGCGGCTTGCGGATCGAGGTTCTGGCCAAGGATCTCGACCTTGCCCTGCGGGATACTATTCAATTCGACCGGAAGCGCCTGGTCTCCCTGGCGGCCGGCGGAACCACCGGCGTCGTCTACGAGCTCGACGTGAACCAGCTGCCGGCAGGGGCCTACCAACTCGGGTGTGCGCCCGCGAACGGACAGGGGCAGGGCTGGATCGCCGAGTTCGACGTGATCTGGAGCCTGGCCGCGCTGAGCCGGCATTCCGACGAGCTGCTGGGGGAAGGCCGCACAGTTTTCCAGGGCGACAAGCTGGCCGAGTTCCTGGCCGCCGGTCAGGCCCAGCGCGAGGTCATGCTGGAGGCTTTCTGGGTCGAGCTCGATCCCGATCCCAGGACCCCGGTCAACGAGGCCTATCTCGAGTTCCGGGACCGGGTCTCCTACGTGCGGCGGCACCTCGGCGGCTTCGGGCCCCAGGGTGCTCCCGATCCGCGGGGCCAGATCTACCTGCTCCTGGGTCCGCCGGAGGAGGTCCAGGTGGAGAGCATCCCGCTCAACTCGTCCGACCTGGAGGACGCCTTCGTCAAGGTATTCGACCGGTACGCACCCGACCGGGAGGGAACCCAGGCCAAGGGGAGCGACCCCCACTTCCAGACGCAGGGCAAGAGAACGAGCAGCGGCGACATCCCCCTGACATCCTCTCGGCAATCGAGGCGGGAGGTGGCGGCCATGCGCCACGGCACCGGGCGCAACAAGGGTTTCGAGCTGTGGGAATACGACCACGCGGGTGACCAGCTCTTCCCCAACCAGTACAGCGACCGGACCCTCGGCTTGCGGTTCCTCTTTCTGGACAAGACCGGCTCCGGGTTCTACGTCCTGGAGTCGACCAACGCCTTCGAGATTGGCAATTGAGGGCGGGCCAGAGGGTGAATCCTCGTCTCGCAGGAGGATAAATTCGTTTGACTTGGAAGGCTTGTTGACACTAATTAATGGGCGCGACTATACTGGCAATTCGGTTGTCGTGAGGGCACCAGAGGAAGCATTTTTTTTGCCTCGGCGGGGCCCAGGTCGGAGTTGGAAACGGTAGCCCCCACCCGCTATCGGCTCAACTCTTGGCTCCAGCGAAATTCGGGTCCCAATTCAGGAAAGGGAGATCTTCGCAATGGCTCGTCACCGTACGTTTCTTACCGCATTCATTTGCCTCGTTTGCGTGGGGTTGACCACCGCCGCTCTGGTTGCTCCCGCCCTTTCCCAGGAGGGAGAGGAGGCCGCTGGCGAACCGCGGTTCGAGAGGATCATGGCCGCGACCGATTCCCTTGGCTTCGGATCCGCAACCGCTGATTCCAGCCGCGAGATCCCCGTGGTGCTGGAGACCTACACCGGCTGGCGGCTGTGGGTCTCGGAGAGCCCGATCGGCAAGACCGGCGCTGGCGAGTTGTTCGTCAAGGGCGGCAACTTCATGTGGTGGCTGCTTTTCGTCGCCCTGACCGGCTTCATTTTCCTCATCGAGCGGCTCTGGACCCTTAACCGGGCCCGGATCAACACCCGGAAGCTCATCGGCACCGTGATCACCACCCTGCGGTCCGATGGCGTGCAGGCGGCGGCCGAGGAGTGCCAGAAGGTTCGCGGCCCCATCGCCGCCATCCTCTATTCCGGCCTGCAGAAGGCGGATCGCGGTCCCGCCGCCGTCGAGAAAGCCATCTCCACCGCTGGCACCATCGAGATGGCGTTCCTGGAGCGAGGCCTCATCTGGATCGCCTCGGTTACCACCATCGCTCCCTTGATCGGGTTCCTCGGCACCGTTTCCGGTATGATCAACGCCTTCGAGGCCATTGCCGCCTCGGAGCAGGTCAACGCGAAGCTGGTTGCCTCCGGTATTTCCGAGGCCCTGATCACCACCGCCACGGGCCTGACGGTCGCGATCCCCGCGTCGATCGGCTACAACTATTTCATGGCGGCCATCGACCGGTTCGTCATCGAGATGGAGGAGACCTCCGCCGAGCTGGTCGAGGAACTCACCAGGCTCAGCGCGTAGTTCGACCGGGAAGCGAGTCAGTCAGAAGGTGCCCCGATGGCAGTACTGAAGAAAAAGCCCAGGACAGCCGGTGAAATCCCGATGGCCTCGACCAGCGACGTGGCCTTTCTGCTGCTCATCTTCTTCATCGTCACGTGCATCTTCGCTGCCGAGCAGGGCCTGTTCATGATCCTGCCCGGCAAGCAGAAGGATTCGACCACCGTCAAGGTCAAGCAGAGCAACATCGCGACGTTGAAGGTGCATGACAACAACTCCTTGAGTTTCGAGGACAAACCCATCGAGATCAACCACATCAAGCAGGCCGTGGAGGATCGCCTGCGGGACAACGACCAGACGGTGATCCTGATCGAGATCCATCCCGATGCCGATTACGGGCAGATGGTCGCCTGCCTCGACGAGGTCAGGCTGGCGCAGGCCAAGAAGGTTTCCCTCAAGACCACGGAATAGAAGGGTCGCGGTCCATGGAAATTGCGCGCACCACCAAGAAGGAAACCTTCATTCCCACCTCGTCGATGGGGGATATCGCCTTCTTGCTGCTGATTTTCTTCATGGTGACGACGATCTTCCGCGAGGAGACCGGCCTGCCCGTCGAGCTGCCGCGGGCCGAGGCGGGCGAGGAGATCAACCGGGAACTGCTGTCCAACATCTACATCAACCGCCAGGGGTTGATCTCAATTGACGACCTGATCGTCAAGGCGGAGTTCGTGTCCGAGATCATGGGTTCGAAGCTGTCCGAGAACCCGTTGATGGTCGTGGCCTTCAAGACCGACATGCACACCCAGTACAAGGTGGTCAGCGATGTCATGGAAGAGCTGAAGGAGGTCAACGCCACCCGGGTTTACTTCAACAACGACGTCGAGATAAATCCAGGTTTGAAGTACTAGGAGCAGCATGTCCACGTCACCGGTAGAGCCGGTCCTGTCCGCCAACGAAGAGTTCAAGGCGAAGTACAACAAGTACCTGCGCTGGTCCGCCCTGGCCGCGGTCGGCCTGACGCTTCTTTTCTTCCTCTTTTCTCCCAAGTACGTGCCGAATCCCTACCGGCTGATCCGGACGGAACTCCAGGTGGTCGACCTGCCCGAGGACATCATCGAGTTGCCCCCGCCCCCCAAGGAAGCACCCCCGCCGCCGAAGACCATCGAGGCGGCGCCGGACGACGAGGTGACCGAGGACGTCGAGATCGCCGATACCATGATGGAGCTGGACTCCTTCCTGGACGCTCCCACCCTCAGCTACGGCGATGGCGACGGTGATGTCTTCGTGGCTTCCCAAACCAAGCCAGAGCTGACCCACTTCGAGCCGCCGGATTACCCCGAGATGGCCCGCATCTCCCACCTGGAGGGAACCGTGGTCGTCAAGGTCCTGGTCGGCCCCGACGGGAGCGTGATGCAGGTCGCCATCCTGCAGGGTGTGCACCCCATGCTGAACAAGGCCGCGCTCGACGCCGCCCGCAAGTGCAGGTTCAATCCCGGCAAGCAGCGCAACATTCCCGTCAAGGCCTGGATGGCCATTCCCTACCGTTTCCGGCTGCACTGAGCCGAAACCTCCCCGCTCACGGATGCGCCTGCTCAGGCTCTGCCGTTCGCTACCTGCCTGTTCACTTAGGCTGCGCAATGCGTTCACAGGCAGGTAGCGAACGGCAGGGGTCGGGCAGGCCGTCTCCCAGGCGGGGATGGGTTTCGGGGTGATGACATCCTCAGCGGGGAGGCGAACCTCGGAGGCGGCGGGCGCGTCTCTCGACAGGGGGGAGCCGGGCGCGGGGAATAGTGCTCGGCCTGCCCGGGTAGGTGGGGGCGGTCGTACCCTTTGCAACCCCGACCTGACGGTTGCGTAAACAGATGGTTCGCCGAGCGGGAGTACTCACCGGTTTTCGTTCGCAACCGGTTGCCGGCCAGGAAATGGTTGGTTTCCCGTCGGCGCCCCCCTAGAATCAGCCGGTCGCTGGTACCGGAAACGCGAATCCCGGAGGCAAGGAGAGCAGGTTATGAAGAGCTTCTTTTTGAACCAGGGCCGGTGGCTGCTGGCGGTGATGCTGGCCGCGACGATGAACGGGCTGGGCGCGGGAACCGGTTCCGCGGCGGAGAATGCCACCCCCGACCCGGCCGGGTCCCGGTTGCTCGATCTGTCCCAGTGCGTCCAGATCGCCCTGGGGAGCAGCGTGTCCCTGGCGATAGCCCACGAGCAGAGGGAACAGGCCGCCGACGATGTCACCGCCGCCTGGGGCGCCTTCCTGCCCAGCCTCTCCGCCTCGCGGAACTTCTACAAGGGCAAGAGCACCGACTTCGACCTCCAGGTCGGTGAAGGCACCTACATGGACTACGTGCAGAGGTATTCCCAGATCTCCCACGACCTGCAGGCCAACCTGAACCTGTTCTCTGGCCTCTCCAAGTTCAAGGGTCTGAGCGCGGCCAAGAACTCCCGGCGGGCCTACGAGGCCAGCGAGATGTATTCCCGCGAGCTGGTGGTCCAGAATGTCGCCTGCGCCTACTACGACCTGCTACGCTACGAGAAGCTGTTCGAGGTCACGGAGGAGAGCCGCGAGCTCGCAGCGCGGGAGCTGCAGAAATCGGAGACTTACTTCCGGCTCGGCAGCGCCGCCAAGAGTGACGTCCTGCAGGCGCGCGTGCGCCTGGAACAGACCAAGCTGGAAGTGGTCCGGGCCCAGAACTCCGTGGCCCAGGCTTTCGCCGACCTCGCCTACGCCATGAACCAGCCCCTGGCCGAGCGATTCGAGATCGATCGCTCCCCCCTGCAAACCGATTTCGAACTCGAGGCGCTGGGCGCTCTTTACAGCGAGGCGTTGCAGAACCGACTCGATCTGACCAGCCAGGAATACACGGTCGCCGCCCGGCGCGGCGACGTCTGGACCGCCTCTGCCAACCTGCTGCCCCAGGTCGATCTTTTCGCCTCCTACGCCCGGGACAAGTCGGATCTCGAGTGGCGGTTCGGTGCCGAGCGTAGCGCCCGGGAGACCTGGGGTTACAATATCTCCTGGAACCTCTTCGACCGGATGGTCACCTGGACGAACCGGTCCAAGGCCAAGGCCAATGTTCGCATCGCCGAGTACAACCTCGCGCAGGCCAAGCTGGATGTTCAACTGGAGATCAGGCAGCTGTACAACCTGCTGGTCGAAGCCAGGGAGAGAGCGAATCACAGCCGCGAGACCATCATCCAGTCGCAGGAGGAACTGAGACTCGCCCAGGAGCGGTTCCGGGTCGGCGCCGGCACCACGCTGGACCGGATCACGGCCGAGGTGAACCTGGCCCAGGCGCGGGTCGAGGAGGTCCAGGCCATCTGTGATTTCCTGATCAACACGATCAAGCTGAACCGGGCCGTCGGCCGGTCGCTGGACTTCACGGGGTCAGGGCGATGACGGGGCCGGCCGCTGCTGGATCCCTGATCCACCTGCAGGATCTGCACAAGATCTACCGGGTGGGCAAGCTCGAGGTCCCGGCCGTGCGCGGCGTCGACCTGGAAATCGCCTCCGGCGAGTACCTGGCGATCATGGGACCCAGCGGGTCGGGAAAATCGACACTCATGAACCTGATCGGCTGCCTGGACACCGCCACCCGCGGTTCCTACTACCTGCGGGGCGAGGAGGTGAGCAGCCTTAGCGACGACCAGCTGGCGGGCATCAGAAACCGGGAGATCGGGTTCGTTTTCCAGACCTTCAATCTGCTTCCCCGCTCCACCGCCGCCCAGAACGTCGAGCTGCCCCTGGTCTATGCCAATCTACCCGCCCGTAAGCGCCAGCGGAGGGTCGCTGAGGCCATCGAGGCGGTCGGTCTGAGCGACCGCGCCCATCATCGGCCCAATGAACTGAGCGGCGGGCAGCGACAGAGGGTTGCCATCGCTCGAGCTCTGGTCAATAATCCATCCCTGATCCTCGCCGACGAGCCGACCGGCAACCTGGATTCGGTAACCAGCGAGGAGATCATGCAGGTGCTGGATGAGCTGGATCGGGCGGGTCACACCATCATCATCGTCACCCACGAGCCGGACATCGCGGCCCACACCCGCCGGATCATCCAGCTGCACGACGGGCAGATAAAGAGCGACCGACTCAATGAGCCTGCCGACCCGAAACCACACTGAACGAAGGCCGTCGCCGGCCCTGGCCTGGCTGGTCGGGCTGGGGCTCGTTTTTTCCCTCCTGAGCGGTTGCGGATCCGACCTGCCGCGGATGCGGGGGGGCGAACGGTCCCCGCTCGAATCCTTCGTCACCAGCCGAGTCGACTCCACCGGGCGCGATTTCCCCGAGGTCCATCTGGCCGTACCCTACCGCGCGCTGGTTTTCCACCGAGAGAGTGACGGGTTCGTCTCCGAGCTCGAGGCGACCGTGGTCGCCTTCCGTGACGGCCGGCGAGTCGGC
>CAZAHC010000184.1:0-7030 GCA_964484595.1 uncultured Fibrobacteraceae bacterium | reverse complement strand
GGCGTTCAGGGCTGAGTGTTGCACTTAGTCCTTGAATCCACAACGTGGCAAAACCTGAGGATCAGTCAAGATCAGCGCCGGGCACCAGACGTCCGAACACGCCCCGTTCATGGGCCGCTCGGAGCAGGCTTTCCTGGAAACGGGGAGCGGCGACCGCGATCAGGGCCTCGGCCCGCTGGCGCAGGTTGCGGCCGTGCATCCAGGCCACGCCGTTCTCGGTGACGACGACGTGAACGTCGGCGCGGGTCGTGACAACCCCCGCTCCAGGATCCAGAAGGGGGACGATCCGGGAAACCTCGCCGTCCGCCGCCGTGGCCGGCAAGGCGGTGATCGGCAAGCCACCCTTGCTCATGGCCGCGCCGCGCTGGAAGTCGGCCTGCCCCCCGAAGCCGCTGTAGATCCGCGAGCCGATCGAATCGGCGCAGACCTGGCCGGTGAGGTCGACCTGGAGGGCGGCATTGACGGCCACCATGTTGTCGTTGCGCGAGATGTTGAGAGGGTTGTTGACGTAGTCGGTGGGATAGAACTCGATCTGGGCGTTGTCGTGCACGAAGTCGTAGAGCTCCTGACTGCCCAGGATGAAACCGGCGACCACCTTTCCCGGGTGGAAGTTCTTGCGCTCGCAGGTAACGACGCCGTTGCTCATCAGCTCGGGTAGACCCTCGGTGAACATCTCGGTGTGAACGCCGAGGTCCTTCTTGTCGCCGAGGAATCCGATCACCGCGCTGGGGATGCCACCGATCCCCAGCTGCAGGCAGGCGCCGTCCTCGATCAGACCGGCCACCTGGGCGGCGATCTTCTCCTGGACGGGGGTGACCGGACCCGGCAGGAAGTTGTCGAGGGGACGGTCGACCTCCACGCAGGCGGTAAGCTTCGAAACGTGGATGAAGCTGTCGCCGAGGGTGCGCGGCATCAGGCGGTTGACCTCGGCCAGGATGACCTTGGCCGCCAGGGCGGCGGGCTTGGTCACCCCCACCTCGATCCCGAAGCTGCAGAAACCGTGCTCGTCCGGCGGGCTGACCACGACGCAGGCAGCGTCCAGGGCCACCTTCTGCTCCTTGAACAGGCGGGGCATCTCGTGCAGGTGAACCGGCACGTAGTCCGCCTCGCCGGAGTTGATGGCCTCGCGCGTGTTGGCGCCCACGTAGCAGTCGTTGCAGCGAAAGTGCTCGGCCACCTCCCGGTCCAGATAGGGAGCCGGGCCGACGGTCAGATGGTGGAAGATCTCGACCCCGGTCAGTTCGGGAGCGCGATCGACCAGGGCGGTCACCAGGGCGTGCGGGACGGCGCAACCACCGCCCAGGTAGACCCGGTCGCCGGGGCTGAGGTGCCGGACCGCCTCGGCGGCGCTCTGCCGCTTGGCGCGGAAATCTTCCAGCCAGTTCATCGGCTCACCTCAACCGGCCAGCAGGTCAGCCAGCCCCTGGGGCCGGATCCCCCGGGCGTCGGCCACCCGCGGGTGGGTCACCTGGCCGCGATAAAGGTTGACGCCCCGGGCCAGGTCGGGGCGGCGGCGGAATACCTCCGCCTCCGGCCCGCCGGCGAGGGCGCTCAGATAGGGCAGGAAAATGTTGCCGAGGGCATAGGTCGCCGACCGCGCCACCAGGCTGGGCAGGTTGGGCACGCAGAAATGGGTGATGCGGCCGACCCGGTAGGTGGGATCGCTCAGGCGCGTCGGCCGGCTGGTCTCGAAGCAACCGCCCTGGTCGATGGAGATGTCGAGGATCAGGCTGCGGTCCCGCAACAGCCCGACCATCTCCCTGGTCACCAGGTGCGGCGTCCGGGCGCCGGGGATGAGCACGGCACCGATGACCACGTCGGCGTACCGGAGCACCTTGGGCAAGGTGAACTCGTTGGCCACGAAGGTGGTCAGGCGTCCGTCGAAGGCCCAGTCACACCGGCGGATCCGGTCGTAGTCGGCATCCAGCAAGGTCACCCGCGCGCCCGCGCCCAGGCAGGCCCGCGCGGCGTTGCGCCCGACCACGCCGCCCCCGATAATCACCACCTCGGCCGGCGGCACCGCGGGGGCTCCCCCCAGCAGGATTCCCATCCCGCCGTGATCGCTCTGCAGGTAACGGGCCGCGAGCTGGGGCACCATGCGGCCGGCGATCTGGGACATGGGGCGCAGGACCGGCAAGTCTCCCTTGTCGTCCTGGATGGTGACGATATCGATGGCCGTGCACTCGCGCTCCTGCAGCAGGTCCAGCAACTCCGGCCCGGCGACGGCGAGGTGCAGCGCGGCGAAGAGAATCTGTCGCTCCTGGATGAACCGGTACTCCCGGGGCGCCGGGGGCAGGATCTTGACGATCAGGCCCGCGCGGCCGTAGACCTCCTCGCAGGAGTGTACGACCTGGGCCCCCGCCTGATCGTACTGGTCGTCGGTGAACCCGCTGCCCTGGCCGGCGGTGCTCTCGACGACTACCTCGTGCCCCTGCTCGACCAGGCTGTGCACGCCGGCCGGAGCCAGGCCGACCCGGTTCTCGTCCGCCTCCCTCTCACGCGGGATGCCGATTATCATGGCCCTCTCCTTGTCCCTGCCGGGTGGTCGCGGCGCCCGGGCGACAAAGGGCCGGCCCCGGAAGAGGACCGGCCAATCGAATTCAGCCCCACCGCCGAACGGTTCGCGAGCTACTCAACCAGCCCCCCGTCCGCGACGTACTGGTAGCCCTTGCGGAGGGCCTGCAGGTTCAACTCGACCAGGTTCTTCTTGGGGATCACCGCCGCGAGTGTCGACTCGACGAACTCCAGACTGAAGGCCCCGGTGGCCGCGACCAGGGCGCCGAGCACCACCACGTTCGCGACCTTGGGCGTGCCCACCTCGTCGGCGATCTCCGAGGCCGGCAACAGGATCGCCCGCAACCGTTCGGTATCGGGCCTGGTCTCGACGATGGAGGTGTCGACGATGATGATTCCGCCGTCGGGCACCGTCTTCTCGAAAGCGTCCAGGGACGGCTGGTTCACGACGACCAGGACGTTGGGTTCTTCCACCAGAGGGGTGCCGATGCGCCGGCTGGACAGGTTCACCGAGCAGTTGGCCGTGCCGCCCCGCATCTCCGGACCGTAGGAGGGGAGCCAGGAAACGTGGTGGCCGGCGCGCATGCCGATCTGGGACAGGAACAGGCCCAGGGTCAGGATGCCCTGCCCGCCGAACCCGGCGAACTTGCAATGCAGGTCCTCGGGCAGCTCCAGCGCGGTAGCCTCTTCCCCCACCGCGGAGGCGAAACCCTCGAGGTACTTGTTGACCTCGACCGGCTCGAACGGTTTGACCGGCCGGTACCACTGACCCTCCGGGACCTCGGTCTCGTCCTTGAAAACCCCCAGGGGGAAGATCTTGGTCATCTCCGCCAGCATCCAGTCGCGCGCCGCGGGAGGATCCATCTTCCAGCCGGTCGGGCAGACCGAAAGGATCTCGACGAAGCTGTAACCCCGGCCCTCCACCTGGTTCTGCAGCGCCTTGCGGATCGCCTTGCGGGTCTTCATGACCTGCTTGGAGTTGCCGACGGCCACTCGCTCGACGTAGGTGGGCGCCGGCAAGGTGGCGAGCATCTCCGCCATGCGGATCGGGTTGCCGTGCACCTCCTGGATGCGGCCGAGCGGCGTGGTGGTGGTTTTCTGGGAGATCAGGGTGGTCGGGGCCATCTGTCCGCCCGTCATGCCGTAGATGGCATTGTTGACGAAGAAGACGCAGATGTTCTCGCCGCGGTTGGCGGCGTGGATGGTCTCGGCCGTGCCGATGGCGGCCAGGTCGCCGTCGCCCTGATAGGAGATGACGATCGAGTCGGGATTGGCGCGCTTGACACCGGTGGCGACCGCGGGCGCGCGACCGTGCGCGGCCTGGAAGTTGCCGCAGTCGAAGTAGTAGTAGGCGAAGACACTGCAGCCGACCGGGGACACGAAAACGGCCCGGTCCTGGATGCCCAGGTCGGTCAGGGCCTCGGCTATCATCTTGTGGATGTTGCCGTGTCCACAGCCGGGACAGTAGTGGGTGGCTGTCTTAGCGGGACCGCTCTTGCGCTCGAAGGTATCGTAAAAGGAGGCGGGTTTCTCGAAGATCTTCATGACTGCCTCCCTTCCAGGATCTGCTCGTATTTTGCAATCAACTCGGGCGCTCTCGGCACCACACCCCCGCACCGTCCGAAGAAGTGGACCGGTCGCTTGCCGTCCACGGCCAGGCGGACATCCTCGACCATCTGGCCGGTGCTGAGCTCGGCGGACAGGAAGGCGGGAACCCTCTCGGCCAGCCGGCGAATCACCTCAGTCGGGAACGGCCAGAGGGTAATGGGCCGCAGCAGGCCCACCTTCAGGCCCAGCTCGCGGGCCCGGTCCACCGTCGAGTAGACGATCCGCGAGACGATCCCGTAGGCCACGACCACGAGGTCCGCATCCTCGGTCTGGTACTCCTCGTACCGCACCTCGTTGGCCTGGATCTCCTGGTATTTCCGCTCCAGCTTGAGATTGTGCTGTTCGAGGATCGCCGGATCCAGGTAGATGGAACTGACGAGGTTCTTGTGAGTGGCGGCGTCTCCCCGGACCGCCCATTCGGTGTGGTCGTAGGGTACGGCCTCGGCCTGGGGCAGCTCGACGACTTCCATCATCTGGCCGATGAAACCATCGGCCAGCAGAGCGGCGGGGTTGCGAAACTTGTCCGCGAGATCGAAGGCCAGCCTGGTCAGATCGCACATCTCCTGGGCGCTGTTGGGCGCCAGGGCGATCAGGCGGTAGTTGCCGTGGCCGCCTCCCTTGGTGGCCTGGAAATAGTCACCTTGCTCGGGGGCGATGTTGCCCAGGCCGGGACCGCCGCGCACGATGTTCACCACCACGCAGGGCAGCTCCGAGCCCGCCGCGTAGGAGAGTCCCTCCTGCTTGAGGCTGAAGCCGGGGCTGGAGGAAGCGGTCATGGCGCGGATCCCCATACCGGCGGTGCCGTAGACCATGTTCATCGCCGCCACCTCGCTCGCGGCCTGGATGAAGGTGCCGCCGAGAGCCGGGAAGTGGAGAGCGGCCGCGTGAGCGATCTCGCTGGCGGGGGTGATGGGGTAACCGTAGTAGGCGCGGCATCCGGCAGCCAGCGCTCCGACGATGATGGCATCGTTGCCCTTCATGAATTGTTTGGCCATTACTTGCTCCCGACCTTTTTGGACCCACCCGGTCCGGACTTGGCAGGCTTGACCACCCGGATCGCGGCGGGTTCGGGACACGCGTAGAAACAAAGCCCGCAGCCGGTGCAGTCCGATCCCGTGTAATACGCGGGATGGTAGCTGGCGCTGTTGAGCTTGTTGCTGATGGCAATGACGTTCTTCGGGCAGACTCCCAGGCAGAGCTGGCAGCCCTTGCAGAGCTCGGGGTCGATCTCGACCAGCGGCTCGCTGACCGTTGATTCAGTCGCCATTAATTTCACCTCACACACAGGCAGAAGACTCGTTTTGCCCGTCTAACATAATCGCTTCCCCGTCGGGGAAAAAGGATTGTTTGGTAGTGGCCTGGAGAATGTGAGCGACGGCCAAGTGGCTGAGAGACACCGCCCCTGGCACCCTCCAGGCCGCTGCCGGAAACGGCCTGGAGGGTGCCAGGGGCGGTGTCTCTCGGCCACCCGGCCGGCCGCATCTTCCCAGCTGTCACTCTTGTAAAAAAGGTGCTGAAATGCTAAAATCAAAAGGCAGCCCAGGGTTATCACCAGTTATCCCACCGGGAGAATAGAGCCATGAAAAAGGCGAGCCTACTAGGATTCCTGTTATTCCTCGCGAGCGGCGGGGTGGCCACTGCCGTCGTCATCGACGATTTCGAGGCCGGGTATTTCTGGGTCGGGTACGACCAGGGCTGGCCCCCGTACACCGTCACCGACACCCAGTACGACCCCACCGGTCTGCACATCATCGGCGGCCAGCGGGACGTGACCTTCGTCAAGACCACCGGCGACGACATGCAGCCGAACGTCTTCTGCCCCGCGGAGGACAACTGCTGGTACACCTCTTTCTTCGACTCGAACGCGATCTGGACCACGACCTACGGCCTGGCTGCCGATCTGAACGCCGACCTGACCGCTGACGGTGCGGACGCGATCCTGGTGGACCTGGTCCTGGCGGACATGCACTACGGCCCGAACCCCACTCCCCTGCAGATCACCGTCGTCAGCGGCAGCGGCACCGCCAGCTCGACGCAGGACCTGCTCGAGCCCCGCATGTACGTCTTCCTGTTCACGGACTTCCCCGGGGTCGACTTCACGGACGTGGACCGTCTGATCTTCGAGGTCACCCAGGACAGCGAAATCAACGACGCCATCGATTTCGCCATCGCGGCCTTCGGCACGGGCACCGGCGGCCAGATAGGCACCGAGGGCCGGACCTGGGGCGGTGTCAAGGCCCTTTACCGCTAGGCTCGAGCGGAAAACCGCCTCCCCCTTGACCGGGACCTGTCACCTAACGTAGGATTTGCCGCCGTGCGGCCGGCCCGAACGTGGCCCGGTCCGCTCGTGAGCGGACGGGCCCAGGCCGGCGTTCCTGCGCCAACCGACCGGAACCGGACAGGGAGAGCAAAATGCCCGAAGATTTCCAGGCCAGGCTCGCGCGCCTGAACGAGCTGCGCGATCAGGCCCTCCAGGGCGGCGGCCCGGCGAAGATCGAGAAGATCCACCAGAAGGGCCGCCTGACCGCCCGCGAGAGGATCCATCTGCTGCTCGACGAGGGGAGCTTCAGCGAGACCGGGGTCTTCGTGACCCATCGCTGCGCCGAGATGGGCATGCAGGACAACAAGCCGGTGGGCGACGGGATGGTCACCGGCGTCGGGCGCATTGACGGCCGGCAGGTTTACGTCTTCGCCCAGGACTTTACCGTCTTCGGCGGCTCCATGAGCGAGGCCAACGCGCTGAAGATCTGCCGTCTCATGGACCAGGCCATGGAGAACGGCTGCCCCGTGATCGGTCTCAACGACAGCGGCGGCGCCCGGATCCAGGAGGGGGTCAAGTCGCTGGCCGGATATGCGGAGATCTTCTGGCGCAACACCATGGCCTCGGGCGTGGTGCCCCAGATCTCGG
>CAZAHC010000183.1:0-7033 GCA_964484595.1 uncultured Fibrobacteraceae bacterium | reverse complement strand
TTGAAAATTCCGGTTCTGATCGTCGCCGAGATCCCACAGCAGAGTTGCGGAAAGGGGGAAGTCGCCGGGCAGGAGGGCCCACCCCACCTTTCCTGGGTATCGGGGCAGCTCGGTCGCCTCCTCCCAGTCCTTTTCGGTACCCGGGCCACCGGCCGGATTCAACCGGAAGGGACCATAGGCGTCGAGATCCAGCGCCGTACTTTTCCAGATGAGCAACATCTTGGAGTCGGCACCTCGTCTATCGCGCCAGAGTTCCAGCTCCAGGAGCCAATTGACAAATCCCTTGTATTGCACCAGGTGAACGGGAGTGGAGCGGCCGGCCAGGTTTCGGCCCTGCAGGCTGATGGTGTGGTTCCCCCAGCGGGTTTCAGGATCAGGGGTCCAGTAGATGTTCCGGGCGTCGGGGGACAGGGTGACCGGTTGGCTCACGCCATCGACGATGAAGGTCACCGTGGCGGGATCGAGCCCAGGGGCCAGTGGGGAACCGGGCTCGAAATGCCATACGAGCTGTTCCCAGGGGAAATTTACCGTGGCCTCCTCGAAACCGTTCACGAACCGCGGCGTCCCCAGGGCGTAGTATTCCAGCAGCCCCAGGAAGTAGGCCTTGGCCTCGAGTTCGTGGCTGCGGGCGAGGGTCAGCCGGCCCTCGATCACGGGGTTGGAGATCATCGCCGGCTCGCCGAGCACCGCCGGCACCGTCGCGTTGCGCAGCACGTAGAAGTTGCCAGCCATTATCTTGGCCGGCTCGATCTCCAGGTTGCGAACCAGGTACTTGTGGATGGAGCGGGCGAGGTCCAGATCGGCCCCCTCGCGGCCGACCGGGTAGTAGGTCTGGGTTTCGTTCAGGTCCCGGTCCAGCGCCGCGTTGCTGTTGTGGTGGATGGAGAGGAAGACATCAGGGGCGATGGAATCGCAGAAGGCGACCCGCGCTGCCAGGTCGGTCGCGAGCGAGCTGTCGGCGGGGGAGAGGAAGTCGTAGTCGGCCGTGCGGGTAAGGAAGACCTCGGCGCCGGCCCACTCCAGCAGCCCGCGCAGGTAGAGGGCGACGCCCAGGTTCACCTCCGCCTCGGTCAGCCCGTTCAGACCCACCGCGCCGCGGAAGAACCCACCGTGACCGGGATCGATGACGAGGCGACGGCCGCGCAACGGGGAGAAATCGAAGTCGCCCACCCGGTCGCGCAGGGCCTGGTAGCCGGGGATGTCGGTGGTCGGAGGCCGCTTCGGCTTGCCGCAGGAGGAAAGCCCGCCGAGGAGGATCAGGATCATGACGAAGCCGACCGCCGCCCTCACTCCGGGTCGCCGCTTAAGTTCCATGCTCACCATCCTTTTCCGGGACAGCTTAAAGGGGCGCCGAAACGGTGTCCAGAACGCAGACGAGCTGTCTGGACACCGGGTCCCGGTTCTGATACTTTAGCACCCACTTGGAAACCGGTTTTCCTCCAGCGGCCCCTCTTCATCCTGGATCGGCGAGGCGATTTCTCGATGGCCAACCCCGATTTGCGCGAGATTCCCTCGGTCAGCGCGGTGCTCGAGCATCCTCGCCTCGCGGCGGCCGTTGCCGGCGAGCAGCGGGGGTGGATGACCTGCCTGATCCAGCAGGAGATTGCCGCCCTGCGCCGGCGTCTGCAAGAGAAGGACGTACCCGCGGCGGCCACGACTCGCGAGGCCCTGCTCGACGAGGTCGTCGCGCGAACCCTCGCCGCCCGGGCCGAACTGCTCGGCCCCAGCTGGCGCCGGGTGATCAACGGCACCGGCGTCGTGGTGCACACCAACCTCGGGCGTTCTCTCTACCCGGAGCTGGCCGCCGAATGGGCCGGCCGCGTCGCCCGGCACGGAGTCGATCTGGAGTTCGACCTGCAGACCGGGCAGCGAGGTCATCGGGGACGTAAGGTCGAGCGGAAGGTCGCCCTCTTGACCGGCGCCGAGGATGCTCTCGTCGTCAACAACAACGCGGCGGCGGTGTGGCTGGCGGTGCGGACCTGCGCTGGCCGAGGCCGGGTCATCCTTTCCCGCGGCGAGGCCGTGGCCATCGGCGGCTCGTTCCGCATGCACGAGATCCTGCAGGAGACCGGCTGCGAGCTGGTCGAGGTGGGCACCACCAACCGCACCGACCTGTCCGATTATCGAGACGCCCTGACGCCCGGGGCAGTGGTCCTGAAGGTTCATCGCAGCAACTTCGAGGTGGTCGGCTTCACCGAGGAAGTGATCCTGAGCGAGCTGGCGGAACTGTGTCAGCCGGGCGGCCACCCGCTGATCTACGACGCCGGCAGCGGGGCCCTGTTTCCCTTCGCGGAGCTGGGCCTGCCCCAGGAACCGACGCTTGCTGAGGATCTCGCCGCCGGCCCCGATCTGGTGACCTGCAGCGGCGACAAGCTGCTGGGCGGCTGTCAGGCGGGCATCGTCCTCGGACGCGCCGATCTTATCGAGAGAATGCGCGACTTCCCCCTGCGGCGGGCCCTGCGGGTTGACAAAACCACGCTGGCGGCCCTCGATGCCGTCTTTTCCCTCTACCTGGAGGCGGAGGGTCCGGCTGCGGTGCCGACCCTGGCCCAGATCGCCCGGGCCCCGGCCGAACTCGCCCGCGACGCGATGCAGCTCCTGGAAGCCCTGGCCGAGGAAGCGCCGGCCGGCTGGCGGGGCGCCGTGGTCGAGGGGGAATCCAGCGTCGGCGGCGGCAGTTTCTCCAGCGCTTCCCTGCCGACCCACTTGCTGCAGTGGTCCGGACCCAAGGAGGCCCTCGAAATCTGCCACGCCCGGCTGCGGCAGGGTGATCCAGCCCTGGTCACCCGCATGAACCAGGAGGGCCTGGCCGTGGACCTGCGTACCATCAACCCCGAGGAACTGCCGCTGGTCATCGACGCTTTCCTGCGGGTCTGGCGCGAGATGTGACAGTGGCCGGCCGACCTGGCCGACAACCTCTGGCCGTGGAGGCCGCCAAGAATGAACCCTGAACCCGACCGGCCGGATTCTCCCGAGGGTTCACCGCTCGCCACCTGCGAGATCGGCCTGGTCCTGGCCGAACTCGACCTCGCCGGCGGCGCCGTTTTCTGGGAGGAAGCCGAGCGCTTCACCGCCGAGGCGCGTCTGGACCCGGTGCTCGAGAAGGTCGTCGCCGGTTTTCCCGCCCGGCGAGTCTGGGTCTGCCTGGACGAGCCGCAGAATACCGGCAGCCGGGCCGTGGCGGCCCTGGCGACCGCCCGCTGGCTGGGTGGTCGCGGGTTGCGGGTGATCGTCCTCGACGGCGACGAGCAGAAACCCGATCTGACCCGCTGGTCGGGTCTCGGTGAGAAGGAGGGGTGGGTCGATCTCCTGCGCTTCGGCGTTTCGCTGCCGCTTTGCGGACGGGCCTTGCCCTGGACGGGGGAAACGAGCCGCTTGCTCGGGGTCGGTTCCTTCTGCCCGGCTGGCATCACGGTCGCCGAGGCGTCCGAGCTGCTGGAGCGGTTACAGGCGGCTGCCGACTTCGTGATCATCTCCGCTCCGACCGGCGAGGAGGGACGGATCTGGCAATCCGCCGCGGACGTGGTATTCCTGGGCTGGGATCGGTTGACTCGCTCGGCGGCGGAGACCGACCTGCTCGTGGCCGACCTGTCCGGCGGCGGTTCCCAGGTGGAGGGACTGATCTGCTTCGGGCCGGACCAGGCCGAGGTCGCTGCGGCGATCGCTCCTCCGGAGCCGATCGAGGCGGTGGAGGAAGAAGTGGAGGAAGAAGAGGAAGAGGTCGCCGCGACGGCGGAGCCTGCCGGGGTCGACGAGCCGGTTCCGGCCGATCAGCCGGAAGTTGCCCGCTTCCCGCAGGTGAACTGGGGCTCGCCACCGCCGCCGCGGCGGCGTTCCTCACCGGTTTTCTGGGGATTGGCGGCGGGACTCATCGTGGTCGTCGGCGCGATCGGTTTCTGGTGGTTCTTCCTGGCCGGGCCTCCGGAGGAACCGCCGACGCGGGACCTGGCTCGCCTCCAGCCCCAGGTCCCGGCCGGCACGGCCACCGAGCTGGAGACCGAGGTGGCCCACCGGCCGGAGTCGGGCCAGACGGAGTCAGACCAACGTGAACCCGAGCCGGTTACAGACCGGCCCGCGGAGCTGGCACCCGTTGCCGAGGCCGTCAGCGAGCCGGATCGCGAACCGACCGCTGGCGGTGAGTCCGGTTCTCCGGCGGCGGTTGGCGGTCAGGAGGAAACCCCGGTCGGGTCGGACGCGGATCCCTTCGCGGTGCCGGTCGGGCAGGCGGGCTGGGCTCTGCACGTCTATTCCCTGGCCAGCCAGGACGCGGCCGACCGGCAGATCGTTTTCCTGCAGCGAATGGGGGTGCGGGCGGTTTGGCGGGTGACCGCCGTGCCGGACAAGGGGCGCTGGTTCCGGGTTTATCTGGGCAGCTTTCCCAGTCGGCAGGCCGCCGCCGAGGCGATCCCGGGTCTGCAGACCCGCCTGGGAATCGACTGGGCCATGCCGGCCCGATTCTAAAGTACGGGTCCGGGAATACCCGGGCGGTTGGACTTCTCGAGATCAGACAGCGGAAGGTTAATCGGGTGAAGTTGAAGCGAATCGACCTGCAGGGTTTCAAATCGTTCGTCGACCGGACGGGCCTGGAGTTCGCCAGCGGCGTCACCGCCATCCTCGGTCCGAACGGTTGCGGAAAGTCGAACATCGTCGATGCGGTGCGCTGGGTGCTCGGGGAACAGTCGCCCCGGACCCTGCGCGGCGACTGCATGGAAGACGTCATCTTCAAGGGGACGACCAAGCGCAAGCCGGTGGGGCTGGCCGAGGTCACGTTGATCTTCACCAACGAGGATCGCCGCCTGCCCATCGAGTTCGACGAGGTCGCCATCCGCCGCAAGGTCACCCGCGACGGCGGCAGCGAATACTTCCTAAACGGGACCCTGTGCCGGCTGAAGGACCTGCGCGACCTGTTCTACGACAGCGGGGCGGGCAACGCCTCCTACTCGATCATCGAGCACGCGATGATCAACGTGGTGCTGAACGAGCACACGCAGGAGCTGCGCCGCCTGATCGAGGAAGGGTCAGGGATCACCAAGTACAAGGCGAGGCGCAAGGAGACGCAGCGGAAGCTGGATCGCACCCAGCAGGACCTGCTGCGTCTGAACGACTTGATCGAGGAGATTGGCAAGGAGGTGCGGTCGCTCAGGTACCAGGTGGGCAAGGCCCGGCGCCACCAGCGGCTGACCAATCAGATCCGGGCCCTGGATCTGCTGGTCGCCGGCCGCCAGCACCAGGATTTCGCCCGCGAGGAAAAGGGGCTGCGCGAGAAGCTGGCCGAGCTGAAGACCGCCGCCGAGGCCAACACTGGCGAGCTCGCAGAGCTGAGAGCGGAGATCGAGACCACCCGGCCCGCGCTGGACGAGCGAGAAGCCGAGCGACGTCGCCTGGAGGAATCCCTGCAGGCCTTCACCGAGCAACTACAGGAGAGCGAGCGCAACGTGCTGGTGCTGGAGCACCGCATCGGCGAGCACGAGCGGCGCCTGGAGCAGGGTGGCGAGGGAATCGAGGAGGCGAACCGGCGCGAGGGAGAGATCAAGGCCCAGGCCACCCAGATCGAGGAGCACCGCGCCCGGGTCGTCGTGGAGCTGGAGGAGACCAAGCAAGCGCTCCGCCAGCGCCGCGAGGACCTGTCGCTGCTGGAGGAGCGATTGCGTGAGAACCGGCGGTCGCTGGAGCAGGCCACCCAGCTCAACCTGGAATTCGTAGAGACCGACGCTGCCCAGCAGAGCCGGCTGCGGGAGCTGGAGGTCAAGCAGGAGAACCGGCGCGAGCGGCAGGAAACCCTGGCCGGGGAGGTGACCCGGATCGCGGACGACGGCCAGGCGGCCCGGGAGGATCTTTCGCGACAGGAGGAAGCTCGCGCGCGCCTGGTGGCCCGGCGCCAGGAGTTGCTGGAGAAGCTGGCCGGCCTGGAACGGCAGGAAGGCAACCTCGAGGCCACCGCCCCTGGGCTCCAGGAGAGTGTCGCCAGGCTGGTCGCCGAGCGGGAGGCCGCGAGCTCGCGGCTGGAGCTGCTCCGGCGCATCAAGGACGAGTATCAAGGTTACCGGCAGGGTGCGCGCCAGTTGCTGCAGGATTTTGCGGACGACGGCCGCGTGCTCGGCAGTCTCGCCGACCAGATCCAGATCCGCGAGGGCTACACGGCGCCCTTCGAGACCCTGCTCGCGGAGCTGCTGGACGCGATCGTCGTGGACGCGGCCGGCACCGCCGTCGACCTGGTGGCCGAGCTGAGGCGGCGCGAGGTGGGGCAGGCCAGCTTCCTGAGCCGGTCGGCTGGCGAGGCGACCGACACCGCGGCCCCTGCTCTGCCTCCCGGCGGCCGCCCCGCGCTGGAGTTGGTGAGCGGCGTCGCCGCAGAGATCCCCTTCGTCAAGAAGTTGCTGGCGGCGACGGTCGTGTTCGCAAGCGACGAGGAGGCGGTCGGCGCTGCCCTCGCCCATGAAGGTCCGGTGCCGCTGGTCTGTCTCTCGGAGACGGGCCTGCTGGTGACCAACGAGGGCGTGGTGCGCGGCGGGCGCGGCCAGGCCGAGGAGGTCAGCCTGCTCGGCCGGGGCGAGATGCTGGACCGTCTTTCGAACCAGGTGGCCGGGCTCGAGCGCCGGATCGTTGCTGAACAGGAGCGGCAAGAGGCCAACCGGACCAGCCGGGAGCAGGTGCGGCAGGAACTGATCAGCGGCCGCGGCGAGCTTTCCCTGCTGGAGGAGGATCTGGGCCGACTGCACGGTGAGGTCGCCGAGCTGAAGAGCCGGTCCGCCGCCGCCGAGAAGCGGCTGGCGGAGATCGAGCGGGAGCAGGCCACCCTGGCAGCGGAGCTGACTCAGCTGGCCGACGAGGCCGCCGCGTCGCAGCGCGAGCTGGAAAGGAGCGGGCAGGAGCGCAGCACCAGCACCAGCCGGCGCGACGAGCTGCAGCAGGCGGTCGTCTCGCTCGAGGCAGAGCGCGACCAGGCCCGGGAAGAAGTGGAACAGCTGCGCCTGGTGCAGCAGGGGCTCGAGGGCCAGGGGCGCGAGGGTGAGGCCACTCTGGCTCACCTGCG
>CAZAHC010000182.1:0-7045 GCA_964484595.1 uncultured Fibrobacteraceae bacterium | reverse complement strand
TGCTCGAAATCGGGCGGGATTGGGGGGCGGGGGGCAGTTCGCCGGTCTGGGGCTTGTCGCCGCCGGCCCGGTTGTTTCAGAGCGGATTCGCGCAAAACGGCCGACGACATGCCCCGAGAGGTGCAAAATGCAGAATCCGGGGGACTCAGCGGGCGATTACCGGATTGGCCAGGGTACCGATCCGCTCGATCTGGACCTCGACCCGGTCACCCGGCCGGAGAAACCGCGGCGGATCACGAAAGCCCCCGACGCCACCGGGAGTGCCGGTGGCGATGATATCACCGGGCAGAAGGGTCAGGTGGCGACTCGCGAAGCTTATGAGCTCGTCCACGGGGAAGATAAGCAGGTCGGTGTTGCTGCTCTGCATTGTCTCCCCGTTCCAGCGACAGCTGATGGCCAGGCCGCTGGCCAGGGGCGGCAGCTCGTCCGGCGTGACGATCCAGGGTCCGCACGGCCCACCGGTGTCGAGGCTCTTGCCGCGGAACCACTGCTTGTCGGCGAACTGGGCTTCCCGGTCGGAGATGTCGTTGAAGCAGGTGTAGCCGGCGATGTGCTGGTGAGCGGCGGCGCGCGGGATCGCCCGGCCCTGGCGGCCGATGATCACCCCCAGTTCGGCCTCGGCGTCCACCTGCTGCAGATCGGCGTCGAGCATGATGGGGCCCTCGTGTCCCTGCAGACAGGAGGGGGCCTTGCTGAAGAGCAACGGGCGGGCGGGAAGCTTGGCGTGCTGCTCCTCGGCGTGGTCGCGGTAGTTCCGGCCCACGCAGATGATCTTGGAGGGCTCCGGGACCGGGGGCAGGAGGGCAACGTCCGCCAGGGAGAATAAAGGTGAATCCGGCTGTCCCTCCGGGCGGAGGTCGGACCAACGCGCGGCCAGGTCCCGGATCTGATCGAGAACCGCGAACAGTTCGTTCCAGCGGGCGGGCAGCGAGGGTTCGGCCGCGAGCAGATCCAGGCCGATCTGCTCGGACAGGGCGAGGCCGGGGCGGGCGACGGAGTCGCGAAGGAAGGTCAGGAGTTTCATCCTGCCAAGATAGGCAAGGGTGGGTAAAAGAAAAGGCCGGGATTTGCTCCCGGCCTCTTCCTGCGGCTCGCCGTGGGGGGGAGGGGGTGCCGCAGTCTGTTCCCTGGTCCGTTACTGGACGTCGATCCGGCGCGGCAGGGCGACGTCCGACTTCGGCAGGGTGATGGTCAGCACCCCGTGCTCGAGCTTGGCGCCGATCCGGTCGGGGTCGATCTCGCGGCCCAGGTTGAAGGTCCGGCCGAAGACCTGCTTGGCCGGCAGCTCCCGGCGTCGGGACTGGTAACCTTCAGGGGCCGGGATTTCCCGTTCGGCCTTGATACTCAGGGTCTGATCCTCCAAATTGATATCTAGGTTATCCCTGGCAACCCCGGGAAGATCGATGCGGATCAGGAAATCCTTCTCTCCCTCCAGGATGTCCGCCCGGGGTAGATACTCGACATTCTGGCCGTTCGAGGTCAGCGGCGCGACGGAGCGGGGCCTGAAAAAACCATCCAACATCTCGTCGATGCGCCTGAGAGGAATCAGCGTGTTGACCATTGTTCTACCTCCTGGATTTATTCCTGGTACCGTTCCTTGTGGACTCGTTGGCTCCGGTTTTCCTTCTTGCGCTGGCTATCATAACAACCATCGTGCCACTGGCCCCAGCAGCGGAGACAACCAGCTAACATATTCATATCAACTGGGTTATGATGGCGGTGCTTTTCCCAGTAGAGTCTGGTTGACCCCAAGAAAAGGCTGACATGACACTCCATGGCTGTCAAATTGGCAGTTTTTCATCTCTTGCTGACAGGCTGGTTCTGCTTGTTTTCCTGGTAGTGGGGGTTTCCTGGGGTGGCGTACAGGGAGTGGGTGCCCGAGCTGAGACACTCCCGGATCCGCCCCCCGAGTCCCGCCCGGCCGCTGCGGAACACCTTCGCGTGGGCCGGGTGGAAATCCTGGTCCGCGACATATTCACCCCCGAGGAAATAGCCCGTACCTCCGGTCTGCTCCGGACCGTGCGGCGGACAATGAACCGGCTCCACGTCCGCACGCGGTCGGGGGTGTTGCAGCGGGAACTGCTCTTTCGCACCGGGGACGCCTTCGACCCCAGCCTGCTGGAGGAAACGGCGCGCAACCTGCGTGCCCTGGGCTTTCTGACCAACGTGAGCGTGGTGCCCGTGGACACGTTGCCCGACGGCACGGTCGACGTCGAGGTACGGGTGCAGGAGACCTGGTCTCTCAAGACCCATCTTGCCTACTCCCGCGCCTCGGAGGGCTCGCAGCGCTGGAGTGTCATGCTGTCCGAGGGCAACTTCCTGGGCCATGGCCTGGAGGTCGGCGCCGGTATCGGTGAGGACGAGGACTACCGGCATTCCCGGTTCTTCCTGTCGAAGCGGCGGGTCCTCGGCACCCCCCTGGAGGTCAAGGCCGCCACCATCAACCAGGGGGATGGTTATTCACACACGATCTCGGTGGCGGCTCCCTTCTACAGCCTCGATGATACCTGGGGTCTGCAGCTGAACGCCCTGACTTCCCGGACCGAACAGCGATTCTATCTGAGCAACGCCGGTCCTGCCGGTGCCGATCCTTCCCGGACCGAGAGTCTGTACGGCCAGGTCCCGCTGCGACAGAAGGGGATGACGGCAGTCGCTTCCCGGCGGCTCTCCGCGCAGGGCCGAGGCCGGGTCTGGCGTCTCGGAGTCGGCCTGGATGTCTCTTATCTCGATTTCGACTTCGACCACCCGGAGGGTTTGGGCCTCTCCGATGGCCGGGACGCCTTCCCACCGGTCCTGCAGCAGGTCCAGGCGGGGATCTCCCGCCGGGAAGGAACCCTGGTCTATCCGTTTCTGGTGCTCGAGACCCTGGGCCGGTCCTGGACCACCACCCACCACCTGATGCAGTACGGTCCGGTGGAAGACGTACCCCTCGATCCCAGCTACTGGCTCGTGGTGGGGCCGGCCGGACCGGCCACCGGATCCACCCTGGGTGATGGGAACTTCGTCCAGGTGGACGTGTCCGGGCGCGACTGGAGCCCACTCGGGCCGGGATTCCTGCTCCTGGAATGGTGGGGGAAAACCGGCCTGGGTCCGACCCGGAACTGGCCTTCAACGATCGGCTTCCTGACCGGCTGGCTCGGACATCACAACGGCCGGCGGTTCAATCGCTTGACCCGTGTTTTCGCCCAGGCGGCCTGGGCGGAGAACCTGGCCGGAACCGAAGCTCAGGTTCTCGGCTTGAATCACGGCTTGCGAACCCTGGGCTACGACGGCATGGCCGGCGACCGGCTCATGCGCTGGAATCTCGAGCACGGGATCGTGTTGCCCAAGGAGGTCCTCGGTTTCTACCGGGCGGGGTTCGCGGTCTTCTACGACGGCGGGATCGCCTGGTGGCACGGTGAGGAGCGAGGTCCGGAGGACATCCGGCACGAGGCCGGGTTCGGCCTGCGCCTCGGTTCGACGCGATCCGGACGGAGCGATGTCATTCGCCTCGATTTCTCATGGGAGCTGACCGGAGACGGCAGCCCGGTGGTTACGGCAGTGACCGGCGGCTACTTCTGAGGTAACATCCGCCCGCGGCCCTGCCGGCTGGAGGCGCCTTGGACAACACGAGAGTAGTCGCCAAGAACACCTTCCTGCTCACCGTCGGCCTGATGGTGGGTCGGCTTCTCGCGGTTTTCATCACCAAGAAGATGACTCCCATCCTCGGCACCGAGGGTCTGGGAATCTGGGGCTGGGCCACCGACGTGACGGCGATCGCGCTGGTGATCGCCAACTTCGGCCTCGGCACGCTCGTCACCCGGGAGGTGGCGCGAGCCCGGGGCATGACCTTCCCGATCCTGTGGGCGGCTCTGCGGGTCCGCTGGCTAACCGGCGCGCTGTGCTACTTGTTGCTGGTCGCCTACGTCTTCCTGACCGGCAAGGAATCCCTGGCCCGGACCGCGATGCTGGTCACCGCGGTGGCGGTGTTCGTCGAGTCCAGCGCCATGGCTTGTGACTCGATCCTGCAGGCCCACGAGAAGTTCAAGTACCAGACCGCCGGCCAGCTGGTCTCCGCCGTCGTCTACTTCGGCCTGGCCTTCTGGGCGCTCGATGCCGGACACGGCCTGATGGGTGTCGTCTGGGCCAACCTGATCAGCCGCGTGGCCAGGCTGGCGGTGATGGTGCCCTTGATGTTGATCAAGACCGGGCCCTGGCGGCGCGGGACTCCCGCGGGTGACGGTGGGCCCTCTTTCGGCTGGATGGTGAAGCTGGGCTGGCCCCTGTTCCTGTCGACCACCTTCGGTATCGTCTACTTCAAGATCGACATCGCCATGCTCACAGAGATGATGGGCAAGGCCGCCACCGGGGTCTATTTCCTGGGGCACCGGCCGCTCGATTACCTGCTCCTGCTGCCGAACCTGTTCGCCACCGCCCTCTTTCCAGCCCTGGCCCGTATGGGAACCGATCGCGTCGAGGACACGGCCCGGATGGGGGAACGGTCCCTGCGCTACATACTGATCGCGGCCCTGCCGGTGACCCTGTTCTGCATGCTGGTTGCCGAACCCATCATCCGCTGGTTCGACACCGGCGGTGAGTTTCCTGCCTCGATTCCCGTCCTGCAGGTGGTGATCTGGGGCCTGCCCTTCCAGGCCGCCAATCACATCTTCAACCGGCTGCTGATCGCGGCCGGCAAGGAGAGGGCCTTCATCACGATCGCCCTGGTGGCGATGCTGGCCAACGTGACCCTGAACCTGTTCCTGATTCCCCGCTTCAGCTACTACGGCGCGGCCGCGGCCACCATCGTCAGCCTGGCCGCCAGCTGCGGTATGCACCTGTTCTACGTCCGGCGGACCGAGCTGCGGGTGCCGTTGACCCGGGCCGTGGGCGGCAGCGCCCTGGCGCTGGCCCTGGCCTGGTTCGCCACCGTGGTCGTGACCAGGCTGGCGGCTCCGGGCTGGGGAACCGGCTGGTGGGGGTTGCCCCTGCACGTGGGCTGGGGACCCTTCCTGGCTGCCTGCGGCCTGGCCAGCCTGTTCTTCCTCACCGCGATCTGGTTGCTCCGCGTGCTCCGGCGGGATGACCTGCAGCTGCTGGCGAGGATCGTCCGCCGGGACTGATCTGGTTGTGTCCCGGAACGATTGGACCTGTACCTCCGAGTACGGATAGCTGGTCTCGGGCAGCAACCGTTTCCAGCCGATCCGATGGCCAGGATCCCCCTAGCCATTTGTTTCTCTTCGAGATAGGTAGAGCGGCGAGAGGTGTCGCAATCCCGGCCCGGCGGCGGCTTCCTCCTTGCACCTACCGGTCTGGAACGATAGGGAGTCAATCGGGGGAAATCACGATCCGGGATCGACGCGGTCCTGGGGAGATAGAAGGAGGGGAACGATGAAGGTCCTCAAGAAAATTAGCCTGGCAGTCCTGGTTGCACTGGCGATGAGCGCCGGTGCTGCCGCCACCAGCGAAGGCGCCGTTGTCGTCAAGGCGAGGTTCGGTGGCGCCAGGGTTGTCGTTAGACCCGCCCGCCCGCTGCCGGCGCGCATCGTGGTGCGACCGGTGGTGCGGCCGGCCCGTCCCGTCGCCGACCGGTACGTCTGGGTGCCCGGCCACTGCGTGAAGCGTCCGGGCAGGCCAGCTCGGTGGATTCCCGGGCACTGGCGGCGGGTGTGATAGAGCCGACGGATCAAGACCCCACCCTCAGGGGAGGAAGGGGGCCCGGAACGAGGGCCCCTTTCCTCGTTTTCCGACTTGTTTCCCCCTTCCGGATATTGTAATCGTTGTAGCTCGGTTTGCCCCGGCCGTGACGCAAACCCGGTCGAATCCCAGCTCGCGAAGAACGGAAGGCTCGCATGGAGACGATCAGCAACTTCGCCGACGGCCTCCAGCAGAAGATCTGGGGCTGGCCGGACGCCTTCCCGGTCATGGTGGCCGTGCTGCTCCTGACCGGATTGTTCACGACCTTGACCCTCCGCTTCATCCAGCTGCGGCGTCTCAAGCACAGCCTCGATGTGATCCGGGGGAAGTACGACGACCCCAAGCACGCCGGTGACCTCTCGCACTTCCAGGCCTTGACCACCGCCCTCTCGGCCACGGTGGGAATCGGCAACATCGCCGGGGTGGCCACCGCCATCCACTACGGGGGACCGGGGGCCCTGTTCTGGATGTGGATCACCGCCGTCTTCGGCATGGCGCTCAAGTACGCCGAGTGCACCCTCTCGATGCGGTTCCGGGTGATCCTGCCCGACGGGACGGCATCGGGCGGCCCCATGTACTACATCGAGAAGGGGCTCGGCCGTTCCTGGAAGCCCCTGGCGGTCGTCTTCGCCGCCTGCGCGGTCGTCTCCAGCTTCGGCTCTGGCAACAGCATCCAGGCCTTCACCGTCGCCGACCAGATGCGGTCCGATCTCGGCGTGCCCACCTGGGTCACCGGACTGGTGACCGCCAGCCTCGTGGCCCTGGTGATCCTCGGCGGCATCAAGCGGATCGGCGCCGTGACCAGCAAGCTGGTCCCCTACATGGCGGTCATCTACATCGTGGGCGGTTTCCTGGTCCTGGTGATCAACATCCAGCAGATCCCGACGGTCCTGCAGACGATTGTCACCTCGGCCTTCAAGCCAGCGGCTCAGATCGGCGGCTTTGCCGGCGGGACGTTCATCTTCATGCTCACCTGGGGCGTCAGGCGCGGTCTCTTCTCTAACGAATCCGGCCAGGGGTCCGCCCCCATCGCCCACGCGGCCGCCAAGACCGACGAGCCGGTCCGCGAGGGGGTCGTGGCGATGATGGGACCGCTGATCGACACCCTGATCATCTGCACCATCACCGGTCTGGTGATCCTGGTCACGGGTGTCTGGACGGAGCGGCGTCACGACTCGATCCCGATCAACGCCCAGTCCGACATCACCGTGGTGGTCGCCGGGGCGGGGGTGCTGACGGACGGTGAGGTGGACGAGGAAGATCACTTCGACGGCAGCTTCGTCTGCCGCGACGGGTTCCCCGCCGACGTGGCCTTCGTCCGCAACCATTCGCTGGTTCTCGATCCGGTGATCCTGGACGCCGATGATCTGGC
>CAZAHC010000181.1:0-7052 GCA_964484595.1 uncultured Fibrobacteraceae bacterium | reverse complement strand
GTGAGCTGCCAGAGCCTCGAGAAGCTGGTCGTCGATAACGAGATCTGCGGCATGGCCCTGCGCGCGGTGGCCGGCATCGAGCCCCGGGAAGACTTTCCGGCGCTGCCCCGGTTGGAGGAGCTGCTCCAGGAAAAGCACCTGCTGATCTCCGATCACACGCGCAAGTTCCTGCGCCAGGAGATCACCTTCCCCGGCCCCGTGATCGCCCGGGCGAACCTGTCCCGCTGGCAGGAGGAGGGCGCGCTCACGCTCGGCGAGCGGGCCCACGCCGAGGTCGAAAAGTTTCTCGCCGCCTACGAACCCTCCCGCCTGCCGGCCGAGATCAAGAAGGAGCTGATCCGCTTGATGGAAGCCGAGGCCGCCCGCCACGGCATGGACGGCCTGCCCGCGCGCGAGGAGTGAGGGGACCCGGATGAGTCACCACCAGCGGCTCGAGATCCCCGTCGCCGAGATCCTGCCCCGACACCGGGAAGTGCTGGAGGGCCAGGGGATGCCAGCCCGTGGCGAGCCGCCGCCCCACGTGGCCGCGCTGCTCGAGGACGCGCTGGAGCTTCTCAGCTCGCTCTCCTCCCCGGTGGGCATCTTCGCTCCGGTCACAGGGCCGGAGTTCGCGGAGATCTTCCGGGGCCAGGGCCAAAACGCCGAGCCGAACCCGCTGGCCGGGATCCATCCGCAGGCCGAGCGGCTGGCCCTCTTCGCGGTTACCCTGGGCGGGCCGGTCAGCGAGAAGATAACCTCGCTGTTCGCGGCGCGGGACTTCGCCCTGGCGGCGATGCTGGACTCGGCCGCCTCGGCCGCAGCCGACCTCGCGGCCGACGCCCTGCAGCAGAGGTACTCCACTGAAGCGCCCGGCAAGACTCTGCGCTACAGCCCCGGCTACTGCGGCTGGCACGTCAGCGGGCAGCGTGCGCTGTTTGATTTCTTGCAGCCGGAACGGATCGGCATCACCCTGCGCGAGAGCTTCCTGATGGAGCCCCTGAAGTCGATCTCCGGCGTCCTGGTCACCGGCCCGGGCCGGATCCACGAGTTCGCCGACGACTACGAGTTTTGCGACGACTGTCGCGACCGCGGTTGCCGCGCCCGGATCCGCAGCGTCACCTCGGGCCCCGAGCGAAAGAAGGAAGCATGACCATCCTCGAGCAGATCGCCCGGATGCTGCAGGACGGCCAGGACGACGAGGTCGGCCGGCTGACCCGGGAGGCGGTCGGGCAGGGCCTTGCCGCCAAGCAGATCCTCGACGAAGGCCTGATCGCCGGCATGAACGTGATCGGGAAGAGGTTCCGGACCCACGAGATCTTCCTGCCCGACGTGCTGCTCGCCGCCCGGGCCATGTACGCCGGCCTGGACGTCTTGAAACCCCTGCTGCTCGAAGAAGAAGTCCCGATGATCGGCAAGGCCGTGATCGGCACCGTGCAGGGCGACCTGCACGACATCGGCAAGAACCTCGTCGGCATCATGCTCGAGGGGGCGGGTTTCGAGATAATCGACCTTGGCAACGACGTTTCGCCCGAGAGCTTCGTGGACGCCGCGGTCGAGAACGAGGCGGCGGTGATCGGCATGTCCGCCCTGCTGACCACCACGATGCCGGTGATGAAGAAGGTGGTCGATCTGCTGGCCGCGCGGGGGCTAAATGGTAAGATCCGCACCGTGGTGGGCGGGGCGCCGGTGTCGGCCGCCTACGCCCGGGAGATCGGCGCCGACGCCTACGCCTACGACGGCGTCAACGCGGTCGAGCGCTTCAAGGAGCTGCTCCAGGAGGAGAGATGAAACAGGGATTGCTGGCTCGGCTGGCCGCCGGGGAGATCCTGGTGGCCGACGGCGCAATCGGCAGCCTGCTGATGGCCCGGGGGCTCGAGAGCGGCGCTTGCCCCGAGTCGTGGAACCTGTCGCGACCGGAGGTGCTGCAGGAGATCGCCGGGCTTTACCTGCAAGCCGGCGCCGACATCGTCCAGACCAACACCTTCGGCGGCTCGCCGCTGAAGCTGGCCCGGTACGGGCTGGACGGCAAGACCGAGCAGATCAACCGGGCCGCGGTCGACGCTGTGCAGGCGGCGGTGGGCGAGTCGGCCCTGATCTCGGGTTCCTGCGGCCCCTGCGGCGAGACCCTGAAACCATACGGCGACGCCGAGCCAGAGCTGGTGGCGGCCGGGTTCGCCCGCCAGATCCAGGCCCTCGTCTCGGGCGGCGTGGACCTGATCTGCATCGAGACCATGACCGACCTGGCCGAGGCCACCCTGGCCCTCACCGCCGCCCAGGACGTCGCTCCAGATATCCCCGTGATGGCCACGATGACCTTCGACCAGACGCCGCGCGGCTTCTTCACCATCATGGGAACGGACATCCCGGCTGCCGCCGCGGGGCTGGCCGCCGCCGGGGCGGACGTCGTCGGCTCGAACTGCGGGAACGGCGCGGAGAACATGGTCCGGATCGCAGCGGAGCTGAGAAAGCACACCGAGCTGCCGGTACTGATCCAGGCCAACGCTGGTTTGCCGGAGCTACAGGACGGGCAGGTGGTCTACCGCGAGACGCCCGGGTTCCTGGCCCGGAAGGCGGGGGAGATGATCGCGGCGGGAGTGAACATAGTCGGCGGTTGCTGCGGGACCACGCCCGAGCACATTGCGGCGGTGCGGAAGGTGGTTAACGCACGGGGGCAAACCCCTCGAAGACACACTCGATCACCCGGGTCTCCTCGGCGCCGATCTGGATGAACTGGAAGCCGGCGCCCCAGAAGTCGGGGTTGGCGTCCCGTTTGCACCAGCGGGCCACGGCCTTCACCTCGATATCCAGCATGTCGTCGAACATCCTGGGCAGGACGATCCGGAAATTGAAGGTCGCGTCTCGCTCGAAGGGGCTTTCCGTCATCAACATCATGCCGCCGGTGGTGATGTTGACCAGACGTCCGACACAGCGCCCGGTGTCGATATCGAAGACCTTGGTGAAATTCCGGTTGCGTTTCCGCTGCTGTGTCCGTTTTTCCGCCATGCCGGTGCCCTTTCCTCGCTCAGGTGTTCGGAAGTGCTCCCTCGCCTGCCTGCGGGGCTGGAAATAGCCAGGTGGATGTCCTCCAGACTTTCGGCAAACCGAAGGGCCGCTTGAGCAAGATAGCAGGGGCCGATTTCTCCCGGGGGCGGGCGCAACCCGGGCGGCAATCGGGCGTACAGCCTTCGAGACCATACTTGCTGGTGCAGGAGGAATTCGATGCATCTCCGATTCGAGCCGTGCCGTGGGGCGATTCTCTTGCTGCTGATCGTCCTGGCCTCTCCGGGCTCTGAGCTCCGGGCGGACACGACCGTCGAGCTGGCCCGGCCCCACGCCGGGGAGCTGATGGCGGCCGGTTTCGAGCTTTCCCGGCGGGCTCACATCGAGGTCGAGGCGGTCGGCCTGATCGAGAAGCACGGTGATAAGTACGTGGTCGACGCCTGGATCCTGGCTGCCGATACCCGGCGTCCGGTCTGGTCGCTGGCGGCCAGGGACCGGAAACATTCCCCGCAGAGCCGGCTGTTGCGCAAGGCCTCGGAAGAGGTCAAGCTGGCGCCCGGTCGCTATACCCTCCTGCTGTATGCCGGATCCCGCTACCGGTCCGGAAAGATCTTCAAGCACTGGTGGAGTTTCCTGCGCGACCTGGCCAACCTGCTCCACCCGGAGGATCCCGGCAAGGACCTGCGCAAGTACCTCGACCGCTGTTACGCCTCCGTCACCTTTGCCCAGAACGCGGGCCGGAGCCTCCCGGCTGGCGACCTGTCCCGCCGGCCCGAAGCCCTGATCGAGTTCACCTGCGTCCAGGACGAGGTCCTCTTCACCCAGCCCTTCCGGATCGAGAGGAAAACCGGTCTGCGCATCTATGCGCTCGGTGAAGCCCGCTGGCAGCACGATATCCTGGCCGATTACGCCTGGATCGAGGACGCCGCCACCGGCGAGCTGGTCTGGCTGATGGAGGAGCGGGATACCGAGCACGCCGGCGGCGCGGACAAGAACCGCCTGTTCGACGGTGAGGTCCGCCTTTCCCTGGGTGATTACTTGGTCCACTACCTCACCGACGATTCGCACTCGTGCGAGGGGTGGAACGACAGGCCGCCGGTCGATCCCTTCGGCTGGGGTCTGGCGGTCCTGCCCGGTAAGGGTTTCCGACCGGGTGACCTCAAGAAACTGCGACCCGCCGACCTCGTGCCCGACCCGCGAGTCCTGGTCAGGCTCACCAAGGTTCGCGATTACGAGCACCGCCGGCAACGATTCCGCCTGGACCGGCCCGCCCGTCTCCATATCTACGCCCTCGGGGAGGGAGACCGGGACGAGATGTGGGATCTGGGCTGGATCGTCGATCTCCAGCGGAAGCGGACGGTCTGGCGGATGGTCTGGCGCGACACCGAGCGGGCCGGGGGCGACCGCAAGAACCGCCTGTTCGACGGTTTCATCGAGCTGCCGGCCGGCGATTACGAGGCCCACTTCGAGACCGACGATAGCCACGCCCTGGGCACGTGGAACGCCGACGCCCCTCGCGAACCTCATCTCTGGGGAATGACCGTTACCCTGGCCGACTGAGCCCGCCTAATCCCCGCTGAGAGCCTCCAGGGCCAGCAGGTAGCCCCGGCTGCCCAGCCCCACGATCTGCCCGCGGCAGACCGGGGCGAGCAACGACTCGCGCCGGAAAGACTCCCGGGCGTGGATGTTGCTCAGGTGGACCTCCACGGTCGGCAGCCCGGCGCCCAGGACGGCGTCGCGCAGGGCGACGCTGGTGTGGGTGTAGCCACCGGGGTTGATGATGACGGCGTCGCAGCGGTCGGCCCCCTGCCTGGCCGCTGCCTGGATGCGGTCGATGATCTCTCCCTCGTGATTGCTCTGGAAGGTCTCCATCTCGACTCCCAGGGTCTGGGCGTGAGCGCGCAGGCGCCCGTCGATCTCCGTCAGGGTCTCCGTCCCGTACACCTCCGGCTCCCGTTCGCCCAGGAGATTCAGGTTCGGCCCGTGTATCACGAGGATCTTCATGACTGTCCTTTCCCGGAGGCGGCCGGCGGCGAGTCGCCTCCTGCGCACGAGGGAGGTCCGCAGACCAAGCCTAGCTCGCCCGGGTGGGGAGTTCTACCGGTAAATGCCCTTGAGGAATCCCCAGCTGGCCTGCTCGGCCGGAGTGCTGGACAGGTGGAATTCCAGCTCGGCGATGCCCCCGCTGCCGCTGAAGGAGATCTCGAGGGTGGTGACGCCGAGGAACTCGGTGAGGTCGATCACCTGGGCCGAGTTGTTGCCCAGATCGGTGGCATGGCCGGTGCCGACCACGATTCCCTCGTTGGTCAGCTCGAATTCCACCGTCTCGAGGTCGACGTCGATCAGGACGATGTAATCCAGGTCGACCACGTAGTCGAAGTCGAACCGGATGAGCGCTCCGCCTCCCTCGTCGCTGGGCACGTCGACCAGGCCATCCCCGTTGTTGTCGATGATGTCCTCCGCCACGACCAGGAGATTGCCGCGGGGGATGCAGTTCTCACCCGGCTGGCCAACCTCGCCTCCTGCGCCCACCCCGGGACCCGGTGGGTTGCAGGTCTCGTTCGGCGTGCCGAGGTCGTAATCGGTTCCCGGAGGATTGGCCGAGTCGAAGATGATGACCGAGTGGGGGCCGTAGCCGTAGTTGATGCCCGAAACGGTGAAATCGGCAAAAAAGGTCCCCGAAGCGGTGCTGCCGTCGGGACACGGCCCGGCGATCACGGTGCCGGCGGGCGGGCCGGTGAAGTCCTCCACCCCAGCCAGTGCGGGAATTCCCGTCGCCAGCAAAAAAACCAGCAGCGATGGGGCCAGGATATCCCTCTTTTTGCCCGTCATGAGTTAACCCCCGTCTGCGGGTCGATTGACCCAGCCAAAATGCAAAAAAGATGAAATATTCGGGATAACTATCCCAAAACATCATACCATAAATCGAAGGCTGTGGCCCGGAAAATGTGTCCGGCTAACAGATTGCCAGACAACGCCTCTGGCCCCTCCTTACGCCCCGGAAAGGGCCAGGAGGGGCCAGAGGCGTCACCGGGTCTCAAGATACCCGGATTCAATCTCCAGGCTACAACTCTAATCCAGGATTTTGTGTTTTTGTCATTGGGTTTGCGCAACGACCTGAGATCACTGAGGTTACGGCATTTTTTGCCACGTGGCACGGAAGGGAGTCGGCAAGGAGTGGAACCGGTGGGATTCCGGTCCTGACGGTTCCTGGGGGCGTTCCCGGAAACGGCCAGTTGGGGGCCAGGGGCGTTGTCGGGTTCACCCGGAAGCCGGACACAATCTCCGGGCCACAACCGTAAGGTTTCTCCGGCCGGAAAAACAAGACTGGTGAGGTTAGCCGATGGTCCCGCAATCGATGGCCGGGTTGGTTTTCCCGGCATCAGAAAGTTCAAAGCTCATAGAGCGAGGAGGAATCGAGATGAAGACGCGCAAGAGAGAGAACAGAGCGGTGCTCGTAACCGTCGCTGCGGTCTGTCTGCTGGCGTTGCCGGCGGTGGCCGCGGCCGACGTGGACCTGTCCATCGCCTCGGTGTCGGCGAGCTACGACGGCAACGAGCTGACCCTGGCCGCAGAGGTCAAGATGGAAGCCCACGGCAGCATCGGCCCGATCAGCGCCGACGTCCGCTTCTACCTGGACGACCAGTTGGTCCTGACCGATCCCTTCGATGCGGAGGACCTCGAGGTGGACACCTGCCAGTACTTCAGTCCGCCCAACTGCGGAATGGGGAACTGCACGGACAAGGTGATCAACGGCCAGCCGGCCTCCGGGTCCTGCCTGACCCTCCAGTGGGGTGAAGATGACCCGTTCTGCGGTTGTGTCTACCTGGTCATCTCGCCGGGCGGCACCGCGGCGTACAACGACCAGACGACGTGCTCGGTCGTTGTCGACGAGGACGACAACGTCCAGGAAGGGGACGAGACCAACAACGTCCAGACCATTTCCCTGGAGCCGGTCCCGACCGAGAAGGTCTCCTGGAGTGCAATCAAGGCTCTGTACCGGTAAAACCCATTGATATGCTTGGGGGGGGGGGGGGGGGGGGGGGGGGGGGGGGGGGGGGGGGGGGGGGGGG
>CAZAHC010000180.1:0-7129 GCA_964484595.1 uncultured Fibrobacteraceae bacterium | reverse complement strand
GGTGGATCACCCCGGGGTTCTGGTCGATGTCGGTGCGGGTGAAGATCTCGGGCGGGCTTTTCAGGTTGGCCTGCGCCGCGGCGAGAATCTCCGGCAGCTTCTCCAGCCGGGCCTTGACGCTCTGCAGCCTCTGCTCGAGCGGGGCGAACTCCCTGGCGAGCAGGTTGTAGATCCCGTCACCCGGGTTGTACAGCAGCGGGTTCCACTCGTGCTCGCGGACCTCCTCGAGCTGGAAGAGGGAGGACTCGATCTGCTCGCCGAGGATCCGGTAGTCGATCCGGTTCACCTCGTCGAGCCGGCCGGGATCGAGGCCGGCCAGGGTGTCCCTGTAGGCGCGGTTGAAGTCGATCCGGGCCTGGATGCCGGCAGCGCTGAGATCGCTAACCAGGTCATCGAACCGGTGATCGCCCAGGTTTGTCGACCATTCCGGGCTGAGCCGGCGAACCTGTTCGAGGTAGCGGTTGGCCACGGCCACGAACCGGTCGTCCGCCCCGTCGCTCGGCGAAGATCCGGGCGAGCAGGAGGTCAGGGGCAACAGGAGGGGCAACAGCAGCGGCGGCCATCGAAGCGACGGCGCCCGGGCGGCCCGCAGGAACGAGCGAATCGCCTCGCAAATCGACTTCATCATCGGTCTATCCTTCCGGCTGGCGGGAATCCTGGCCGGCAGAGTGTATCTTGCCCGGCAGCGGGAAACACCTGTAAAATCGCCGCGCCCCGGAAACGGCCCCCGGGGGTTCCCGGTCGGGAAAGGCAGCGACTTGAAAACCCGCAGACCCCCGGCTCTGGTCCTCTCTCTCGTCGTTTCCCCTGTCTTCCTCTTCCTGGTTTTCCCGGCGCACGGTGGCCACGCACCCCACCCGGACTCGGTGTATCTCGAACTCGCCGCAGACGTGCGAATTGCGGCCACCACCGACCTCCTCACCGCGCTGGTGGTCCTGGACGGCGAGCACTCGGTCTTCGTCCAGTCCGACGGACGTTACTTCCCGGCCGTGGAAACCGGTCGGGCGGAGGTCTTCATCACCATCGACGGCGCGGAGATCGGCAACCGGAGCCGGCTTGACTGGGGGCCCGTGCTGTCGAACAACCCGGTGCAGCACTGCTTCAACTCGATCGGCCTTGCCCGGCTGGCCGCGGGCGAGCACACCTTCTGCCTGCGCGTCCGCCGCGAGGATGCCGACTACTTCGTCGGCGCCGGGTCCAACCTGTCGATCCTGATCGATCCGGCGCCGTTTGCGGCGGAGAAATCGCTGTCGGAGACAGTCCGGGGTGTCGACATCGTGACCGGACGGTTCGAGGAGGGCGACTCGCTGCAGACGGTCTGTGTGCTGTCGATCCCCGGCCGGGCCGGCGCAGCTGCCGTGGCCCTGGCTTCGGGCGTCTGTCAAAATCCCAACCCCAAGGGCCCGTACGGCGACGCGATGTGGGGCATTTACCTCGACGGCGCCTTCGGGGGCCGGGACCTCGCGACCTGGAGCGTGAACGACCTGTTCCGCAAGTCCGAGCTGACCGCCCCGATGTACGTCCACGCCTTTCTGCCGGGTGGGGCCGGCGCGGTTTCCCTGGAGGCAACCGAGTTTCCCCTGCTCGCCAAGTGGGAGGCCGAGGAGCACGAGATCCGGTACGACGTCCTGGCCGGCGGCTGCACGAAGCTGATCGTGCTGGGCGGCGGCCTGTCGGTATGCGGCCGCGCCAGCTCCAGCACTCCCGGCAAGGAGCAGCACATCGAGGATTTCCAGGACATCGGCGGCACCTCCCGCGAGAGCCCGCCCCTGAAGACCTGGCAGTTGGTGGCCGCCGGAACGGTCGCGATACCGCCCGACCACAACGGGATCGTCTTCTTCACCGCCAAGGCCCGGTTCCAGGGAGACAGCGCTGACCTGGGCGGGTTCGGCCGGCTGCGGATCAAGGTCGACGAGGAGTGGCGCGGTTCGCTCGGCATCCAGCAGCTGAAGCGGCCCAACTGCATCAGCCAGCGCACCGCCTGCGCCAGCTACCTGGCCACCGGTACCGCGGCGCTGTCACCAGGCAGCCACGCGGTCGAGGCCTGGGCGAAAGCCGACGGCTCGTTCAAGCACCTCAGCGTGCACCGGGAAGCGATACTGATCTGGTTTGACTGAGGGGACGGGACGGTGAAACTGGCAAGCGCTGTTGCGCCAAGCAGGAACAATCTCCTGGTGGAGGCGATCCTGGTCACCGTGATTTCCGTCGTCGGCTTTTTCCGGGTGGCGGGAACCTGGTGGTTCCACGACGACTGGGTCTTCCTGGCCGATGCCGCCGGGGTGGCGGCGCGTGACCACAGCCTGGTTCGGTTCGTGAGCTTCGACCTGTACTGGAAAGCCTTCTACGAGCTCTTCGGCCTCACGCCGGTCTGGTGGGGGCTGTCCCGACTTCTCCTTCACGCCGGCTGCGCATTCCTTGCGCTGCGGATCGCCCGGCTGACTGGTTTGGGGGCAGCTTCTGTTTTCCTCGCCGGAGCCCTATTTGCGACCAACCCTGCCACCTTCGAGGCCGTGTACTGGGGCACCGGCGCCGTGGAATTACTGGGCGCAATCTTCGCCCTGGCCGCAGTGGAGCGGTGGCTCGCCAGCGGCCGCACCGTTTCCGGCGCCGCTGCTGTTCTGGCCGCGCTCGCGATCTTCAGCAAGGAGTCGGGGCTCCTGTTACCGCTGCTCTTCGCCCTCCTGACTCCCGCCGCTTGTCTGCGCCGGCCCCGTCACTGGGTCACAGTGGGCCTGCTGGCTGCCCTTGCTGTTTACGAGGCATTCCTGGTCAGGGCGGATCTGGGGCAGGTTCAATCCTACGAGGTGGTTTTTGGGCCTCTGTCGATCCTCGGCAACCTGGCCACTGCGGGATTCTGGTTCGTCTCGCCCCCTCCCTTCGCGCGCCAGGACGTGCTCGGAGAGGCCATGCCGGTGGTCCTGGGGGGGCTGATCTGGACCGGCTGGGCGCTCCACTCCTGCCGGCGCTGGCGCCGGGACCGGGACAAGCTTCCGGCTTGCCTGCTGCTGGCAGCCTTGCTGGCGTTGATCCCGGTCCTGCCCCTGGCCTCTCACCTGGTGCCCAGGTATGTCTACGCGGCCGCGGCGCCCTTCTTTTTGTGGATTGCCGGGATCATCGGCGGCCGCGTGCGGGACATCGGCAATGTTCCCCGAATCGCCATTGCCATCGGGCTGACGCTCTATGCATTGACTGGGGGTGATTACCACCGCGACGCCCGTCACGACAGGGGACGGCCGCTCAACTGGCTGGTCCTGAAATCGGGACTGTCAAAGATGGCGTGCGATGGTCTTTCCCGGCTGCCCTTGCAGGACCAGGACCGGCTGGTTTTCTGGATCAACCCCGAAGGCGACCTGCGCGGGGCGGAGACGATGCGCGACGCCCTCGCCGGCAACCTCGGTCCCCGGGTCCTGCTGGGTGAGGGGATCGACGTGGAGTGGACGGATCGACTGCGGGAATCTCACCGGGGAGCCTTCGTCGTGGAGGTGAACGGGATCACGCTCCACGCCTACGGCCGTTATCAAACTGAATAATATTCCTAGTTCGTGGATATGACCGGGTTCTGGCTTCAGCAAAAAGCTCCGAGGCTGGAACAGGGCAAGAAATCAACGCCGTTGCCGCGAACCGAAGATAACTCACCACTGTCCAGCCCGGAGCCGTAGGGTCGGCTAGCTGCTCAGGATCTCCTCGACCTCCGCCTGGTCGGCGTCGGTGATGTACTGGATGCCGCTGATGTCGGCAGCCTCGTGGGTCAGGCAAGCCAGGTCGTCGCGCGAGATGTGCTCCAGCGAGAACTTCCTGGCGCCGCACATGAGCTGGCGGAGGCCCTGGGCCAGCCGCTCGTAATAGGTATAGAGGCCGAGGGCGCCCGGCGGGATCTTCTCGAACTCATCGTTGCCGAGTTCATGACGCAGGGAACTGGCGGTCACGAAGATCTCGTCCTTGGTGGTCCCGAAGCGCTCGATGTAAACCGGCACCTGGCCGTGGTCTATCGTCCGGCCGATGGTCTTGCCAACCATGGCCGCGGCGATCGGGGAGCGCGCCATGCCGATCAGCTTGAAGAACGGTGCGCCCAGCGCCAGGCCCTTGAAGATGTGGTCCTCGAAGGTGAAACCACCGGCGGGAGCCAGGGCGGGCACCTCGTATCCCCTGTCGGCGAGCCGCTTGGCGTACTGGTAAAGCAGCGAATGCAGCTCGACCGGAGGCATTCCCCACTCGTTCATCATCCGCCAGGGACTCATGCCGGTGCCGCCGCCGGCCCCGTCCACCGTGAGCAGATCCAGCTTGTACTTGGAGGCGAAGAGGACGGCCCGGGCCAGATCGGCCGGCCGGTAAGCGCCCGTCTTGAGGAAGATGTACTTGGCGCCGGCCTTGCGCAGTTCCTCCACTCTCCTGGCGAAGGATTCCTCGCTGACCATCCCGACCCGCGAATGCCGCTCGAATTCCTTGAACGCGCCCCGCTCGAACGCCTTGATGACATTCGAATCTGTCGGGTTGGGGAGCACGACATAGCCGCGCTCGTAGAGCATCTGGGCCTTCTTCAGATCCGTGATCTTGACCTCGCCGCCTATGTTCTTGGCCCCCTGACCCCACTTGAGCTCGACACATTCCGCACCCAGCTGCTCGATGGCGTACTCCTGCACTCCCAGGCGCGTATCCTCGACGTTGGCCTGGCAGATGATGGCGCCATAGCCGTCACGCTGGTGATCCTTGTAGAGGGAGACGCGGCGCTTCAGGTCGACGGTATCGACGACCCGTCCATCCTTGATGACCGACTGGGCATCCATGCCGGCCACGTTCTCGCCGATGGTCAGGCCCGTGCCAGCGAGGGCGGAGCCGATGGCCAGCCCCTCCCAGTTGTTCGTCGCCACGTTGGTCGACCCGATGCCGGGGATGATCCACGGATAGCGGAACTTGATACCCTTGTCGTGCCCGAAGGCGACCTCGAGGTCGACAGCCGGGAAGATGGCCTTGTCGCTGTCAGCCTCGATACCATGGGCCCCAACCGCGGTGCCCATGATGCTGAGGTGCGAATAATCGACCGGGTACACCTTCTCGGACGCCGTGGTGATCACGCCGAAGGGCTGGGGGTAGATCACCTCATGGCCCCGATAGGCGGACTTGCCGATTTCGCACATTCCGATACAGCCGTCGACGCAGGTCGCACACATCCCAGAGGCGGGTGTAACGGAGTCTTCTGTCCTGTTCTTGGTCAGAGTGGCGGCCGAGGCGTTTATTCGAGAGAGCGACATTGACATCGGGTTTTACCTCCGGTTGTCAGTCCTTGTCCGTTTCACAGACAACGCAAGGGTTCATGTAGCACATCATGTCGTCGAACTGCTCCTTTTCGACGCATGGTGGACTCAGGTTCGCGCAGCCGCCGCAGATGGCCTTGTCCGGTTCGGTGTACGTGCAGCGGAGCTGGCAGGCGGGGCAGACATAAATGCAGCCCCCGCACAGCCGGCAAACCTCCGACTTGACGTCGAACGGCGTGCCGATCGTCCGGTCCTGGCCCCGCCCGCGGAAACCGATGGCCCGGGCCATCATCTGTTCCTCGCACATCCGCACGCACAGCCCGCAGAGGATGCAATCCTCGTGTTCCTGCCGGAACCGCTGCTGACGCACCTCGTGAGCGGAGGCCAGGTCCTGGATCACCTTCGATTGCGGACAGGAGGCCAGAAGAAGCTCCAGGGTCATCTTGCGGGCGCGCAGGACCCGGGATGACGCAGTCCGGACCTGGAGGCCATTCTGCGCTGGATAGGTGCAGGAGCTGACGAGCCTGGTGCTTTTCCCTTCACCGATCTCCACCACGCACAGGCGGCAGGCGCCGTAAGGGGAAAGCCCCTCCATGTGGCATAATGTGGGGACCGGAAAGCCGAGAAACCGAATGGCCTCAAGCAGCGTTGTGCCCTCTTCCACCGAGACTTCCAGCCCGTTAATGACAAGTGTGATCATCGTCTCCGATCCTCTTTCGGTTTTCCTGACGTTAGGTCACGTCGATTGCAGCAAACTTACAGACCGTCGTGCAGGCGCCGCACTTGATGCACTTGTCCTGGTCGATGACGTGGCACTCTTTCTTTTGGCCGGAAATCGCATCTTCCGGGCACACTTTCTTACACAGGAGACAGCCTGGACAGTTTTCGTTGATGGAATAAGTAATAAGTTCCTTGCAGACGCCCGCGGGGCAGCGCTTGTTATTAACATGCTCGATGTATTCTTCACGGAAGTATTGCAGAGTGGAAAGTACAGGGTTCGGCGCCGTCTGGCCAAGGCCGCACATGGTCGTATCCTTGATGACGGCCGCCAGCTCCTCGAGCAGGTCAAGCTGAGAGAGTGATCCCTTGCCGTTCGAAACATCCTCGAGAATCTCGTGCATCCGCTGAATCCCCTTGCGGCAGGTGAAGCACTTTCCGCACGATTCGTCCTTGAGGAAGTTCGTGAAATACTTCGCCACATCGACCATGCAGGTGGTTTCGTCCATGACGATCATGCCGCCAGAACCCATGATCGACCCTGCCTTGGCCAGGCTGTCGTAATCAATTGGCAGATTGAATTTTTCCGCCGGTATACAACCGCCGGACGGGCCACCAGTCTGTACCGCCTTGATCTTCGAATCGCCGGACGAGCCCCCGCCGATGTCATTGACAATCTTGTCGATGGTGATTCCCATGGGAACCTCGACCAGCCCGGTATTCCTAATCTTGCCCACCAGGCTGAAGATCTTGGTGCCCGTATTCTTGTCCGCGCCGACCTTGGTGAATTGACTGGCTCCATCCTCGAAAATCACCGGGATGTTGGCCCAGGTTTCGACGTTGTTGATGGCTGTCGGTTTGCCATCGATGCCTTTTTCCACCGGGAAGGGTGGACGCTGACGAGGTTCGCCCATCTTGCCCTCAATCGACCGGATCAGCGCCGTCTCCTCGCCGCAGACAAAGGCGCCAGCTCCTCTTACCAGACCAAGATCGAACGAGAAACCAGTTCCGAGGATGTCCTCACCCAGAAGGCCAAGCTCATAACACTGCCTGAGGGCGATGATCAGGTGTTTGATTGCAAGGGGATACTCGTTGCGCACATATATGACACCTTCATTCGCGCCCGTTGCGAAGCCGCCGATCAGCATGCCTTCGATCAC
>CAZAHC010000179.1:0-7174 GCA_964484595.1 uncultured Fibrobacteraceae bacterium | reverse complement strand
GTGCAGATCGAGTGGGTGATCCCCTCGATGGCGTCGCACTGCCCGTGGGCGAAGTCGTACATCGGGTAGATGCACCACCTGTCGCCGGTCCGGTGATGGGAGGCGTGCCGGACCCGGTAGATCAGCGGGTCGCGCATCTTCATGTTCGCGTGGGCCATGTCGATCCTGGCGCGCAGGACGTGTTCCCCCTCGGCGAACTCGCCGTTCTTCATGCGCTCGAACAGGTCGAGGTTCTCCTGGACCGAGCGCTCCCGGTACGGGCTCGGCGTGCCCGGGGTGGTGACGGTGCCGCGGCCCAGGCGAATCTCCTCCTCGCTCTGGCTGTCGACGTAGGCCTTGCCCTCGTTGATCAGGTGGACCGCCCACTGGTAGAGCTGGCCGAAGTAATCCGAGGCGTAGTACTCGCGATCCTCCCAGTCGAAGCCGAGCCAGCGGACGTCCTCCTTGATCGAGTCGACATACTCGACCTCCTCCTTGCTGGGGTTGGTGTCGTCGAAGCGCAGGTTGCACTTGCCGCCGAACTCGGCGGCGATGCCGAAGTTGAGGCAGATGCTCTTGGCGTGCCCGATGTGCAGATAGCCGTTGGGCTCGGGCGGGAAGCGGGTGTGCACCCGACCCTCGTGCGTGCCGGCGGCCAGGTCGGCGGTGACGATGGCCCTGACGAAATCGAGGGTTTCCTCCGGGCCGGCGTTCGAGGGGTTCGACGTGTTCATGGCTTGTTCCTGACCTCGCGGGAGGGTGAGCGGTTGTCCCGGCCGGTACCAGAGTAATGCATCCCGGGCTTTCAGGCCAACAGTCAGGTCGCTCCCGGGCGGTCGGCTTGACCCTGCCGCCGCCGCCCTGGTACAATCGAGGACCGGATCCCGCCTTGCCCGTTTTTCTTCGCCTTTCCCCCGCAGAACCCGACGGGTGGCCGGGATCGGTGGCTGGAGGATCCCGAGATGGGTTCAAAGACCCGCCCGGCGAGGCTCGCGCTGGCAACCGGCGCCCTTTCGCTGTGGATCGGCCTGGGTCTGGTGGTTATCGGGCCAGGGCCGGCCACCGAATCGCCTGCCCGGCTAGCCGCCCCCCACAACTGCCGCTTCTGGGGCAGCGTCTCGGACAGCATCCCGGCCGCGGTCATCGAGGACCACCTGCTCAACCTGGACAACTGCCTCCAGAACCTGAGCCGTCAGAACCGCAACGGCTGGTCGGTGGCCTTCTACCCCGCGGGGGATCCGGCCCCGATCGTGCGGCGAGGCCAGCTCGCTGCCCACCTGGACACCTTCTTCGACGTGGCGGTGGCCAAGACCGCCGACGCCTCACCAGCCATCGCCGTCTCCCACGTCCGCTTCTGCACCTCCGGCCTGTGCGGGATCCCCAACCCGCATCCCTTCCAGAGGACCAAGAACGGGAAGCACTGGCTGATGGGACACAACGGCACCATCGACAAGAACATCCTGCTCGGTCTGATCCGGCCGGACTACCTCGCCGCCAATCCCCCCCACAACGGCCAGGATCCCACCGAGTGGATCGACAGCGAGCTGTACTTCCTCTACCTGCTGCAGACCTGCGCGGATTTCGGCTGGCAAGTGAAGGAGGCGCTCGGGGAGGTGATCCGCCAGCTGCGCGACCTCATTCCGGAAGACCGCGAGCAGCTGAACCTCTTCCTGAGCGACGGCACCACCCTCTGGGCCTATCGGGAAGGCCCCGATCTCTACTACCTGGACGACGACTCCGGGACGCCCTTCTCGGCCGTCGCCTCGCAATTTCCCTCGGCAACCCAGGAGACGTGGGTGGAAATGCAGGACGGCCAGCTGGTGACGCTCCGCACGGGGCAGCCGGCCCAGGTCGAGTGGATCGAGAGCTACTTCGACCTCACCCCGCCCCCGGACCCGCTGGCGGCCGGCCTGGCGCTGCGGAATTTTCCCAACCCCTTCAACCCGGCGACGACGATCCGTTTCTCCCTGCCCCGGCCGGCACCGGTCTCGCTGCGCGTGTTCGACGTTTCCGGTCGGCTGGTCCGGGAACTCGTGGCCGGAATCTGGCACGAGAGAGGCGAGCACGCCGTCCCCTGGGACGGGACGGACGACACCGGGCGGGCGGCGGCCTCCGGCGTCTACATGTGCCGCCTGGAGGCCGGCCTCCGCAGCGAGGCGATTCGCCTGGCGCTAATAAGATGAGTTGTGCCTCGGAAAATGTGTCCGGCTAAGTTACCGCTGGGCAACACCCTTGGCCCCATCTCCCAGGCCACTCCTCTAGGGTTGGGTATTTCAGGGCTGAATTTGGGTTCTGGTCGTCGGGTTTGTGTACTGGCCTGAAATCATTGAAGTTATGGCGTTTTGTGCCACGTGGCACAACCCAAACCGCCGGACACATTCTCAAAGGCACAACTTATTAGATGAGTTCTGGCCGGGAGAAAAACCCTGGCTATGTGACTGCTGGGTAGCGCCCTTGGCCTGGTTTTCAGACAGCCAGGGTTTTCCTCCCGGCCAAGAACTAGTCCAATTCTTGCCAACCGTCGGGCAAGGCTTCCGGCGGAGTCAGCAATGTAGGTTCGCCCGCCGCGCCGGCGAGGGCGCGCAGGTACATCTGGTCGTAGTCCAGGCCGCCGGTGGCCACCGTCTCGCTGGTGCCCGCGGCGGCCTCTGCGTCCGGATCCCCGTTCCCGAGGAGGCGGTCGACCAGCGCCGTCGCCGGAGCCAGCAGGACGGACAGGCCGGGCAGCCCGGATCCGAGGGTGGGCCACTCGAAGAGCGGCCGGCGCGGGAACTCCTCGATGGTCACCTTGCGGTCGGGATCGAGGCCGGCCAGCTCCTGCGCCAGGGCGATGGCGTCCTGCAGCGAGCCGAACTCGTCCACGAGCCCGCGCTCAAGGGCGTCGCCGCCCATCCAGACCCTGCCCTCGCCCAGTTCTCGAACCCTTTCTTCGGTCAGGTCCCGGCCCGAAGCCACCCGCCTGACGAACTGGTCGTAAAGCGCCAGGATGCGGTCGCGGGCCAGGGCGAACTCCTCGTCGTCCAGGGGCCGCATCGGGATCTGGGCCCCAAGAAAGGGTAGCCGCATCCCCCCGAAGAGGTCGGCGTGGCTGCCCCGCTGGACCCCGTCGACCGAGAGGCCGACCTTCTCGCCCAGCCCCGCGTCCCAGAACCAGCCGGCGATCACGCCGATCGAGCCGGTGATGGTCAGCGGGGTGGTCAGGATCCGCTCTCCGTTCATGCTGATCCAGTAGCCGCCCGAGGCCGCAAGGTCGCCCTGGCTGACGACGACCGGCTTGCCGGCCGCTTCGAGCTTCAACAGCGCCTCGGCGACAAGGTCGCTGGGCAGGGCCATTCCGCCCGGCGAATCGGCCCGCAGGACGACCGCGGCCACGTCGTGGCGACCGGCCAGCTTGCGCAGGTGCTCCGAGGTGGCGCGCCCCTTGATGCCGCTGTCCATGGCGCACTCGCCCACGGCATAAACGACGGCGATCCTGGGCAGCTCGCCCCAGACCTCCTCCCGGAAATCGCGCAGGTACCGGGCGGCGGGACCGCCGACGAGCTTGGCGCCGTCCCGCTCCCGCTGCAGCCACTCGCCGAGTTCGGCCCAGCGGGAGAGCCGATCGACGAGGCCTCGCTGCAAGGCCAGCTCGGCGGTGAGCAAGACGTCGTTTTCGATGATGGCGTCGTACTGGTCGGTCGTCAGGCCGCGGCCCTGGCAGACGCCGTCCCGGGCCGTCTCGTAGATCACGTCTATGAGGCGAGCGAACTGTTCCCGGTCGGCGTCGGACATGTCGGTCCTGGAGAATCTCTCCACGGCCGACTTGTGGGTGAAGAAACGAAGCTCCTGGAAACCGATCCCCAGCTTGTCGAGCGTTCCCTTCAGGTAGGTCCGACGCGCCGCCGCGCCGGCCAGGATGCCGAGGCCCTGGGGATCGAGGCTCAGCTCGTCAGCGACCGAGGCCAGATACAGGCTCAGCATCCCGAGCTCGTCCGTGTGGACGACGATCTCCTTGCCGGCCGCCTGCAGCTCGAGCAGCTTGCGGCGCAGCTCCCAGGCCAGCGAGGGCCGGGTCGAGAACCCGGCGAGGTTCAGCGCGACCCCGTCCACGTCGCCGTCGGCGAGGATCGCGTCCAGGAACCAGGCCAGATCCACCCAGGCCACGCGCTTCTTGTCCCACAACCGGTAACGCTGATAGGTGAGGTGCTTGTTCTCGAGGTTCACCGCCACGTAGCGCGGACCGCGGCTCAGCGGTGTCGGATCGACCGGCAGACCCCGGAAGGAAGGATGGTGCCGGTACAGGAAGGTGGTGTGGGACCGGTCGCCCTTCTCGCTGTAGCCGGGCAGCAGGTTGAACCCGTGCGCTCCGAGCACCACGCCGAGGCTCACCGTCAGGCGGAAGTCCTGATCCTCGATCAGGTCGGCCTCCCGGACCTTGACCCCCAGGTGCAGGCCGCGCAGCGCCCGGATCTCCACCCCCGCGCCCAGGCGACCGGCTGCGATCTCGTCGGTGTCACGCAGGGTGTAGTCGCCGAAGATGGTCAGCCTATCGTCGCCGAGGGGCCGGATGCCCAGGTCGAAAACTCCCAGCTTGGCGGAGGACTGCGTCGAGAAGGTGCCGGCCAGGCCGTAGGAGTAGAACCGTGACGGCCGCAGGATGAGACCGGTCACAAGGGCGTTCTCCCGCGGCAGGAACCCGGTGTCTCCCCCTGACCAGCGGTAGGCGAGGCCGAAGGTCCGGGCGCGACCGCCCAGGGCCAGTCCCAGCTGGTAGTCGTTCACGCGCCGGATCTCGCTGTCGGCGAGGAAGGTCCGGGTCAAGGCGGCGAAACCGAGGTGGTGACCCAGCGACACTCCCCAGTTGTCCAGTTCTCCGGAGGCCAGGCTGCGATCGTTCCACCAGAAGGCCATCTCCGTGCGGTCCCCGGTGGCCCAGGCGGCGGGGTTGCCGAAGGCACCGGCCGCTCCCCCGGTCACGCTGGGCGACTGGGGCAGATAATCGCTCTCGTTGTGGTAATCGAGAAAGGGCAGGATGTCCCCGCCCTCGTCCTGGGAAAGGGCCGAGCCGACGAACAGGCCGGTCGCCAGCCAGACGAGCGCCGCTGTCAGGGCGACCGTGATCCGGTTACGCGTCCGCAAGACGAGCCTCCTTCGCTGGGTTCACTCCGCGTCGAGCCGGGGAGAACCTAGCATACGTGGCTCGAAAAAGGTGAGTTACAATCGCCAGGGAGCAGGGTAACGTTCTGGTTGTGGCCGGGATTTGTGCCACGTGGCAAAAACCCAGATCGAATGGTGTCAGGAGGCGAGAGAAATTTCCGCCAGCACTTCAGCGGTCAGACGTTGCTTCGAGCACGGCATGTACCTCCGCGTGCGGGAGGCCGGTGCGGCGCCCTCTCCTCCGCCGGTGCTCTTCATTCACGGTCTCGGCGAGTCGGGCCTCTGCTTCGAGCACCTGCTCGAGCATCAGGGCCTGATGGACTGGCGCCTGCTGAGCCCCGACCTGCCCGGTTTCGGCCGCAGTCCCTGGCCGGTCGAACCGCTCACCCTGGCCGATCAGGCCGACCACCTGGCGGCCTGGCTGCGCGAGACCGTCTCCGGCCGGGTGCAGGTGGCCGGCCACTCCATGGGCGGGATCGTGGGGTTGTTGCTGTGCGAGCGACACCCCGACCTCGTCGCGTCGATGGTGGATATCGACGGTAACAAGACGGTCGCGGACTGCGTCTTTAGCGGCCAGGCCGCCCGGCAGGACCTGGCCGGTTTCCTCGCTGGTGGTTTCGACGAGCTCAGGAGCGGCGTGTTTGCCGCCGGCCGGACCGATCCCGCCCAGCGCGGTTACTACGTCAGCCTCCGGCTCTGTGATCCCCGGAGCTACCACCTGAACAGCGGCGAGCTGATCCGCCTTTCCACAGCCGAGGACCTGGCCCGGCGCCTGGCCGCCCTGCCCGTTCCGACCACCTACCTCGCCGGGGTGCCCGGAGGCGTCAGCCGCCGCTCGCGGGAGCTGCTCACCGAGGCGCAGGTCAACTGGATCGGGATCGAACCCAGCGGTCACTGGCCCTTCATCGACCGGCCGGACGACTTCGTGGCCGCCCTGCGGCGCGTGCTCCTGTCCCGGCCAGGTTGAGGAACGGCCCGCGCCGGCTGGCCAGGCTTCCCGGCTTTGACGCCCTTGGCATATTTTCTCTTGTGGGTTGGGAGAACCATTTTGGCCCCGCAGGAACCGGATTCAAGCCCAGTTTGCCTTATCGTACCAGAACCAGCTTCTGGGTTCGGATCCCTTCCTCGGTTTCCAGACGAGCGAAATACACACCCGAAGCCACAAAGACCCCGCTCTGGTCTTTTCCTCCCCAAGTTACCTCCCCAGGGCCCTGGAGCCGCTCTTCGTCCAGCAGGACAGCCACCCTCCGCCCTCGAGAGTCATAGACCGTAATCTCCGCTCTTCCGGGTCTCGGGAGGTTGAATTCAAGGGTCGTTTGTGGGTTGAACGGGTTCGGACGGCTCTGATCGAGCTGAAGTTCTGCATTACTTTCAGGAAGGGGTTCAAGATCCGCCGGGCCGAACCAGGTCGTGGCGCCGTCAAAACCAAGGGCCTGAAGCCAATATCGCGCGGCGCCCAGGGGGGGCTGGGTGTCGAGGTACTCGCTGGTTGAATGTCCATCGATCAGTTCGTCGGTGAGTCGTTCTCGAATAAAATCGCCTTCTTGTCGCCAAACGTGGAAACGGAAGAGGCTCGAATTGCTGGCAACTTCCCACCTCAATCTCACGACGTTTCCAAGACGCTTGGCGGAAAAGCTGGCCAAGTAGATCGGCGTTGTGGTGATTCCAAATTTGGTGACAAAAAAATCATGAGATCCATTGTGAACCTCGTCGAATGCACCTGGGGAAATAGGGAATTCCAAGGATTTGGTTTCTCCAGAAACAATCAGGTCTCCAGAAGAATTAAAAATCGCGGTTTTTGCTCTATCACTTTCCACTCCACCCAAGAAGGTGCTCCAGATGAGTTCACTCCCCGACGATTCCACTTTGCACAGGAAAACATCATAGTGACCATTGTAAGATTCATCGAATGCTCCAGTGGTAACGGGAAAGTCTGGAGACCAAGTTCTCCCGACCAACACGGGGTTCCCCACTTCATCCAAAACCATGCCAAAACAAATATCAATGCCTTCTCCACCAAGATAGGTGCTCCAAATTAACTCGTCGCCCTGAGGGTTTA
>CAZAHC010000178.1:0-7189 GCA_964484595.1 uncultured Fibrobacteraceae bacterium | reverse complement strand
GGAAGATCCCCTGGCGGCGCTGGTTCTCTACCGGGACTTCGTCCGGAAGTACCGGCAGGAGTCCGAAAGGGTGGCGGCGGCGCGGGTCAGGCTGGTCGAGCTGCCAGGCAACGTCGGCGGGTTTTTCTTTCCCGTTCCCCTCTACGGGGAGGTGGACAAGTTCCTGGGCGCCGAACCTGCTCCGGCGGCGCGGGAGGCCGCCCAGCGGTTCGCGGCCGCCCGGAGAATCATCGCCTGGCGCCGGCCCGCCGGGCCGCCTGGTCTGGCCTGGGCCTCGGTTGCCGCCACCGGCGCCGGTAAGCTCGTCTTCGTGTTCTGGTGGGGCCGCCAGCCCCGGGATGTCGCCTGCTGGGAGCCAGGCCAGGATTGGCTGCCGCTGCGGGAATTCCTCGCTCCCTGCGGCGGGAGGGTCGTCTGGGCCGGTACAGGGCTGACCCCGGCGACGGTCACGCCGTGGCCGGACGGCGTTCCCGGTTTGCCGTTGCAGCACTTCGCCATCGCCTTGCTGGAAGCCGAGCTGCCGCCCGCCGGCCTCACCCGGGCCGCCGAGCAGAGACTGGCGATGTCCCAGGCCGCCGCCTGGCGCACCGGATGGGACTGGCGGCGGGGGCATCCCTGGCTGTCGCCTCCCCGGCCATCTTCACCGCAGCCCCCCGACCGGCCCCCAGGGGTCGCCGAGGCGCTCACCGCCGGTCTGGTGTGGCTCGCCTGCCTCGCCCGCGTGCGCCGCGCTGACCCCTGTCTCCGCCAGGGCCTGAGTCGGCTGGCCGGGAGCGGCGATCCGGCGGCCCGGTTCCTCGCGACCTTCCTCGAACCGGAGTCGTCCCCCGCAAACCGGCCGGACCAAGGGTCCGCACGCTGGCCGCTGCCGCCTTTGCTGTCCCGCCCCGATCCCCTGACTCCCGTTTCGGGTCGCGCGCCGGTGGCGGCCACCGAAAGCGGCCCGCGCCCCGATCTCACGGGCAACGACGTCGCCGTGGTCTGCACCGGCAATCCCGCCGCCGTGCTGTCCGCCTGGGGTTCGGCCTCCGGCCGCTGGCGGGTGGTTCTCGATTCCCGGGATCGCCTCGAGGCGGTGGCTCCGGCCGTCGCCGCCGGCGGTGGGTTGCTCAGCCTGGTGCCCTCCGCAGGGAAGACGCACGACCCCGCCGCGGCGCTGCGGCTGCTGGACGAGCTGCTCGACCGTCCGGATTCCCCGGCGGGGGGGGACGAGATGTTCCTGCCGCTCTTCCACTGGATCCGGCTGGTGGAGACCCACAACGGTGACCTGCTGGATTTCCTGGCTGTGCGGCCTCATGCGGCCGGGGTGGTGTCCCTGTTCGACCGCTATGTGGCCCTGGTGGCGAAGCTGCCGCGGTCGACCCCCGCCGCCCCGGGAGAAGGGGTGACGGGGGATCCCGACTGGTCCGTCGAGTTCGTCGAGCGAGCCTGGCGCTCACGCCTGGTTGTCGGCCTGGTCGACCAGCTCTCCACCGACCCCGAGGCGGTGGACTCCCTCTGGGGAGTGCGGCCTGGTTGTGATGCCTCCTGGGTCTTCTGTGATAGCCCCTCGGTGCACTGGCGGCTGCTGCGCACCGCGCAGGAATCCTCGCTGGTGAGTCTGCACCAGGTGCTGGCCGCCAGGGGACAGAGGCACCTGTCGGTGGTGCTCGGCGGGCTTTTCCTGCGGGAGGAGCTGGAGGAGCTGCTGGGCGCCTGGCTGGCGCCCTACGGTAGCCCGTATTTCCTTGCCCTTACTGATACTAGGTGCGCGTTTCTGCACCTGGCGGCCGGCGGCATCGACCCCGACGCGCGAGTGCTGTGTCTCCCGGCAGCCCGGTCCCAGGTCGATCACCTGCAGGAACTGGCGGCGCAGGGCGAGCATGTCCTCGTCCTCGCTCCGGAGGAAGGGCCCCTGGCCGAGCTGTGGGCCGACCTGGCCGAGGGCAGGCTCCTGTCCTGGCCGCAGGCGACGCCTCCGACCTTCCTCAACGGCGCCGAGTTCTGGTCCGCAAACCGCCGCTCTGCCGACTGGTCTCCCTTCCGCCTGGTGGTCCCGGCGCTGGCGAGCCTGGCCGGCCAGGACGAGATGCCGGTTCCGCCCGACGACCCAGCCGAGTGGCGGGAGACCGACCACCGCCGCCGCGCAGCGGTGGCCGCGCAGCGCAAGCTGTGCAGCCTCGAGGTCAACGCCCTGCTCGCCAGCGGGGTGGCCGCGGTTGACCTGGCCGATCCCCGCTGGTGGCGGCGCTTCCCCTTCCCCGTCGCCGGCCAGGCGGACCTGTTTCCGCGTAGCGGCGAGGAGGCGATCGCCGTGGCGGCCCCGGGCGGCGCCACCGGTTACGATCTGCCGGACCGGCTTGCTGAAGTCCCGGCCGGGCGGGGTACCCCGGTTTCTGCGCCTCCGCTCGAGTCGGCGCCGGACCTGGCCACTTGGTTGCGCGAGCGGGGCTGGATCGGGGAGGACGGTTTGGGCCATGTGCCCGGTCTCCCGCGGCCCCGTCAGCCCGGCCCGGCGGCGGTCGCGGAGGGGGTCTGGCTGCAGCGGGGCCCGGCCGCTGCGGCCTGGGCGTCGGTAGCGCTCAGGGTGGCGAGCGAGCGCGAAAGGGGAAACCTGGGCTGCTTGACGGTTCTGGTTGGCCCCCGGCCTCCTGCCGGCGCCGCTGCCTTGCTGGCCACGTACCCGTCGGCCGGTCGCTCGGTCCTGCCCGCCGACTCGCCGCGGGGCGACGAGCGAGTATTCAAGACCGAGGGGCTCGGCGCGGTCGCGCCGCTGCTCTGGCTCGACCTGGCCGACCTGGGCCGTCCGGCCTGGCAGGCGGAGCTGACCGCCCTGGCTCCGGATACCCTCTTCGCCGACGACCTGACGACCTGGCTGCCCGCTCCCCAAAGCCCGGCGCTGGACGGAGCTGCGGCCCTGCTCTGGCTGGCCCGGAGCGGGATCCCGCGGGTGCTCCTGTTCACGGCAGGCTTGCCGGCGGCCTGGGGAGGTTTCCTGCAGCGGTTCTGGGCCGAGGAGGTTGGCAAGCAGGGCAGGATTCTGCCGGCCGCCCTCGACCGGGCCCCGGTTGCCCTCCCGGCTGCGGGTGAGCCGTTGGCTCTGGGCCGGCTGCCCGGCCTCGAGCGAACCTGCTTGGCCTGCGGCGCGGCGGTGCCGGTTCTCAGCCGGCCGGTTTCCTGTCCGGCCTGTGGCCTGGACGTGGACCTGTGGTTCCCCGTCGCGTTCGCGGAGGATCAGACCCGGCGCCTTTTGCGAGCGAAACTGGAAGCGCTGGCGGGCCGAACCGACCTTGGCCACGGCGAACCGCTGCGGGTCTGGCTGCGACCGGCCGCTTTTTCAATGGCGGCGACCCTGCTCGCTGAACTCGGCGTCGCCTGCCGGCGGGATGGGGATTCCCTTCGCGCCGAGCTTGCCGACAACCGCCGCTGGGTGCTCGCCGCCGTGGGTGGGCGACTGGCCGGGCCGGGACCTATCCAGCAAGCGATTCTCTTCCCACCCGCGGAGGACCTCTCCGACGTGGCCTCCCTCGTGTCGGGCGCTGATTCGGTCTCGCTCTGGATCCACCCGTCCGAGCTGGCCCGGTCGGCGGTAGTTGCGCCGGCCGAGAAGGCCTATCGGTGCCAGGCCCTGCTGACTGCCGACCTGTCGCGGCTGGCCGCCGGCTGGTGGGAAGACCAGGAAGCGTTACCGGCGGGAATCTCGCCGAAAAACCTGGTGCTTCCCTTCTCGCAACTGCGGCTATTTTCAGGGCTTTCCGGGGCGGAGTTGATGGAGAGCCTGAACGTTCTGAGGTGGATCGTCACCCTGCGGGGAGAAAAACAAGCCACACCCTCGCCGGGGCGTACCGACGGGGATGGACCTCTGGGCAGGTTGCTCGTTCGGTGGCCCTTTGCGGAGATCGAGTTCCGCCTGCGCAGCCTGGAGGAATCGCTGGCAGTGCTGCTGCCATTGTTGCTGGCCACCACGAGGACGGGAGTACCGACCTATTGTGATCTGGGTGCCTTGCCGGCCCGGATTCCCGACGAGCATCTGCACTGGCTGGACGGTTTCCTGCTGGCCTCCTCCGGCCGGCTTTCCTTCCGCGAGCCGCCGGTTCCCCCCGCCGCGGCAGCTCCGGTCGCGGAGCTCACCTCCCCGGAGAGCCAGGACGAGCTGCTATACGAACCACCGGCCGGCACTCTCTTCTCCACGCGCCGCCGGGTGGGTTATCTCGGCAGCGTCCAGGGTGTCACTTCCCGGCTGTGACACCATCTCGACCTGTTCCTGGCCTCGGTCAAGATGCTCCTGGCCGAGGCCGACCCCGCCGGAGGGCATTACGTCGTGGACCTGCCCCGCGAGAGCACGGAGCTGCCAGGCCAGGAGGTGATCGAGCTTGGTTGCCTGCTGGGCCTGTGGAGCTGGTGCGAAGCACCGTCCGAGGTGGGTCTGCCGCTGGCGGATCTGCAGGCTCTCGGCCGCTCCGCCTGCCTCCGCGAGCGACCCGAAGCCGCCGCCTTGCTCACCGACCTCGCCGCCGCGCGGGATCGCTGGGAGGACCACCTGCGGCAGTCGCAAACGCTGGGGTTGCTCGAGGCGGCCGCGCCCACGGCCGGCGAGTCGGAGAGAGCGCTGCCGACGCCCGGCCCGCCGGAAGAGGTCGCCGGTCGCATCCGGGCCCTCGCGCACCAGGGCAGCGGAAGGTTGCTGGTGCTGCGCGGCCCGGCCGGCTGCGGCCGGCAAGCGGCCGTGGTGACGGGCCTGGCCGGCGCCCTGGCCGACGGGCTTTCGGTTCACTCGGTCACCATCGTCTGCCCGGACCGGGCCACCGCGGCCAGGGTCCACCTCGCCTGGCGCCGCGAGATAGGGCCCCGGCAACCACCGATCCTCCTGGCCGATGATCCCGGCCTGCCGGCGGGCTCAGGCGCCGCCGAGAGCCCGGCCGGAACCCTGACCGTTCTCGCCGAAGCGCAGCGGATCCGGCCCGAGGAACGGTACCGCCTCTGCCAGAATTGCCGGTCGGGCCTGCTGGTCGCCACCCTGGACACCGGTGAGCTGCAGGAACCCTGGGACCATGTTTTCCTGACCACCCCCCTGGCCGAGGACGTGGTCGATCTGCCCGACCAGCGGCGGCAGGCCAGGCGCATCTGGGCAGAGGTCCAGAAGCTGGCGCCCGACGCCGCGGCGGTGCGGGGCAAGTCCGCCCGCCGGCAGAAAGGGGAGTGTCGCTCGCAATGGGCGGGCAACCTTGACGAGTGCCTGTCCTGCCTGGAGAGCGAGCAGGAGCAGGGTGGCCGGTCGGGCCGGCTGGCCCTCGTGGCGCCGACCCTGGACGACCTGACCTACCTCGGCCGCCGGCTGGTCGGCCGCGGCTGGAAGCCGGTTTTCCGGCAGGAGCTGGAATACCTGCTGCTGCCCGGGCCGCTGGAGTTCGTCGCCGCGGTCACCGACCTCGCGCCGCCCGCGGACGAGAAGGAGGTCGCCGATCAGGATCCGGGCGGTCTGCTGGCCTGGCTCCTTCCCTCGTTGGCGCGCGAGGACTACCTGCGGTGGCGTCGCCGGCCGGCCGGCCAGGTCCCCGCGGCGAACCTACGAGAATTTTTCGATAACATCTGTCGCACGCACTGGGCGGCCTCGTTCCTCACGCACCGGCAGGCGCGGCGGCGGGTGGAAAAGCTGGTCAGCGACGTGGGGGAGGAGACTGCCGCCCGGTTCCGCGACCGGCCCCTCTGGGAAGCCTGGCGCCACGAGATCGCCGCCCTGGCCGGCGCGCCCGTCCCGCCATTGCGGGGGCCGTTCGTCACCCTGGCCTCCAGCGCCGCCCCCACCGGCTCGTTCGCCGAGTCGTTGGTCTATCTCTGCCGCGGCACCGAACCCGGACTGGATCATTACCGGGTGATGAGCCGGGCCACCGATTCCCTCCTGGTCCTGTATCACGACCTTTCCCCGCTGCCGAGCGAGGCCGCAGCCGAGGGCGGTTGACCGGGGTTTCCTGGCCAGGACGGGTTAACGGTTCTGCCGGGATCGCACCCGTTCCAGCAACCGGGTGGCCAGGGCGTAGGAGAGCAAAGCCAGGAGGGAACCGAGCAGCAGCGCGCCGACCCAGGCTTCCAGGTAACGGTCCCCGACCCACTGCCAGTCGAGCTTGCCGGGCCGCCAGTCGGGCGCCGGCCGCCCCAGCAGGAAAGCCCCGAGCTGGATGTCTGCCCAAACGATGGGGGCCATCGTCAACGGGTTGGCGAGGTTCGAGCCCACGAAGGCAGCCAGGCGGTTGACCCGGAACAGAAACGCCAGGCCGATCGCCATCCAGGTGTGCAAGCCGAGGACCGGGGTCGGCGCCACCAGAGCGCCCAGGGCCACCGCCGCGGCGAGGTTCCGGGTGGAGAGATCCGATCCGGCCAGGCTCTTGCATGCCTCTTTCCAGCCCGGCCAGTGCAGCCGTTCGCCCAACCGCTCTCTCCTTGTTTGCCACTTGCCAGGTGGCTATCTTCCGCCCTGAGCACGATCGCTTCCCGAACTCAGCATAACACGAACCACCCCCGGGAGGAGAGGCAAGGATGGATTTGCCCTTCGAACCTTACCGCATCAAGGTCGTCGAGAAGGTCCCGCTGGTGAGCCGGGAGGAGCGCCTGCGGCTCCTCGAGAAAGCTGGCTTCAACCTCTTCAAGATCCCGTCCGAGGCGATCACGATCGACCTGTTGACGGACAGCGGCACCAGCGCCATGTCCGACAAGCAGTGGGCGGCGCTCATGACCGGTGACGAGGCGTACGCCTGCAGCCGCAGCTTCGACGATTTCGCCGACACGATCCGGAAGATCTTCGGCTACCGGCATGTCATCCCCACCCACCAGGGGCGGGCGGCCGAAGGCCTGCTCTGCTCGGTGGCCCTGACCGGGAAGTCGGTGGTCCCGAACAATATCCACTTCGACACCACTCGTGCCAACGTGGAGCACCAGGGCGCAATCGCCCTCGACTGCGTCATCGACGAGGGCCTGGATCCCACCGTCGATCACCCCTTCAAGGGGAACATGTCCCTGACCAAGCTCGCGGCCGCCTACGAGAAATACGGTCCCGAGCGGATCCCCTTCGTTTTGCTCACGATCACCAACAACAGTGGAGGGGGGCAGCCGGTCTCGGTGGCCAACATCAAGGAAGTGTCTGCCTTCTGCCGGGAGCGCAACCTGCCCCTGATCTTCGACGCCTGTCGTTTCGCCGAGAACGCCTTCTTCATCA
>CAZAHC010000177.1:0-7194 GCA_964484595.1 uncultured Fibrobacteraceae bacterium | reverse complement strand
CCGCTCGCTGCCTTCCTGCCGGCGACGTTCCTCTATCGCCTGGGCCGCGTTGACGATGATGTTCAGTAGCGCTTGCTTCAGCTCGCCCGCCGCGGCCGGAATCAAGGGCAGATCCCTGGCGAGATCGGTTTCCACCTCGGCCACGTACTTCCACTCGTTGCGGGAAAGGGTCAGGGTGTTCTCGATGCCCAGGTTGACATCGACCAGGCTCCGCTCCGCCTCCCCCGGATGAGAAAAACCCTTCACGGCGCCGACGATCTCTGAAACCCGCGCCAGCCCCTCGAGCGACTGCTCGAGGGCAAGGGGGATCTCTTCACGGTAGAAGTCGAGATCCGCCTCCTGGCACGCCTTTGCTACCGCGGCCATCGCCCCGGACGGGTCCTCCCCGGAGGTGACGGCCAGTTTCAGTCGTCGGTACTCGGCCAGGACCGTGATGATGTCCCGGAAGGCGTCCTGCAGGAAGCGAACGTTGTCCCCGGCGTACTGGGTGGGAGTGTTGATCTCGTGCGCGAGGCCCGCCGACACCTGGCCCAGCGCCTCCATCTTCTCGGCGCGGGCCAGCTGGGCCTGCAGGTTGACGACCCGCTCGCCCACCTTGAGCCGGGCCAGGAGTTCACCGGCCCGGAACGGCTTGGTGATGAAGTCGTTGGCCCCCGCCTCGAGCGCCTCGATGATGTCCCGGGTCTCCCCCCGCGCGGTCAGCAGGATGGCGAAGGTGCCCTTCGTGGACGGGTTTTTCTGCAACTCACGGCAGACGCTGACCCCGTCCAGGCGAGGCATCATCCAGTCCAGGACGGCGACCGACGGCGCCGCCCGCTCGGTCAGGTAGTCCAGGGCCTGCTTGCCGTCCGCGGCACAGACGACCTCGAAGCCGCCGGTTTCCAGGACCGCCTTCACCATTCTGCGGGTCGCCGGGTCATCATCCGCCACAAGGACCCTGGTCATCGTTCGCCTCCAGGTGCGATCCCCCGTATCTCACCGACCCACCGGCGGGAATACCCATTCCCACCCGGGAAGAGGCCGGTGAATGCATACAATCCCTTTGCTCCTTCGGTATCGGTCTGCGGCGAGTCGTCTTTAGTTTGGGAGGGTTCGGTTTGCCGGGAGGCCGCAAATCGGGTAAAATAGTTCCCCCGCTAAGGCCCCGGGAGGGGGGAGCCCGAGGAGGTCTGAGATGTTACGCCTGCTCACCTGGTTTTTCGTGGTCCTGCTTTTCGGTGGCGCGTGGTCGGCCGGCGGCATTCCCCCGGAGACGAGCCGGAAACCGGATCTTCAGAAGTCGAACCTGCACGTCGGCCAGAACCCGGGCACGCCGGACGGCCGCGAGGGCGGCGAGACAATCGCGTCCGCCATCCCCTGTGATGGGATACCGTTCACCGACGGCGGCAACACCTGCGACAACCTGCACGATTACGACGAGGCGTGCCCCTATACCGGTTCCACCGCGCCCGATGTGGTGTACTCGTTCACGCCCGCCGTCGACATCTCGCTCGACCTGAGCCTCTGCAGCGACAACAACCAGTACGACACCAAGATCTTCATATACCAGGACCTCGCCACGCCCGGCGACCCCTGGGCCTGCAACGACGATTACTGCGCCAACGCGCACACCTACTACGCCTCCTACTTGGAGGACGTACCGGCTTACGCCGGACACACCTACTTCATCGTCATCGACGGCTACGGGGGCGATTGCGGCCAGTACGAGCTGGAGATCACCGAGTGGGTGCCCTGCGTGGTCGTTCCGCCCTGCCCGGAAAACGCCGTGCCCGAGGGGGAACCGCCGCTGGTCGACTTCTACGACGACGCGTACAACGGGGGCTGCTGCTGCGAGACGCAGGTCTGGCAGGAGATCAACTGGATCGATCCCGAAACCGGCTGCGGCTGGCTCTGCGGGGTCAGCGGCTGGTTCTATTACTACGGTGCCATGCGCGACACCGACTGGTTCGAGGTCACCGCCGCTGGCGACCAGATCGACTGGACGCTGGATGCCGAGTTCCGGACCAACATGTTCGTGCTCAGTACCGACTGCCACAACCTGCAGGTCCTCTACTCCGCCGTCGAGGTGGGCCCCTGTGATCCGCAGACGCTGAGCTTCCCGACGATCCCGGGCGAGATCTACTGGCTCTGGGTGGGGCCGACCGACTTCCTGAGCTTCGACGAGCCGTTCGAGTTCGATTACCTGATGGAGGTCTGTGGCATCACCTACGATGTCGTCCCCGTCGTGCCGCTCAGCTGGGGGGCCCTGAAAGAAACCTACCGGTGAAAGGGCCTCGCCAGCCACCCGGTTCGGCCGCCGGTTCCGGCCCGGCTTTCGTGGCCCTGATCCTGGCCGGGCTGCTGGCCGGGCTGCTGGCCCTGTTTCCCATCTCCTGCCTCGACGTCTGGTGGCATCTCAAGACCGGCGAGTACATCCTCGCCGAGCAGTCGATCCCCGCGCGGGACATCTTCACCTACACCGCCTGGGGCCGGACCTGGATCACCCACGAGTGGCTGGCCGGGGTGATCTTCTTCCTGCTGCACCGGCTTGGCGGCGACAACCTGCTGGTCGTGGGCAAGGCCGTCCTGGCCGCGCTGACGGTGGCGGTGGGAGCCGGCGCGGCGCTGGTCGGACCCCGCTCCCGGGAACGGCTGGCCGCGGTGGCCGTCGGCGCCCTCGTGGCGGCACCGCTGCTGGCGCAGCGGGCCTACGTTCGCCCCCACCTGCTGACCGCCGCCCTGCTCGCGGTCACCCTGCTGCTGCTGCGACTGGAGGCGACGACCGGGCGTCGGGTCTGGCGTCTGGCCCTGCTGCCGGTGTTCCTGCTCTGGGCGAACCTGCACTCCGGTTTCGTTCTCGGCCTGGGCTTGATCGTCTGTTACTGGGTGGGCGAGGAGATCGGCCGCCGGACCGGGCTGTCCACGCCCAGCCGTGAGGCCGGCTGGCGAGGCCGCCTCGGCACCCTGGGCCTGGTGATCCTGGTGGCGCTGGTGAACCCCCATCACGTCGAGGCCTTTCTCTACCCGGTGAAGCTGGTGGCCCGGTCGGAGGTCACCGATGCCATCGTCGAGCTGCGTCACGTGTTCCACCCCGCCTACGAGGGCGCCTTTTTCCTGAAGGCCCTGGCGGCCGTGGCCGTCCTGCTCGGGGTTTCTCTGGCCGGGGCGCGCCGGCGGCTGGACCCGGCCTTGTTCCTGCCCGGCTTGCTCTTTGCCGCCCTGGCCCTCAAATCGGTGCGGGGAGTGACCGAATTCGCGGTCCTGGTCCCCGCGCTTATCGGCGTGCATGGCCAGTGGCTGGGGAAGTACCGACTGGGTGGACGCGTCGTCGCGGTGGCGGTTTGCTGCCTGGCCCTGGCCGGCGGCGCGGCCGCCTGTCGCTGGGGGATGCCCATGGGTAGCGGGACCTTCCGGCCGATCGGGCTCGGCGTGGTGCAGGAAAAATATCCCGCCGCTGCGGTGTCCTTCCTCCAGCAGACCCGGCCCGCGGGGAACCTCTTCAACGTCCTCGGCTTCGGCGGGTACTTCATCCAAGAGCTGTGGCCGGAACGAAAAATCTTCATCGACGGCCGGCTTGACATCTACCCGGAAGGTTTTCTGGACTCCTACGGAGCCCTGCTGAGAACTGGCGCGGGCTGGGACGAGATCTGCCGGGATTTCGACATCACCCTGGCCGTGGTGGACTACGACCCCGTTCCGGGCCGGAACGCTGGACTTCGCGTCCGGCTGCGGGAGGACCCGGACTGGGTCTGCGTGTTCTTCGGCGAGAACGTCCTTGTGTATGCCCGCCGGGAGCCCCGGAACGAGGAGATCCTGGCCCGCTTTGGCTGTCCGGTCGATCCGAGCACGCGAGCGCTGGAACCGATCCTGACCTTTGCGGCATCAGCCCCGGCCGACGAACTCGCCCAGGCGGTGTCGGCAATGGAGGCCATGCATGCCCTGGCGCCGCGGGACAAGACCATCCTGGTGACCCTGGGGTTGGTCCTGGACGGGTCCGGCCGCAGCGCCGAGGGGGCCACCCGGCTAGGGCAAGCGGTCGAGCTGGGACCCGAATCCGCTTCGGCCAGAGTCTTGCTGGCCGGAGCCCTGGCTAGGTCAGGGGCCGGCGCGGAGGCTCGCCGGGAGCTGGAGCGGGTGCTTGCCGCCGAGCCGGAAAACGTGGGTGCCCTGATCGTCCTGGCCGATCTGGAGCGGAAAGAGAAGGACGTTACCGGAGCTCTCGGACACCTGGAACAGGCGGTCCGCTGCGATCCCGGCAATTACCTCGTTCACCTGAGGCTTGGTGAGCTGTACGCGGAGCAGGGGAATCTGGAGCAGGCCCGGCGACATCTCCAGCGGGCGGTGGCCAGCCGGCCGGGGGATTCCGTTGCCCGGCGGAAGCTGCAGGATTTGCGCGGGCGTGGGCCTTGAAAGGATTGGGCTACGCAGCCTTCAGGGAATGGACCCGGACTATTGAAGCCAGCTCCTCGCCCACATCCCTGAGGATGTCCACGGCAATGGAATCCTCCACCATAAACCACCGGCTCTGATCGCCCGTGATTCTCCCAGGCGTTATATAAGGTCAAACCCTGCATTGTTGGTAGAGTTCTCCTCCCGCAGGGAGGGCCAGGGTCTTGCGTCTGATAACCAAGGCTTCAGCGAGTTCTTTTCGCCCAGCAGGGGGTACGGGTCGGCGGCGGCGCGCCGGCCGAGGAGCCGTTGAGCATTGCGGAGGATATCTGCGATCGCTGAGGTATCGACGACAGCCGGCCGGATGATCCCGGCGGCGAGGGAGACCCGTCCGGTCAGTACCCCAGAGCTCGCAGTCTCTCGATCTCCTCGGTGGTGAGCTCGGCGTCCTCCCCCCGCTCGGCCTGGGGAGATGCGGTCCAGACGTAGCAGCCGGGGGTGGCCTGCCGGTATCTTGGCGGCAGGGCCTCGAGACGGGGATCGTCGGGCAGGAGCCGGATGGTCTGTCCCTGGGGGATCGCGTCGACGGCCCCGAGGAAGACCTGCGCGTTCCCGCTCTCGTTCTGCACCATAATCTGGAAGGTCACCGGCGCGTCCACCGGGTCGGTCTTGAATGCGATCTCGCCCATCACGCCGGTCAGGGCGACCTCGAACCTCAGCACGCCCGGCTCGGGCTCGACCTCCCAGTCGCCGAACTGGACCTTGTCCGGGTCACCCACCATGCGCGTGAAGTACCGCTGCGGCTGAACGATTCGCCCCTCCGTCCGCAGGTGTACTCGGCAGGTCATCGGTTCGGGAGCGAGATTGATGAACTTCAGGTGCCATCCCTCGTCCGCGTACATGGCGTACTCATTCAGCGCGGACGAGAGCTTCCCCTGCGACGGATCTTGCAACATGAGCATCATCTCGTGGGGATCGCGATCCAGGTCGTAGAAGTGCTTCCTGTCGCCTTCCCGGTAGTGGATCAGCTTGAAGCGCAGGTCCCGCACAGCGCGCATCTCGAAGCCGTAGCGGACCGACTCGGCGAAGACGTTGCGATCGGCTGGAGACCGCTCTGTCAGCAGGGGCCGGCCCGGCGAGCGCGGAATCGACCCGGCCCCGGCGATTTCCAGGATCGTGGGGGCCAGGTCGACCAGGGAGACCAGGTCGGTGCGGCGGGTGGCCTTCTGCAGGGCCGGGTGATCGCCCGCCACGATCAACGGCACCTGGACCACCTCGCCGAAGAGCGATTTCTGATGGCCGAGGCGTCGGTGCTCCTGGAATTCCTCGCCGTGGTCGGAGGTGATGATGACGAGCGTGTCCTGCAGGCGACCCGCCTCGCGCAAGCTGTCCAGCAGCCGGTCGATCTGCTGGTCCACGTAGGCGATCTCGCCGTCGTACAGGGCGATGATGTGCTCCAGCTCGCGCCGCGGCATCTGATCAGGACCGCCCACGTAGCGGATCATCGAATGCAGCGTGCCGTCGATCGAGCCGCTGTAGTGCGGATCGGTGAAGCGGGTGTCGAACGGCGCGGGCGGCGCGTAATCCCAGTGCGGGTCGTAGAGGTGCACGAAGGCGAAGTACGGCCTGGTGTCCTCCGACTCCAGCAGCTCCAGGGCGCGGTCGATGACCTTCTCGGCGGGCGGTTCGGTCTTGGCCCCCTTGAGCAGGGTGCCGTCGAAGGTCTCGAAGCCCTTATCCAGCCCGAAGCGGCTGGAGACGTAGACGTGGCTGACCACAGCCAGAGTGCGATAACCCTTCTGGCCGAGGGCCTCGGCCAGCGTCGGGACCGATTCTCCCAGCTGGACTCCCTCGTCCTGAACCCCGTGGAAGGAGGGATAGAGTCCGGTCAGCATGGTGACGTGGGAGGGAAGCGTCCAGCAGCAGGCGGAGATCGCGTTCTCGAACAAAACGCCGTCCGCGGCCAGAGCGTCGATGTTCGGCGAGGTCTCGCGCTCGTAACCGTAGCAGCCGAGGTGATCCGAGCGCAGGGTATCGATCGAAATCAGCAGGATGTTGTACGGACCCGACGGCGCGGCCGGACCCCCACACCCACTTGGCCAGCCGGCCAGTAGCGCGAGCGCGATGCCCGTCCAGACCGCCCCGCTCCACCGGTTGCCACCGCCCGGGCGCTGCAGCGCCTCGCCGCGCGAGAACGTCGTCATCCAGTTCATGCCTTCCGGCCACTCCTCGGTCCATTGCCTGCTTGCCTGGCCGTTACCACCTGGACCACGAGGTGGCGCGCGGCTCGAAGACACACTCGAGATGAACAATTCATCCAAGCACAGCCAGCGCACCACGGCGGTCTTCCCACCGCCTGCGGGGCGCTCGTCCAGGACGAACCGGTAGAAGTAGGCCCGGTGGGAACGGTCCGCCCGCGCCTGTGATTTCCCGAACCCCGTGAGACAAATGTTGCCTCACTCTAACATGACTCTCGGCGCCTCGAAAGGAGTCTTGCCGTGGGGCACTCCGTGGGGACGGCTGAGATCGTAGAGCTCCTCCTGATCTTTTCGATGCGATCGCTCGACCTTGCCGTTCAACCGAGGGTACATAGGAAACACCGGAAGTTGCGAGCGAAAGCTCTCGCCTCGACTTGCCGGAAAGGCAACTTGGTGACCAGGCACGCCCCAAACCGTGGATAATCGAGATGAATATTCCCCGAAACTGCTTGTGCGCCCCGCAAAAACGCCTATGTTATTCCCGGCCGGCAACCATGCCGGCCCTGTTTTTTGGGGGGGATTCGTCGAGAAAAGCCAATGTCTGGAGATAACCGCGGATCCCAGCTTT
>CAZAHC010000176.1:0-7216 GCA_964484595.1 uncultured Fibrobacteraceae bacterium | reverse complement strand
TGACGGAGAGGTGTCCCCGGCGGTGGCCAAACCGGGGCCGGCCACCAGCAGCAGGAAACAACAGAGCCAAAACCGGGAGAGCTTCTTGCCTGGCTGGTAACGCAGGATCGGAACGGCCTCCTGTGGGTGGACCTGGCGCCGGAGGTATCGCCTCGCCAACCGGGATGTTATCCTGCCCGGCGAGTGATCGATCCTCATGATACGGCAAGGCCCTGTCCGCCCCAAGCTTTGTTGCCGCTGGAGAGTCCAGCATGCCCATCGACCCCGAGCTGGTCAGATACCTCGAACGCCTCGCCGCCCTGCGCCTGACCGAGGGCGAGCGCGAGGTCCTCACCCGACACCTGCAGCGGATCCTCGCCTACGTGGATCAGCTCGCCGAGCTGGACACCACCGCGGTCGAGCCGTGCCGCCACGTGGGAGACCTGACCTGCCCGCTCCGCCCGGACACCCGGCAGCCGTCGCTTCCCGCCGCCGAGGCGCTCGCGGGTTCCCCGGCGGCCAGCAGCAGGTTCTTCGTCGTGCCGCCCGTTTTCCCCGCGGACGGATCGGGAGAAGACGATGCCTGAGCTGAACCAGCTGACGGTCTGCCAGGCCGGCCGGCTCCTGCGCCGGGGCGAGGTCACCCCGGCCGAGCTGGATGCCTCCCTGCGCGAGGCCATCAGCCGCCGGAACGACAGCTTGCGGGCCTTCAGCTGGCTGGCCGATCCCCGCCAGGAACCCCCCGCGGCGGGCGAGCCACCCGACCTCGCGGCGGCTCCCCTGTGGGGCCTAGGCTGCGCGCTGAAGGCCAACATCTGCAGCCGGGGCCAGCCGACCGATTGTGGCTCGCGCCTACTCGCGGATTACCGCCCGGCGTACGACGCCACGGCGGTCCAGCGGCTGCGGGCCGCGGGCAGCCACGTGATCGGCAAGACCTGCCTGGACGAGTTCGGGATGGGTTCCTCGACCGAGCACTCGGCGACCGGGCCCTGCCGGAACCCCTGGAACCTGGAACGCATCCCTGGCGGTTCGAGCGGTGGCGCGGCGGCGGCGGTGGCCGCGGACCTCGCCTTCTTCGCCCTCGGCAGCGACACCGGCGGCAGCGTGCGCCAGCCGGCCCACTGCTGCGGCGTGGTCGGCCTCAAGCCCACCTACGGCCGCATCTCTCGCTACGGACTGGTCGCGTTCGCTTCCTCGCTCGATCAGATCGGACCGGTGACCAAGGACGTCGCCGACGCCGCCTGCGTGTTCGCCGCGCTGGCGGGCCACGACCGGCGGGACGCCACCTCGCTGACCGATCCGGTCGGCGATCCGGTGGGCGCCGTCTCGCTGCCGGTCGAGGGTCGCCGGGTGGGGGTGCCCTGGGACGTCCTCGTCACCGAGGGCCTGGGGCCTGGCGTGGCGGAGGAGTTCCGGTCCGCCCTGGACGACCTGGCGAGCGAGGGCGTCCAGATCGTGCCCGTGGAGCTGCCCACCCTGCCGTACGCGGTGGCGGCCTACTACATCATCTGCACCGCCGAGGCGTCGGCCAACCTGGCCCGCTACGACGGGGTGCGCTACGGCCTCCGCGCCCCCGCCGACGATCTGGACGGGATGTATGCCGCCACCCGGACCGCCGGCTTCGGCGCCGAGGTGAAGCTACGCATCCTGCTCGGCACCTTCGTCCTGTCGGCCGGGTATCACGAGGCTTACTACCGGAAGGCACAGCAGGTGCGCACCCTCCTGCGGGAGGATTTCCGCCGGGTCTTCTCGAGCTGCGACGCGGTCGCGGTGCCCACTGCCCCGACCGCCGCCTTCCCGCTGGGCGAGAAGCTCGCCGACCCGCTCCAGATGTACCTGAGCGACGTCTTCACGGTGGCGGCCAACCTGACCGGCCTGCCGGCGATCACGGTGCCGACCGGCCTGGACCCGGACGGGATGCCGTTGAGCCTGCAGCTCACCGGGCCCGCCCTGCAGGAGGAGCGGCTCTTCAGCCTGGCCGGGGCGGTCGAGCGGACCCGCGGCTTCCAGCGCCGGAAGGAGGCGCGGTGGCCCGGTTGAACCGTTACGAGGCGGTCGTCGGCCTGGAGGTCCACGCGCAGCTGAAGACCCGCACCAAGATCTTCTGCGGCTGTGCAACCGCCTTCGGCGCCCCGCCGAACAGCCAGACCTGCCCGGTCTGCCTCGGCCTGCCCGGCGCCTTGCCGGTCCTGAACCGGCAGGCGGTCCGGTTCGCCCTGCGGGTGGGCCTGGCCACCGGGTGTCGCCTCCGCCGCCGCTCTCTCTTCGCCCGCAAGAACTACTTCTACCCCGACCTGCCCAAGAACTACCAGATCACCCAGTACGAGCGGCCGCTGGGCGAGGATGGATACCTGGAGATCGACGGCCCCGGAGGCGAGCGCCGGATCGGCATCACCCGGATTCACCTGGAGGAGGATGCCGGGAAGTCCTTTCACGATCCCGGCCGGCAGGGGAGGACCCGCGTCGATCTGAACCGGGCCGGGGTGCCGCTGACCGAGATCGTCACCGCGCCGGACCTGCACAGCGGCGAGGAGGCCAGCGCCTTCCTGGTCGCGTTGCGCCGGCTGCTGGTCTACCTGGACGTCTGCGACGGCAACCTCGCCGAAGGCAGTCTCCGCTGCGACGCCAACGTCTCGGTCCGACCGGCCGGCTGCGAGGACCTGGGCGCCAAGACCGAGGTCAAGAACCTGAACTCGTTCCGCGCCGTCCGGGAGGCGGTCGACTTCGAGGTCGGCCGTCAGGCCAGGGTGCTGGACGGCGGCGGTACCGTCCGGCAGCAGACGCTCACCTGGGACGCGGCCGCGGGCCGGACTGTTTTCATGCGGGCGAAGGAGTTCGTCCCCGACTACCGGTACTTCCCCGAGCCCGACCTGCCGCCGCTGCAGATCGCCGAGCAGGAGCTGGCCGCGGTGAGCGAGTCCCTGCCCGAGCTGCCCCGCGCCCGGGCCGCTCGTCTGACCAGCCAGTACGGCCTGACGGCGGAGGCGGCCGACCGCCTGGCTGACACCAGGGAGCTGGCTGACTACTTCGAGGCCACCGCGGGCGCCTTGGGGGACGGGCGGGCGGCCGGCAACTGGATCCTGGCCGAGGTGCTGAAGGTGCTCAATGAGCAGGGGATCCCCATCGACGGGTTCGGCGTCGCGCCCACCGCCACCGCGGACCTGCTGGCCCTGGTGGCCGACGGGACCATCAGCGGCAAGATCGCCAAGGCGGTCTTTGCGGAGATGGTCCGCTCCGGGGAAGACCCGGCCCCGATCGTCGACCGCTGCGGCTGGCGCCAGACCAGCGACCCCGCCGCCTTGCGGGTCACGGTCAGGGAGGTCCTGCAGTCGCATCCGGCCGAGGTCTCGCGCTACCGGGCGGGGGAGAAGCGGCTGCTCGGCTTCTTCGTGGGCGAGGTGATGAAGGCCACCGGTGGCAAGGCGAACCCCCGCCTGACCGGCCGGTTGCTGCGCGAGGAGCTGGGCGAGGGAGAGTGAGCAGTGGTCGGCCTGTCCTGACTTCCTTAAACTCATTCATGAGCCGCCGGCTCTAACCTGTTATAATCAAGTCGTCTCGGCAAGACTGTTGCTTTCGCTGGTGCGGTCGGTTGTTAGGAATTCACCCCCGGGACGAACCTGATGTGTAACTTCTCTTTGCTCCTTTGGTACCGGTGCGACTCAGCCAGTGATGGGGGGACGTCATGAAGCTGTTTGTGGTATCGACCCTTCTCTTTTTTCTCCTCTGTCCCGACTCTTTCACCACAGCCGCCGAGACGGCCGGGACCAGGGATGTCCCGCCCGGATACGACCTGGCCGACGGCCGGTACGAGCGGGTACTGACCGGTGGTGTCGTGAAGGCGGGCAAGGCCAGGGTCGACACCGTGTACCTGATGGGCGGTGACGCCGACCCCAACTACGGTGACTTCGAGGACGAGCAAGGCGCCCCGAGCTGGGACGGCTGGCTGGGCATCGACCATACCGCCGCCGCCGACACCTTCTGGAACGTCTCGGATTACTTTGCGGCCAACCTGGATCCGGGCACCGTGCCCAACCACGCCTGGTGGTGCGGCGACGACATCCCGTCCTGCGGGGGAGGCGACCCGGACGGCGGCTACGGCAACAACTGGGACCAGCGGCTGGACTGGCGAGGGACGGTTCCGGACAACACGGTGAACACCACCGTGACCGTCGAGGCGGTCATCAACTACGACAGCGAGCCTGGTTACGACTACCTGAATCTGCAGTACGAGGACGCCCTCGACCTGCAGAACTTCGTCATCTACAATGGCCAGGCCGACGCGGTTATTGTATCGGTGAGCACGGTCCTGACGCCCGCCGACTACGTCGGCGACGGCCACGACGAGGTTCACCTGCGCTGGATGTTCACCTCGGACGGCGCCTGGTCTGACGAGGACTGCATGCATCCCACGCACGGCGCGGCCCAGATCGATCTGATCTCGGTTCACTTCGACCAGGGCGCCGGGCCGGTCCTGCAGGGCACGGTCGAGGATTGTGACGACAACCCGCTCCAGTGGTACCCGACCCTGCCCATCGGAGTGGGGATGTTCGCTCACATCTGGCCGGAGCTGAACGCCCTCGATCTCTGCCGGCAGAACCACACGCCCGTGCTCGGCTTCATCGACGACGGCCTCGTGGTGCCGGGCACCGGCGGCTATCTCTGCACGACCTGGTGCTACGGCTACGGCGGCTACATCGTCAACCCCGAGGGTGGCCTGGCCGGCCCTGATTTCCACATCCAGTGCGAGGTCTGGTCGCCGATCCTCGCCTGGCCCGGCGAGGAGCACGACGGGGCCATTTTCGCCTTCGACGTCTACCAGCACGAGAACCTGGGCCCCAACTCGCCCGGGATGTTCTATACCTGGGGCGTGACCTCGACCACCGACCCCACCGGCCAGGATGGCTGGAGCAACTGGCAGGACCGGAACTTCGTCTACTACGGCGGGCCCGGCTGGTCCAGATCCTTCAACCCCATCGCAGATCTCCTGTTGCCGGGGCGGACCTTCGTGCGAGCCTCGGTCGGGGTGTGGGAGCTGGGCTGGGTCTGGGGCTGGATCGGCACCGACGGCACCCCGGCGCCCTACTTCGACAACATCGCCTTTGTTGCCTACGAGTTCGCGGGGCCGGGCATGTCCACCCGCGAGATCGACATCGCCCAGGACAACTTCCCGGAGATCGGCACCATCGATTACGCCAACCTCGGCGCGAACAGCGTGCGGTTCGACCAGGCCCGGAACATCTCCCCGCCGGCCGACTTGCGCTGTGATCCGGGGGACTCGATTCTCTGCGATGTGAGACCGATCCGCGCCGGGTCGGTGCTGAACGACCTGCCCAAGCTGTACTACAAGCTGGATCCCAATCCCCTGTTCGATCCCCACCGGACCGCCGGGCTGCCCCTGTCGGGCTGGGTGTGGGGCGATTCCACCTTCACCGCCACCGGCGCCTGGATCGCCGACCGGTACAACTTCGATCTGCCGGACACCGGCTTCTTCTTTCCAGGGGATGTGATTCACTACTTCATCGAGGGTCAGGACAACCAGGCCGGGGACATCGGGACGTCGCTGCTGCCCCCCGATACGATGGGTTTCCGCGACTTCAGCCCCCACGGTGATTACTCCAGCTCGTACACCGTGCGGGCCCTGCCGACCGTGTTCTCACAGGTTCCGGGTGATCACCCGCCGATCCTGCTCCTGAACGATTTCGCGAACCGGGGCGGGGAGAACGAGTGGTACTTCGCCCTGGCGAATCTCGGCTATGCGCTGGGGACCGACTACGATCTGTATTACACCAACGGCCCCTCCTCGGGCGTGGGTAACGGCATCGGCGGCCGGGCCACCGCCACGCAACTCATGGGTTACGAGACGGTGCTGTACACCTGTGGCAACCTGATGGCGTACACGCTCTCCAACGGCGACTTCCAGAACGACCCGGGCGATGATATCAGCGTGCTGGACAACTGGTTGCTCCAGGGGAACAAGAACCTGCTGCTGACCGGCGACAACCTGGTCTACGACCTGGTCACCAACTGCGGCCCGACCGGCCTCGCCTTCGCCGCCGGCTGGATCGGGGTCACGCTGGTGGACTGGGATATCCGTCCGTTGATCGAGAATCAGTCCGCGCCGAGCGTGCAGGCGCTGCCGGGCAACGGCGTGTTCACCCAGGTTGACGGGTGGATTGCCTACGGCGGCTGTCCTTACTTCCACCAGTTCGACGCGGTGACTGTCACCGGCTCGGCCACCCAGCTGGCCGAGTTCCTGGATCCCAACTGCGTCGGTGGTATGTACCCTTATGCCGCCGCCACCGATAACCACGACCTGCAGTACAACAACGACATCGTGTACCTGCCGTACGATTTCTCGTTCATCTACACCGGTGGTTGTTACGGAGGGTCAACCGGCCCCCTGGCGGCGCGGACGAAGATGCTGCAGGACATCCTGCTGCACTTCGGTCATATCGGTCTCGCCCCGGTGGTCGGGGTGACGCCGATCGATGCGGTCCTCACCGTTTCCAACTTCCCGAACCCGTTCAACCCCAGGACGACAATCGAGTACAACATGCCCAGGCCCGGTCATCTGGCCATCAGGATCTTCAACCTGCAGGGTCGCCTCGTCAGGACGCTGATCGACGAGCCGGTGCCGGCCGGCTCGCGGACAGTGGAATGGCCGGGCGACGACGACCAGGGGAGGGCCGTCTCCTCGGGCGTCTACTTCTGCGAGACGCGAGCCCTTGGCGAGACGATCGTCAAGAAGATGGCGATTGTGAGGTGATCGCTTTTTTGGGGAGCTAGTTGCTTGGAGCCGTCTGCTGGTTGGTCCCAGGAGGGAAGGCTCAAATGAGGTATTTCGTACTTGTGTCCCTGGTAGCGACTTTTTCCCTGTTGATTCCGGGTGAGTTCGAATCGGTTTTTGCCGGTGAGCCCGCGGGTGCCCAGCCGGGGTATCAGCTTGCCGACGGCAGGTACGACGGTGTCCTGACCGGTGGCCTGGTCCTGGCGGGCAAGGCAAGGGCCGACACGGTGTATCTGATGGGCGGCGATGCCGATCCCAACCTCGGGGACTTCGAGGGCGAGGACGGCGCCCCGAGCTGGGACGGCTGGACGTCCATCGACTTCACGGCCCACTCGGATTACAACTGGCACGTGGACGACTACAACTGCGCCAACCTCGACCCGGGTCAGCCGGATAACCACGCCTGGTGGTGTGGTACTACGTTCGTTGACGATTGCGGTACCGGCGACT
>CAZAHC010000175.1:0-7236 GCA_964484595.1 uncultured Fibrobacteraceae bacterium | reverse complement strand
CCTCGACCTCGGGCCCGCCAGACGCACCTGGCTCGGTCCAGGGTTCTCAGACAGAGCCTAATCCGGGCTTGAAAAACCGGACGCCGCCGGGAGACAATACCGGCCGGCGCACGTTTCTTGTTCTGGCGAGCGGGCCGGGCCGCCGGTGATCCCGCCGGTGGCGACGGCCGCAGCCACCCCCACCGCACTGCCCGACAGGTAAGGCGCGGCGATGGTAGCGGCAACGCCTCCCGAAATCTCCCTCGACGAGCTCTCCGAGCGAGCCCTCGCCGGCGACACGCGGGCCGAATCGGCTCTCTTCGAAACCCTGCGTGTAAGGTTCCTGGCCATCGCGAAACGGAGAGTGCAAAGGGACAGCTTGGAAGATGTGGTTCAGGATGCCCTTGGGATCGTTCACGAAAAGTACGGAGGAAGAAGCGACGGTCCCGGAATCCTGATCTGGAGCCTGACGGTTCTGAGGAACGTGATCGGGAACTACTACCAGGCCAAGGAAAGGAGAGCCCGCAGGGAAAAGCCGGATATGGATCTGGAGGTCTTGCCTGCCCCGGACAGCTTCGCCCCGACAGCCAGGATCGAAAAATGGGGAGAGCTAACAGGGCAGTCGGAAATGACCGAACGGGTTGTCGCCGCGATCGCGCGGCTCGGCGAAAGCCACCCCCAGTGCGAAAAGATCTTCCGGAGCATCCTGGCGAGCCTGGCCGAAGGCGGCCGGCCGAGAGAAATTTCCCAGCGGGCACTGGAGGCAATCCGACTGGACAACCCGGGCATGACGAGAGGGAACTTCTACGTGATCCTCCATCGATGCCGGGCAAGGCTGCGGGGCATCCTCGCGAAGATGGAAGAGAGCCAGCCATGAACGAATCACGCCAATGCCTCGATCAGGAAAAAGGAGACCTGCTGGCAGCCTTCGAGATGGGACTCCTGTCGTCCGAGGAGAGGAAGCAGTTCGAGAACCATCTGCTGGAGTGCGCTGCCTGCCAGGAACGGCTCTACGAGATGTCGCCCTACCTGGCCGCGGTCCTGGAAGATCCCGCCGGGGCCGTCTCGGCGCTGGACGCCGCCACGGCGGCGGCTCCCGATGCGGCCGCCGGGCTCGAGCGGGACTGGGATCCCTTCGCCGAACAATCCGGCTGGGAGACCAGGCGGGCGGTTTCGCTGCCCGGCGCCGGAATCCTGCGCCGACTCGGCACCACCCTGGAGGACCTCTTCACCTGGCGCGTCTGGGTGCCGGCGACCGTGGTCGCGGTCCTCGTGCTGGCCGTGGTATTCCACTTCGGCGGCGACAGCGACGGCTTCCGCCATTTCGCCCGGTTGGAACCGGTTCCCTACGTCCTGCTGGACACCCGGGCCGGCGAGACCGAGGCCGAGCGGTTGTTCAGCGAGGGCATGACCCGGTACGTGGCGGGTCGTTACGGTGAGGCCGCCGACCTGCTGGCCGAATCGGTGGCGCTGCAGGATGCAGAGCTGCCCGGGGGCGCGTCGGACCAGGCTCGTTTCTACCTGGGCCTGAGCCTGCTGCTCCGGGGCGACGCGGCCGCGGCGCGGGAACCCCTCGCCCGGGCCGGCGGGTCGCCGGTGCCGGCGGTGGCCGAGCGGGCGCACTGGTTCCTGGCCCAGGCCTACCTCCTGCAGGAGGATCCCCGGGCCGCCATCGGCCCCCTGGAGGCCCTGGCCGACAGCGGGCTGGTATACAGCGGCCGGGCGACCGAGCAGCTCACCGAGCTGCGCCGGGCCCTCGCCGAGCAAGGAACCGAGCCGCAGTAGACACCCGGTTGGCTGGCCTATATAGTCTGCCCGTTATGACTTCCCTGACCGTCACCATCGGCCGTGCGATCACCGGCGGCCTGGTCAATTGTGGCCGCGGTTGCCTGCTGCTGCTGGACATCTTCCGGCACCTGCGGTCCGTCTGGAAGCTGCGCCGCGAGATCCTCGAGCAGATGCACGTCGTGGTGATAGGCTCGTTGCCCCTCGCCCTGACCACCGCGGTTTTCGTGGGTGCGGTGACCGCCGTCCAGGCGGTCTACCAGATGCAGGCCTACGTACCGATGAAGTTCCTCGGCACGGTCATCTCCAAGTCGGTCTTCATCGAGCTGGGACCGGTCCTGACCGGCCTGGTCGTCGGCGGCCGGCTGTGCGCCAACTACGCCGCCGAGCTGGGCACGATGAAGGTCACCGAGCAGCTCGACGCCATGGAGATGATCGCCATCGATCCGGTGCGCTACCTGGCGATGCCGCGCTTCGTGGCCTCGGTCCTGATGCTGCCGGTGATCACGATCTTCGCCAACGGCATCGCCGTCTTCGGCGGCTACTTCGTCTCGGTGGTGACCCTCGATGTTACCAGCAGCACCTTCATCGAGGGCTTGCGCATGTTCTACAAGCACTCCGATCTGTTCAGCGGCCTGGTCAAGGCGTTCATCTTCGGGGGGATCATCTCCCTGTCCGGGATCTTTCACGGCTTCAACACCCAGGGCGGCGCCGAGGGTGTCGGCCGCGCGACAATGCAGGCGGTCGTCGGCAGCTGCCTGTCGATCCTGGTCGCCGATTACTTCCTGGCCGCGCTCCTGTTCCAGGTCCTCTTCGAGTAGCGAGGGAATCGATGAATGCATTGCCTCCCGTGCCCGACTTCCGGATCGACGATCCAGGCGGACACGTGGGCGTGTTCATCGAGGGAGTTTCCAAGTCCTTCCAGGACAACCTGGTGCTGGACGACCTGCACTTCGGGATCGAGCGCGGCGAGACGATCGTCATCATCGGCCGCAGCGGCGAGGGGAAGTCCGTGCTCCTGAAGCACATCGTGCGGTTGCTCGAGCCGAACCGGGGCCGGGTCTGGGTGGAGGGGGTGGAGGTGACCGCCCTCGCCAAGGACGACCTGTTCGCGCTGCGCAAGCGGTTCGGGATGCTGTTCCAGGGCTCCGCCCTGTTCGACTCGATGACCATCGCTGAGAACGTCGGCCTCGGTCTGAAGGAGCACAGCGACTTGCCGGCGGCGGAGATCAGGGACCGCGCCCGCGAGTGCCTGGGGCTGGTCGGCCTGCAGGACACCGAGGACAAGCTGCCGTCGGAGCTATCCGGCGGCATGAAGAAACGCGCCGGCCTGGCCCGGGCCATCGTCATGCAACCGGACTACATTCTGTACGACGAGCCCACGACCGGTCTGGATCCGATCACCGCCGATGCGATCAACGACCTGATCGTAGATCTGCAGCAGAAACTCCAGGTCACCTCGATCGTGGTGACGCACGACATCGCCAGCGCCTACAAGATCTCCGATCGGATCGCCATGTTGCATAAGGGGAAGATAATTCACGCCGATACCATGGATAACGTGCGCAACACCGACCACCCGGTGGTGCGCCAGTTCATCGAGGGCAGCGCCCGGGGCCCGCTGGGCGCCTTCTAGGCCTCCCGGCCGCGGTGTTCTCACCAGCAGCGGAGAAGGAAATGGGTGGTTCGAAGAGGGAAGCACAGGTCGGACTGGCGGTCATCCTCGCCGCGGTGATCCTCGTCGTGGGAGTGATGTGGTTCAAGCAGTACCGCTTCGCGGCCGGGCAGAAGAGCTACGCCGTCGAGTTCCCGGCGGTGGACGGTCTCCAGGAGCGTGACCGGGTCCAGGTGCGCGGGATTCGCATGGGCAGCGTGGACGAGTTCAAGATCGTCGGCGACGTCGTGCGGGTAACCTTCCATGTCGACGAGGAGGCCGACCTGCGGGCCGATGCCCAGATCAAGCTGACCACCGTGGGTATCGTCGGCGAGATGGTGGTCGAGATCGATCCCGGCACCGGCGACGCCGTCCCCGAGGGCCACGTGTTCCAGGGCGAGGAGACGGTCTCCTTGCCGGAGATGACCACAACGGCCAACGACGCCCTGGCCGACATCCGGGGCCTGGCCGGCGATCTGCACGATTTTTTCGCGGAGCTGCGGGCGGGAGACAGGCTGCCGAACACCCTGGCTGCGGCTGAGAGGGCAGCCAGTAACCTGGACACCTTGCTCGGTGACAACCGGGAGGATCTGGGGGGGCTGATCCGTGATTTCCGGGCCTCGGCCGGTGCCCTGCGCGAGGCCTTGGCCGGTCCCGACAGCGCCCTGGCCTCGGTGCTGACCGGCGCCAGCCGGGCCTTCGACCGGGCCGACTCGGTGCTGACCAACTTGGAGCGGGCCACGGCCTCGCTGACGGAGATCGCGGCCAGGCTGGAAAGGGGACAGGGCACCGCGGGCCAGTTGCTTGCCGACGACGGCCTTTACAGCCGGGCCGACTCGGTGCTGACCAGGGTGGACGACCTGATCGGGGACATCAAGCGGAACCCCCGCAAGTACTTCAAGTTTAGCCTGCTCGATTTCTAGTTCTAGCCCGGCCTGGTCCGGTCACCCCCCGGCGACCTGTACGGGGCCAAAGGAGGATCGAATGAACGACGAGGCGAGGAAGGAGCAGCTGGTCCAGGCGATCAAGGACGCCCTCATGGTGGAGATAAAGGGACAGCAGCTTTACAGCCATGCGGCGATGCAGACGGACGACCCGGGCGCCCGGGTCCTGTTCGAACAGCTGGCCCGGGACGAGGAAGAACACGTCGCAATGCTCCAGACCCAGCATCGTAGTCTCACCCAGGAAGGCAAGCTCGACCTGGACGCAATCCATCCGGCCGAGGTCGATCACGGCTCCGGCCCGGTCATCGACGACGCCTTCAAGAAGTCGCTCAAGCGAGGCACCTTCGAGATGGCGATCATAGGTATCGGTTGCGATCTCGAAAACCGGGCCGTCCGCTTCTACCGGGAGCAGGCCGAGGCGGCCGAGGATCCCGACCTCAAGAAGGTGTTCAGCTGGCTGATGAAGTGGGAGGAAGGACACCTGGCCCAGCTGCTCGACCTGGAAAAGCAATACCAGGACGCCTACTGGGCCGATCAGGGGTTTGCTCCCATGTAGCGGGCCGGAATCACCGCCGCCGGCCCGGAGAGTAGCCTGCCCGGGCGCGATATCCTGGAAAAACCCAGCCAAACGGTGCCATTCCGGCGGGAGTGGCCCCGCTCTTGCAATTGCGGGAGTCGAGGGGTGGGAAGGTGTAATGGGCGGGCCCCACCGGGAAACCCCCGCCAGTCCTGATTCCTAAACGGATGGCCCGGATTGACGAAGGAATACCCAGTCCGTAACGTCAAAACAGGAAAAGCAACCGAGTGGAGTCGCACTGGTGAGGCAAGATCAGGAGAGCAGTCATGAGTCCGATCAAGTGGAAGCAAGAAATGAACACTGGGGTCAGGGAGATCAACGCCCAGCACAAGGAACTGATCGCCCTGTGCAACGAGGTCCTGGCCGCCCAGCGTCGGGGTGCCGACAAGCAGGTCGTCGCCGATCTGCTCGGCAGGCTGATCGCCTACACGCGCTACCATTGTGCGGTGGAGCAGGAGATGGGCGGGCCCGGCAACGGGGGCGCGGAGCTTCCGGAGAAGGTCGCCCGGCTCTGTGCAGGTAACGGCCGCGGCCCGGCCTCGATCTCGGCCGAGGCCCTCCAGGAAATGCAGGACCTCTTCCTTCAGCACGTTCTCACCTGGGAACCGGTAGCCTGACCGGCACCCAACCGGCCAGGTCTTCTCAGTCCACTTCCCTGGGGACATGCTCGGCTGCGAGTCCCAGCAGCGTCGCCAGCTTTTGCCGCAGGCGGAACGAGAGGCGGCGGCGGTGTTGTAGCATGCCTTGCAGTTCCGGCAGGACCTTTTGGGTCGCCTCCATGCCGCGGGCCCGGCATTCTTCTCCGGCGCTGAAATCGGCCCAGTGGAAATCGTCCACGTCCGGACGGATCACCAGGTCGGCCGTGGTCAGCACGAAGTTCTTCAGGCGGCGCCTAGCGATGGTGTTGCTGCGCAGGATGATGTCCAGGCCGGTCGCGAACCGGGTCTCCTCGAAGGCGGGGATGTCCACCGCGACGACGAGGTCGGCGCCCAGATCCCGGCACGCTTCCACCGGCACCCGGAACGACCCGCCGCCGTCGATGATCACCTGGCCGTCCTTCTCCAGGGGAGGGAAGATGGCGGGGATGCAGCTGCTGGCGTAGATCCCGTCGATCAGAGAACCGGACCGGAAGACGACCCGCTGACCCGAGACGAGATCCACCGCCACCGCGGCGAAGGGGATCTTCAGGTCACTGAAGTAGCGGCACTGGAAGAGATTCTCCAGCGGCCGGTTCAGCCGCTCCCGCTCCTGCAGGTAAGGACGGGTGACGGTCTTGACGGCGATGACCTTCCGCTGCACGAAGTCGATGAAACCCTGCAGCCGCCCCGGTGGCTCGATCGCCAGGTGGTTGCCTCCCGATTCCTTGGAGATGAAGGCCGACCAGGAGGAGGCGAAATCCGCGTCGTTGACGTAGCTCAGCAGCCGTTTCCAGGTAACTGCGGCGTTGGGATACTCGGCGTAGAGCCCGCCCACGATGGCGCCCATGCTGGTGCCGGCGATGACGTCGGGCTGCAAACCGGCGTCTTCGAGCACCTGCAGGACCCCGGCGTGGGCGAGGCCGCGCGCGCCGCCGCTGCCGAGAGCAAGGCCGAATTTCAGGGGCCGGGACATGGTCGCTTCCTTGTTCCGTGAGACGCATCTGGCCCGGCTCGGGTGTTCCCGGACCGAGCCTGGTTGATTTTCGGCGCGAAGGGGGAAAAACCCAAGGATTATCCTCCGTGGCGACCAGGGATTGTGCGGTTCGGATAAGCCTGATTTCTGTGAGCCTTTCAGGTATAATCGGCTGGGGGAGAAAGGCCAGTGCTGGGATGGGCCTTTCGATTATCCAAGATGCGGCATGTTGCATACGGATTTTGTTATTCTGAATGAGCCTTGGGGGGAGTCATTATGCAAAGGCCATCCGAATTCGTTCTCACCGATATTGTCCTATCACTTCCTTTTGGCCGCGCTGTCTTCCCGCGCGGTGGTGCCTGGCAAGCGTGTTTCTGCCTTGTGGCCCTTGCCGTGACGATGATTTGCATGTGTGGACCCTGCCCGGCCGTCGTCCAGTGCCAGTGCATCGACTACGGCGAATACTTGCATTGGGCAGGACGTACCAACGAACCTGGCTGTCCCCGGAGCGTCGCTGTTAGGGGGGACTACGCTTATGTCGCGTTCGGTGGGAATCTTCTGATTGTGGATATCACAACGCCAGCCTCCCCGGCAATCGAAGGGAGCGTTTACACGCCAGGCTTTGGCTCCGGGAGTCAATCCCATTCCTAGTTGAAACTCTCCACGGCCCCCGGACCTCATGCAGC
>CAZAHC010000174.1:0-7249 GCA_964484595.1 uncultured Fibrobacteraceae bacterium | reverse complement strand
TCATCGAGCTAACCGCGGCCGGCTCGATGATGGGATCGGGCGGCATGATCGTGATGGACGAGGACACCTGTATGGTCGATGTCGCCAGGTACTTCATCAACTTCCTCACCGACGAATCCTGCGGGAAATGCGTCCCCTGTCGGGAAGGCCTGCGGAAGATGCACCGGATCCTGACTAACATCACCACCGGCCAGGGGCAGCCGGGCGACCTGGAGCTTCTGGAGGAACTGGCCGAGACGGCGGCCGAGGCCTCCCTCTGCGGCCTGGGCAAGACCGCCGCCAACCCGTTTCTCAGCACGTTTCGTTACTTCCGGGAAGAGTACGAGGCGCACATCAACGAGCAGCGCTGCCCGGCCCTGTCCTGCAAGGAGCTGATCTCTTATTACATCGACCCGACCAGGTGCCTGGCCTGCCTGATCTGCCTCAAGAAGTGTCCGGAGGAGGCCATCGACGGCGCCAAGAAGACGATCCACGTCATCGATCAGGATAAATGCAACAACTGCGGAACCTGCCTGGAGGTGTGCCCGCCGAAGTTCGGAGCGGTAACCAAGATCTCCGGCGAACCGGTTCCCGCTCCCATCCCCGAGGCGGAAAGAACAATTGTAAGAAAGCGTAATAAAAAATGAGTGAACTCCGCTTGCAGATCGACGGCAAGGAAGTAACCGCCAGGGAAGGGACGACCGTCTTCGTCGCCGCCCGCGACGCCGGAATAGCCATACCCACGCTCTGCTGGCACGAGAAGCTGGAGCCCTACGCCGGTTGTCGGCTTTGCATCGTGGAAGCGGTAGCCGGCGGCCGCGCTCAGCTCGTCGCCGCCTGCGCCTACCCGGTCGCCGCCGACCTGAAAATCACCACCCGATCGGCCAAGATCGACCGGATTCGCAAGACCATCCTCGAATTGCTTCTGTCGCACGCCCCGGACTCCCCCCCGTTGCAGGAACTGGCCGCGGAGTACGGCGCGGACAGGGACCGCTACGCGAAGGAGGCCTCGTTCTGCATTCACTGCGGGTTGTGCGTCAGGTACTGCGCCGAGGTGAAGAAGAAGAACGCGGTCGGCTTCATCGAGCGGGGCATCAGGAAAGAGATCTGCTTCATCCCGGAAATTGCCGCCCGGGAGTGCGAAGGCTGCAAGGAGTGCTTTCCGCTCTGCCCGACCTCCTACCTGCAGGCGGCCTACGTGCTGGCCGGGGCCTTTTCCCGTACCAGGCCCCAGCCCGGATAAATCAGGAAGGACCTGCCGCGCTGATGTAAAATAAGCTTGACATGATGTAAAGTTAACTATACACTACCTTCCATGAAACCTCGCTACCACATCATCAGCCACCTGAAGCGCCACCGGCTCCTGGCCGACGGCATGACCCAGCAGGAGCTGGCCGATCGTCTCGAGGTCACTCGCCAGACCATTCATTCCATCGAAAAAGGGCGCTACGCCCCCTCGGTGGGGCTTGCTCTCAAGATGGCCGAGGTATTCGGGGTACCGGTGGAGGATCTCTTCGAGCTGGAAAGGGAGCAGGACAATGAATAACTCGAGCCAGCGTCGCTGGTGGCACCCCAGGCCCGTCGGTTTGATCGCGGGCGGCATCTGCATTGCCGGTTTCTGCCTGACGGCCATCGACTGGGGCTTCATCGCCCTTGTGGGGCTGGGGACCTTCGGCCCGGGAATCCTGCGTGAGCTTGGCTGGCTCAGGGACAAGGACGAGTTCCAGATGGAGGCCCAGCGGCGCGCCGGCTACCACGGCTTCCTGGCCGCCGGGCTGGTGGCCTTCCTGCTGGCGGCGTACTACCGCTCCCACGAGACCGTGACCGGCGATCCGGGGCCGCCGGTGGAGCTGATCCTGGCCGTGCTCTGGTTCACCTGGCTGCTCAGCTCGCTGCTTGCCTACTGGGGAGCCCAGAAGATGGCCACGCGAATGCTGCTCATCTTCGGCGTGGCTTGGCTGATCTTCGCCCTGGCGTCTGCCGCCCAGGACGGGAAACTGCTCGGCTACCTGATGGGCGCCCTGATAACGGTGCCGTTCTTCCTGATGGCCTGGGCGGCCCGGCGCTGGCCCCGGGTGGCGGGCGTGATTCTGGTCTGTCTCGCTGCGTTCTTCGTCTACTTCTTCGGGCTCTACGAGGTGTTCAGCGATCCTTTCGGCAAGGGTCGTCCCATGGTCATCATCTTCTTCATGGGCCCGCTCCTGACCACCGGCATCGCCCTGCTCCGGGTCGGTTCCGACGGGGAGGACGACCAGAAGGAAACGAGTTCTTACATCCGGCCCTAAATATTGATCTGGAAGACGAGCTGGACCTTCTGGTCGTCGCCCAGCCTGACCGGCTCCTCGCTGGGGACCTCTCCCTTTTCCACGAAGTTCTCCTCGTAAGACGTGGACTCGAGGACCAGCAAGACCAGGTTGCCCTTGTGCAGATCGTAGGCGACCCCGCCTATGGTCATCTTGTAGGCGGTCTTGTCGGCAATGACGCCGCACCGATCGGCGTCGAAGTGATCGAGGCGTCCGAACAGGTTCAGCCGCCCATCCGTCCCCGGCACCTTCAGGTTCAGAAAGCCGGAGTAACCCTGGGCCTTCAGTGCCTTGCCGTCGTCGCCGTACCACTTGCCCTTGGCGTTGCCCCTGGTCCGGAAGACCTGGGCGGTCGCCTGTACCCGGGGATGCTCGTAGCTGACCATGCCCAGGGCTACCCGGTAGTCCGGCGTGTCGTAGGTCTTGAGGACATTCCCGTCCTCGTCTTTGTCGGTCTTCTGGCCGTTGCCCTTTCCGTCCAGGATCAGCCCGCTCAGCTGCAGGCCGGGCAGGATTTCCGGCAACGGGCGAACGGTCAGACGTCCCTCGACCACCTTGTTCTCGTTCGCCTCCTCGGCGTGGTAGCCGCCGCCGTTGTACACCCCGACGTGCCAGCTGCCGTAACGGCCGGCGTACTTCTTGTTGCCGGTCTTCGCCTTCGCATCGACCAGCTTCCCGCCCAGGTATCCCCGCAGACTGACGCCGACATCGGCGGAGTTGAAGGTGCCGGCGCGCTCGATCGCCATGGTGCCTTGACAGCGATAGAGGTTGATGTGCTCCTCGAAATCGAGCCACGGCATGTGGCCGATGCCAATCTCTGACTTCAGATGAGTCAGGAAGCCGAAGTCGCCGGGCAGGATCTCGGCGTAGAGGTACTTGTCGCGGCGCTTGTAATCACCGCTGTCGTCCTGGTGGATATCCATCGTGATGCGGGCCGACAGCCAGTCGTTCGCTTGCTTCTTGACGGTGAAATAGCCCCGGGTCACGTGGAAGCGGTTGAAGCCGTCCTGTCCACCGTCGGGCAGCCCCCTCAGGCCGCTCGAGTAGTCGAAGTAGGCCTTCATCTCGAACTTGACGCCGGCCAGCGGATCGCTGCTCTCCTCCCCCGCCAGGGCCGTGGTGAACCAGGCGGCGGGCAGGACAAGGGCGGTGGCCAAAACCAGGAAACGGATCGATCCCTTCTGCGCCACTTTGGACCTCCTTGAGGGTCGGCAGGCAGCCAGCGGCAGGAGGAGCTCGGTCGAGACCGGACCGGCTGCAGCTCCCCTCGCACCCGGTAGTGGATCTCACGGCGCTAAAATTGCCCGATGCACCCGCAGGGCACAAGACCAAAATGACCCGGGATTGCCGGCCTCGCCCCGAAGTGCGTTTTGATAGGAGCGCTTCATGTTCTCAACCAGCCAACGGTGAATTCATGGTAAAATCCGGGTGAAAACCAGGGCAAGGAAGGGTGGCATGAACGAATTCGAAACCGGCCCGGACCGGTCGCCAGGCAGGGAAGAACCGCTGGTCAAGGAACTTTGCCTGCCGCTGTGGCAGGCCAAGGGCTGGCTGAAGCTGGTCGGGGTCCTGAGCATCGTCCACGGGATCCTGCTGGCGATCACCCTGGTCGGGCTCTTGGTCTGCTGGCTGCCGATCTGGATGGGCGTCCTGCTGCTCAAGGCCGCCGGGGCCGTCGAGGTCGCTCAGATCAGTGGCGACAAGCTGCAGCTCATCGAGGCCCAGAACCGCCTGAAGACCTACTTCACCATCTGCGGCGTGCTGGTGCTGATCTCGCTGGTGGCGCTGACGGTTTTCTTCGTGATGGGTCTCGCCGGCGGCGGTGGCCTGCTGGGCTACCTTTCCGCACTCAGGTGATCCTCCGGGCCTTTTTTTTCCAGGGGGAGCGTTAGATATCCGCCGGTCGTCCGAATCCAGGGTGATGCCCCAGTCCTGGGCGAGGGCAATCGGCGGCTCGGGAGGACAGAAGAAGTGTCGTGGCGGATGCTTTTGGGGATTTCCTGGCTTACCCTATCCTCCGCGACCGCCGGCCTCGCCCAGGACACTCGTTTTGTCTACGGCGGCCCCGGCGCGCTGGCCGGCAAGTTCCAGACCGCGGCCGGCCTGCCCGACCCGCAGGGCTGGACCGGGGTGGATCTTTCCTTCGCCGACGACCCCCACTGGCACATCGACACCTTCAACTGCGCCAATCTCGATCCCGGCACCCCTGGCAACCACGCCTGGTGGTGCGGGGAGACGTTCGAGCCCTGCCACCCGGGCGATCCCGCCGAGGGCTACGGTAACGACTACCAGGACTGGCTCGACTGGTACGGCCAGGTCCCCGATCCGGGAGCGCCGGTCTCGGTGCAGGTGCAGGCGGTCCTCAACTACGACAACGAGCCCGGTTACGACTTCCTCTACCTCCAGTACGAGGATGCGGCGGGCATGCGAGAGCTGGCGACCTTCAACGGCCAGCAGGATTCCGTGGTCGTGGCCGAGGTCTTCACCCTCGAGCCGGCCGACTTCGTCGGCGAGGAAAACGACCAGGTGCACCTGCGCTGGGCCTTCGAGTCCGACGGCGGTTGGTCCGACGCGGACTGTTTCTGGGCGACGGCGGGCGCGGCCCAGATCGATCTGATCGAGATCTTCTTCGATCAGGGCACCGGGCCGGTCCAGATCGGCGGCACCGAGACCTGCGAACCCGGCGACCCGGTACAGTGGCAGATCACCATCTCGCCCGCCGTGGGGCAGTTCGCCCAGGTCTGGCCCCTGCTGGACGACCTGGATCCCGACCGGCAGAACGACACTCCCCAGTTCGCCTTCATCGACGACGGCGTGGTGGTTCCCGGCACCGGCGGCACGCCGTGCACCACCTGGTGCTACGGTCCGGGGGGCTGGTGCGTCAACTGCGAGGGTGGCCTGCTGGGGCCGAGCTTCGAGCTGGAGAACGAGATCTGGTCGCCCCCCATCGCCTGGCCCGAGGGTGAGTTCGACCAGGTTATCTTCCGATTCGGCGTCTACAGCCACGAGACCCTCGGCTGCACCTCTCCCGGCATCTGCTACGTCTGGCACGTCCGGTCGACCAGCGACCCGACCGGCGAGAGCGGCTGGAGCGCCTGGCAGGACGACGACTTTCTCTACTACGGCGGCCCCCAGTACATCCGCGGCCAGAGGATCATCACCGACCTCATGGTTCCCGGCTGCACCTTCGTCCAGCTCGCCCTCGGCGCCCACCAGCTGCCGATGTGGCACTGGTGCGAACTCGACCCGACGCCCGCCCCCTACTTCGACAACGTCTCGCTGTGTGCGGTCAGCGGGCTGACGGACGTTCCGCCCCACGACACCGTCCTCCGGCTGGACGGACCCGTTCCCAATCCCTTCAACCCGGCCGCCGGCCTCGGCTTCACCCTGCCCGCCCCGGGTCCGGTCCGGCTGGCCGTGTTCGACCTGCGCGGCCGGCTGGTATGCACCCTGCTCGACGAGCCGCGGCCGGCAGGCCCGCACACCATCGTCTGGGACGGCCGGAACGACCGGGGCGAACCGGCCGCCGCAGGCACCTACCTCTTCCGGCTGGAAACCGCGGGCGAAGTGATCAGCAGAAAAGGGAGCCTCGTGAAATAGGCGAATTCAGCAAGCGAAAGGGAAACAGGCTGATGAAAACCAGGTACTTGCTCACAATGCTGACCGGACTCCTGCTGGCCGCCACCAGCCTGGCCCAGATCGACCCCTGTCCGGACGGGATCGGGATCTACTTCGACCAGGAAGCCACCCAGGTCACCGCCACCGCCGAGCTGGGGGAAACGGTCGTTGCCTACCTCATCGCCACCAACCCCTCCCAGGTGGGGGGCCTGGCGCTGTGGGAAGGTTCCGTCTTCACGCCCGTGTTCGAGGTAGTGATCTGGGGTTCACCAAGTTACGGTATCAACCTCGCCAACAACATGCCGCCGGGAGGTCCATCCTTCTCGTTTCTCGTGACTCCCGACCCGCCCCTGCCGGCCTTGCAGCCCATCTTTGTCCTGGCGACCCTGGATGTCACCGTCTGGGCCGAGGGCCCCATCGGTCTTCACGTCGGCGGCTACAGCTTCGAGCTACCGATGTACCGGGTCGACGATCCCTACGGCCAGGATCACTCGCTGTATCCTGCCTCGGGCTCGGTCGATCTACCTGTGGCGGTGATCAACGGCGACCCCCCGATCCCGGTCGAACCAGGCTCCTGGGGCCAGCTGAAAACACTTTACCGATAGGGCCCCAGACCACGCCGCCTGATAGCTGAGGCTCGCAAAACCGTACCCACCCCCCTCGGGAGCGCCTTGCGCAGCACGAAGCGAACGAGGGGGGTGGGTACGGTTTTGTCGGTATCAGCTTTTAGGCGGGGTGCTCTGGGGCCCGAGGGCCTCGGGGCGGATGGTGATCGTCTCCTCGCCGAACAGCGAGAACTTCAGCCAGCGGAAGGCGAACCGCAGCAGCTCCTCGTCGTTCTCCTTGATCGCCGCCAGGGCCGGCTCGTCGATCTGGAAACGCTTCCGGAAGGTGCTGTCGAAGACGAAGCGGCGGAACTTGTCCAGGTCGTAGCAGGCCGTGTAGAACATCTCCATCTTCTGGGGAGAGAGGACCTTACCCTTGCCGAAGTAGTCGTGCAGGGTGATCTCCTTGAATAGCCGCCCGAACTCGTCGTACGGCTCTATGCCCTGGTTGGCGAGCCACTCGCGGATCGTCCACTTGGTCTTCTCGGCGAACCCCTGGCAGACATCCTCCTTCATCAGGAAGTAGAACTCCTCGCCGGTCTGGTCGTCCTTGGGCGAGGCCATGCCGACCGGGTAGATCCGGCACGGCCAGGGGCGGTCCCCGTAGATCGTGCAGCCGGCGTCGCTGACCAGCTGGCAGGGCAGGCCCTCGGCGTCGTTCATCTTGAACTGCACGATGGGGTACTTCTGGTTCTTCTCGATCGGCAGCTGTGTGTACTTCTCCAGGAACTCCCCGGAATCCAG